>JACRKB010000300.1 GCA_016235545.1 Verrucomicrobiota bacterium | reverse complement strand
GCCCACGTCCGCAGCCGCTAAACTTATGACGAAGCCTGCTGCGGACGTAGGCGTCCGCGCTCCAGTCAAAGCTTCGGTTTATCGCCACACGCTCACCACTACTGTCGGCAAATTCTCCCTGAACCAACGCACCGGCACGTGGACGCTCCACGACCACACCGGACTCGAAGTCTTCCGCTGCACCGCGTTCGCCGTCACGAATGGACAGCCACAACTCACCCTCCGCCTCGCCGACGGCGAAAGCATCTTTGGCCTCGGCGAATCCACCGGGCCGCTCAACAAACGCGGCCTCATCCGCGAGTTCTGGAACGCCGACGTGCTCGGCCAAGCCTCCTGCATCCACCCGACCCTGCGGAATCTTTACGTCTCGATTCCCTTCGCGCTCTCGCTGCGCGAGGGCAGGGCAGGGGGCCTCTTCTGGGACAACCCCGCGCGCCAGACTTGGGACATCGGCTGCACGGAGCCGGGTGAGTTCCGCCTCCGCGCCGGCACGGGAGATGGCTCGCTTTACCTCTTCCTCGGCCCAACGCCTGCCGACGTCGTCGCGCGCTTCACCGAGCTGACCGGGCGCATTCCTCTGCCGCCGCGCTGGGCACTCGGCTACCACCAATCCCGTTACAGCTACGCGAGCCGCGCGGAGCTGGAGCGCATCGCCCGCGAGTTCCGCCGCCGCCAAATCCCCTGCGACGCCCTGCACCTCGATATCCACCACATGGATGGCCACCGCGTCTTCACGTTCGGCAAGAGCTTCCCGCTCCCGCGCGAGATGCTAGCGAAGCTCGTGAGGCAGGGCTTCAAGGCCATCGCCATCGTGGACCCCGGCGTGAAGGACGACGCGAAGTTTGGCGTGCTGAAACGCGGCATCGCCCAACGTGCTTTCGTGAAGGCTCCCGGAGGCAAGCGTGACTTCATCGGCAAGGTCTGGCCCGGCAAATCCCGTTTCCCCGACTTCCTCAACCCGCGTGCGCGCCGCTGGTGGGCGGAGGAACAAGCTGCCTTCCAGCGCCTCGGCCTCGCCGGCATCTGGAACGACATGAACGAGCCGTCGCTCTTCGACACGCCCGGCAAGACACTGCCGGATGACTGCGTGCATCGTAGTGGCAACCTTCAGGATGCGAATCAGACCGATGCGCAGGCTGAAGCCTGCGACTACGAAGTTCCGCACGCTGCCGTCCACAATCTCTACGGCTCCGCGATGGCCGCCGCGTCGCGCGAAGGCGCGCTGCTCGCCGCACCGGACCAACGCCCCTTCATCCTCACGCGCTCCGGTTACGCAGGCATCCAGCGACACGCCGCTGTCTGGACCGGCGACAACAGCTCGACGTGGGAACACCTCGCCGAGTCCATCCCGATGTTGCTGAACCTGAGCCTCAGCGGCGTCGCCTTCTGCGGCGCAGATGTCGGTGGTTTCCTCGACCACTGCACCGGTGAACTGCTCGCGCGCTGGACGCAGCTCGCGGCCTTCACTCCGTTCTTCCGCAATCACGCGAACAATGACTCGCGCCGGCAAGAACCGTGGGCGTTTGGCCCGCGCGTCGAGGCGGTCTGCCGCGATGCCATCACGCTGCGTTACCAGATGCTGCCGTATCTGGACTGCCTCTTCGCCGAGGCGCACCGCACCGGCGCGCCCATCATGCGACCGCTGCTCTGGCATCACCCGAACGACCCCGCCGCTGTCGCGTGCGACGACCAGTTCCTGCTCGGCGAGAGCCTGCTGGTCGCGCCCATCCTCCGGCCCGGCGCGACGGCGCGGAGTGTTTATCTGCCGCGCGGGCTGTGGTTTGACTTTTGGAGCGGCAGCCTGTTTGAGGGCGAGCAACACATCGTCGCCGAGGCGGTGGCCGAGCACATCCCGGTCTTCGTGCGCGCGGGCGCGGTGGTGCCCACGGTTGCTGCACGACAGTTCATCACAAGCGAGGCCGACTCCGTGGTGAACCTCCACGTGTGGCCGCATGGCCGAAGCTCCTTTACGTGGCACGAGGACGATGGCGAGTCGCTGGGCTACGAACGCGGCGAGATTTCCACGCGGCAGATTGAGTTCGCCGACCGTGGCACGAGCCGGGAACTTTTGTTGGGCGCGGCAAGCGGTGCGTTCGCCGGCCGCGTGCAGACGTGGCGTGTGGTGGTGCGCTCAGCGCATCGCGCGTATCGCGTTTGGGTGAACGGGGAGCGAGTTGAAGCGCACTTCGACCCGGCACTCGGCGTGTTTCTCTTCGAGATGCCGAACTCGCCGGAGCCGCTGCGGGCGAAGTGGCTGTGAGCGATTGTGCCTGCGACTTCCAGTCGCCGCCAAAGTAGGTCAGTGCGTCCCGCCTGACTTCCATTTCAACCTGAACTCCGAAGCTGAGGCTGAAAGCCTCGCACATGACAGCCCGGGGCAACGCCCCGGGTTGCGGTGTTGACGCATCGCCGCCCTGAAAGGGCGGAACATTTTGTGCCGCCCTTTCAGGGCTTTCCCAATCGTTGCCGAGTAACCCGGGGCGCTGCCCCGGGCTGATTTGTGGTGCTCCTTCAGAGCGCCAACTTCGGAATTCGGGTTCAAATGTTCCGCTTGAGCGGTTTCCTGAAATCAGAAAGACAGGCGCGACGCGTGTCCTACGGGCGTCACACCACTTCCAGCGGACACTTGGGAATCGCGTCGAGGAAGGCCTGGCCGTAGCGCTTGTTCAGCACGCGGTTGTCGAGCACGACGACGATGCCGGTGTCGGTCTTGGTGCGGATGAGGCGGCCCACGCCCTGACGGAATTTCAGGATGGCCTCGGGCAGGCTGAACTCGCTGAAGGCGTTGCCGCCGCGCGCCTCGATTGCCTCGATGCGCGCCTCGATGAGCGGGTGGTCTGGCACGGCGAAGGGCAGGCGCGTGATGATGACGTTCGAGAGCGCCTCGCCCGGCACGTCCACGCCCTGCCAGAAGCTGTCGGTGCCGAAGAGCACGCTGTCCACGTCGTCCTTGAACTTCTCCAGCATCGTCGAGCGCGGCGTGCCGGTGCCCTGCACGAAGCATTCGAGGCCCAACTCCTCGAAGAACGGCTGCATCCGCTCGGCCAGCTCCTGCATGAGCTTGTAGTTGGTGAACAGGACGAAGGCCTTGCCGTGCGTCTGCCGGACGAAGTGCTTCACCCAATGTTCCAAGGCCTCGCGATAGCCGGCATCTCGCGGGTCGGGCATTTTGTTGGCGACGAAGACCTTCATCTGCCGTTCGTAGTCGAAGGGCGAACCGAGCTGAAGGGCGGTGGCCTTCTCCGCGCCGACGCGGCGGATGAAGTAGTTGAGGCCGGAAGCGGGGGGAGGCTTGGGCGTGCTGCGTGTTGCGTGTTGCGTGCTTGGCTCAGGCACGGAGCACGGAGCACGGAGCACGCTGGTTCCCAAAGTCGCGCTCGTCATCACGACGCTCGTGTCACTCTCGAAGAGGCGGCGTCGCAGATAATCCGCCACGTCCACGGGCGCGGCGTTCAGGGAGAGGTTGCGCTGCGTCTTGCCGCCGCGCTCGACCCAATAGACGTAGTCCTGCCCCTCCTGGCTTAGGAACGCGGCGATGGCTTGGCGCAGCTCCAGCAGGCGGCGGTTGCACTCCATCAACTCCTGCCCCGTGTCCGCGTCCTCGGAGGTCTTGATGAGTTCGCTCACCGACTCGCGCAGGCGCTGGATGGGCAGCGTGACGTTGTCCTTCACGAGGTCGGCTTGGCGGATGCGCAGCTCCTTCCAGTCGCGGCGCGCGCCGTCGCCGCCGGAGCCGAAGCGGCTGCGGCTGTCCGACTCGCGCGCTTGCTTGTTCATCGTGTCGCAGGCTTCTTCGACCTGCTGGAAGAACGTCTCCGACTCTGAGAAGAGTTCATCCACGAGCTTCACGGACTTGCCCTGGCGCAGCGTCGCGAGCAGGCCCTTGCCGGACTTGGGATTCCACAGGCGCCCGAGCGCGAAGCGGAGCTGTCCGCTCGACACGCTCAGGCCGACGTGCCGGGCCGCGACGTTCTCGACCGTGTGCGCCTCGTCGAAGATGAGAAAATCGTTCTTGAAGAGGATGCCCCCCTCCTGCTCCTCGTTCACCGCGCCGAGCAGCGTGAAGAACAGCGTGTGGTTCAGCACCAGCACGTCGGCGGCGAGGATGCTTTTGCGGGCGCGCTGGAAGAAGCAGAGGCCGTGGTCCTTCGCGAAGTCGGACTGGTGGCCGCAAATTTTCGGCGAGCACAGGCCGCGCTCGGAACAGACCTGCGCCCAGACCTTCGGGTCCGGCTCCAGCTCGAAGTCCGAGCGGCTGCCGTCCTTCGTCTCCTTCGCCCACTCGGCGACGCGCTTCAGCTCCTCAATCTCCGGCGAAGTGAAGAGCTGGTCGGCGTGCTGCATGGCCTTGTGCAGGCGGCGCGAGCAAAGGTAGTTCGCGCGGCCCTTGAGCATCGCGTAGTTGAACCGCACCGGCTCGGGCAGCGCGCCCAGCACGGCGGCGAGCATCGGCAGGTCCTTCTGCGTGAGCTGCTCCTGGAGGTTGATGGTGTGCGTGCAGACGACGGCCTTCTTCTTCTGCGCGAGGGCAAACAGGATGGACGGGATGAGGTAAGCAAGCGACTTGCCGACGCCCGTGCCGGCCTCGACGACGAGGTGCTCGCGCTTCTCCAACGCGCGCGCGACCGCCACGGCCATCTGCTGCTGTTCGGGGCGGAACTCGAAGTTGCTGGCCGTGGAGAGCAGCCCGGTCGGCGAAAAGATTTCCGAGACCTGCTGGACGAGGTCGGTGCCGGAACCGGCGGGTTGGTTTTCAATGGCGGCAATCACGGGCGCGCGAACTATGGGAAGCGCCACGCGCGGGAGGCGAGGGAAAAGGGGAGGTCGCCCACGGATAACGCGGATGACGCGGATGGAAACTATTCGCACGCGCACAACTGGATTTCTTCCATCCGCGCCATCCCCGTTATCCGTGGGCAACCTCGGTAGCTCGGATATGGGCTGGACGGGTTTCGGCATTTTCCCTACCGTCCACCCAATGTCGAAAGCTGCCAAAGCCAGTGCGGCGACTCCCCCGGCGGCGGACCAGCCCTTCGAGGAGGCGCTCCAGAAGCTCGAAGCCATCGTGGAAGCGATGGAGTCGCAGGAGCTGCCGTTGGAGACGCTGCTCACGCGTTTCGAGGAGGGCACGCGGCTCGCGGCGGTCTGCCAAGCCAAGCTCGCCGAGGCGGAACTGAAGGTGAAGCAGCTTGAGCAGACGCCCGGCGGGGAGTTTGAGCTCAAGCCGGTGGCGGTGGGGGCGGAGGATTAAGAGTAAGATTAGGAGTAAGAGCAAGAGGCAGAGCGCCCCTTAATCCTACTCTTAATCTTAATCGTAATCTGAATCAGACAAAATGAACCGATACCTCGACATGGTGGACAGCCCGGAGCACGTGAAGAAACTCACCCCGGAGCAACTCATCTCCCTCGCGCAGGACATCCGCGGCGAACTCATCACCAAGCTCGCCAAGGCCGGCGGTCATCTCGGCCCGAACCTCGGCGTGGTGGAGTTGACCATCGCGTTGCACCGCGTTTTCAGCACGCCGAAGGACAAGTTCGTGTGGGACGTGAGCCATCAGGTCTATGTCCACAAGCTGCTCACGGGCCGCAAGGACCGCTTCCATACCATCCGCCAGACGGACGGCTTGAACGGCTTCGCACTGCGCACCGAGTCCGAGCATGACAGCTTCGGTGCGGGCCATGCGGGCACGGCGCTTTCTGCCGCGCTGGGCATGTGCGCCGCGCGCGACCAGCGCAAGAGCGACGAGCATGTCGTCTGCATCTTCGGCGACGCCGCGCTGACCAACGGCGTGTCCTTCGAGGCGTTGAACAACATCGCGCACACCACTAAGAAGTTCATCGGCATCCTCAACGACAACGAGTGGTCCATCGCGAAGAATGTCGGCGCGATTTCCGGCTACCTGAACAAGCTCATCACCAACCCGACCTACAACCAGCTTCAGAAGGATTTCGAGTCCTTCATGCGCAGCACCCCGCGCGGCGAAATTACTTACAAGCTCGGGCAGAAGGTCGAGGAAGCGGTGAAGGGCGTCGTGAAGGAGCTTACGCTCCGCCACAATCCCACCAGCAGCGAGGACGACGGGCGCGGTGGTTTCGGCAGCAGCCTCATTTTCGAGGAACTGGGCGTGCGCTACCTCGGGCCGATTGACGGACACGACTTGCCGCTGGTCGTCAAGGCACTGGAGTTCGCCAAGAACTGCGACTACCCCATCGTGCTGCACTTGCTCACGAAGAAGGGCAAGGGTTTCGAAGCCGCGCTCAAGCACCCGGAGAAGTTTCACGGCCTCGGACCTTACTGCGCAGAGACCGGCGAGACGCCGGCCGCCAAGCCTGGCACGCCTCCCGCGTATCAAGACGTGTTCGGCCAGACGCTCGTGCGCCTCTGCCAGAAAGACGCCACGCTGGTCGGCATCACCGCCGCGATGCCCACGGGCACGGGGTTGAAACACTTGGAGAAGGCGATGCCCAGCCGCTACTACGATGTCGGTATCGCCGAGGAACACGCGGTCATCTTCGCCGCCGGCATGGCGACGATGGGCTTCCACCCGGTCGTGGCGATTTACTCCACCTTCCTCCAGCGCGCCTACGACTGCATCCACCATGACGTGTGCTTGCAGGACTTGCCGGTCATCTTTTGCATGGACCGCGCGGGCCTGAGCGCCAACGACGGCCCCACGCACCACGGCTTGTTTGACATCTCCTACCTACGCTGCCTGCCCAACGTCATCGCGATGGCGCCGAAGGACGAGGATGAACTCGCGGACATGATGTTCACCGCGAGCTTGCAGAAGCACCCGACGTTCATCCGCTACCCGCGCGGCAACGGCGAGGGCGTGCCCATCAAGGAAACGCCCGCGTTGCTGGAAGTCGGCAAGGCCGAAATCACGCGGCAGTTCGAGAACAGCGGTGGCAAGAAAGTTGCCCTGTTCGGCCTCGGCCAAATGCACGGCATTGCGAAGAAGGCCGCCGACCAACTCGCCGCCGAGGGCTTCGATGTCGCCGTCATCAACCCGCGCTGGACCAAGCCCATTGACGTTGGCACGCACGAGTTCTTTGGGCGCGCCGCCGACCTCGTCATCACGCTCGAAGACCACGTCCTGATGGGCGGCTACGGCAGCACCGTGCTGGAGCACTTCGCCGACGCGCAAATCACGACGCCCGTCGCGCGCATCGGCTGGCCGGACGCCTTCATCGAGCACGCCAGCAGCGTGGATTACTTGCGCAACAAATACGGTCTGACTGTCGCCAACACCGTCGCGCAGGCGAAGATCCGGCTCGCCGCGCCCGCTGCGGAGCAGGTGAGCTTCAAGGCGGCGTAGTGCTCTGGCCCGCGATTGTTCGGTGTCCACCCTTCAGGGTGTCAGCGTCCCGAACCGCCTAAAGGCGGGACACCAAGCCAGTTTCATCGCGCCGCCGCCTTGAATGGCCTCGCGCTTCGCGAAGTCGGTTAGTGGACTCCGAAAACCAAATCTTATGTCACTTACGCTCTTCGTCCGCCTCTGGTTCATGGTGTTCCTGCACTACTTCGTGTGGGGCACCTGGTATGTCACGATGGGCACCTACCTGCACTCGACGCTGAAGTTTGAGGGCGGTCAAATCGGCCTCGCATACGGAAGCACGGCGATTGGCGCGATGGTCTCGCCGTTCTTCGCCGGCATTGTGGCGGACCGCTTCTTCGCCACGCAACGGCTGCTCGGGACGCTGCATCTCATCGGCGCGGCGCTGCTCTACTACGTCTCGACACTGACCACCTTCGGTCAGTTCTACCCCGTGCTCATCGCCTACACCATCAGCTACATGGCGGGACATGGCCTGACGAACGCGCTGACGCTCACGCACTCGAAGAACCCGGCGAAGGAATTTCCGCTCGTGATGCTCATGGGCAGCGTGGGTTGGATTGCCGCCGGCATCACGGTGAGTGCGATGAAGTTCGAGAACAACGCCGGGATGTTCCAGCTAGCGGCGGGCGCGGCGCTGGTGATGGGCCTCTACTCGTTCACGCTGCCGCACACGCCGCCCAAGGGCGCGGGCGCACCCGTCACCGCCCGCACCATGCTGGGCCTCGACGCGCTCAAGCTCATGCGTGACCGCTCGTTCTGCACGTTCATCATCTGCTCGTTCCTCATCTGCGTGCCGCTGAGTTTCTACTTCAGTTGGATGAACGCCTTCATGAACGAGCTGAAGATTGAGAACGCGGCGGCGAAGATGACCGTCGGGCAGGTTTCCGATGTCGTCTTCCTGCTGCTGCTGCCGTGGCTGCTCAAGCGGCTCGGCGTGAAAGGCATTCTCATCCTCGGCATGGTCGCGTGGACCGTGCGCTTCGGCTTGCTGACGCAATTTCCGCAGGCGACCAACGCGGCGTGGATGCTGTTCGTTGCCATCGCCGTCCACGGCATGTGCTACGACTACATCTTTGTGATGGGCCGCATGTATGTGGACAACCGCGCCAGCGAGGACATCCGCGCGGCGACACAGGGCTTCCATGCGTTCGTCACGCTGGGCGCGGGGATGTTCGTCGGGTCGTGGCTCTCCGGTGTGGTCGGGCAGCACTACACGAACGCGGGAGGCGCGACGCACAACTGGTCCGGCATCTGGCTTGTGCCGGCGGTGATGTCGGCGGTGCTCATCTTCGTTTTCGCGGTGCTGTTCAAGGACAACACGCCGCCGCCGAAGGCAGTGGAGCCAGCGCAGAGCTGACGGGAAAATCCCGTTGACACTTCCGGCGGGTAGCTGCCACTTTCCGCACCGTTCGCCGCGAGGCGGACACTCATCCAGAGTGACTGAGGGACTGGCCCGATGAAGTCACGGCAACCGATTGCGGCGCGTCCGCAGTGACCAGGTGCTAATTCCAGCTCCAGCCGCAAGGCCGGGGGAAAGATGAGAAGCGAGCGCGTGTAGTCTTGCGGCCCCTTCTCATCCAGATGAGTCGGGGCTTTTGTTTTGCCCTGAAACGGACGCGGTCAGGCAAATTATGGACAAGCACGAAGGTTTCATGAAGGCGCTCAAGTGCCGCGAGTGCGGCAAGGAGTATCCCCTCAGCGCCACGCACGTCTGCGAGTTCGACTTCGGCCCGCTCGAAGTCGCCTACGATTACGACCGCATCAAGCAGTCGCTCACCCGCGCCGCCATCGAGTCGCGCCCGCGCACGATGTGGCGCTACCGCGAGCTGTTGCCCATCGCAGGCGAGCCTACCGTGGGTTGTCAGGTCGGCTACACGCCGTTGGTGAAGGCGGACCGGCTGGCGAAATGCCTCGGCATCCGCGAGCTGTGGATTAAGAACGACGCGGTGAACTACCCGACGCTCTCCTTCAAGGACCGCGTTGTGAGCGTCGCGCTCAGTCGCTCGAAGGAACTTGGTTTCACGACCGTCGCCTGTGCCTCCACTGGCAACCTCGCCAACTCCGTCGCCGCGAACGCCGCTGCCGCCGGCCTCAAATCCTACGTCTTCATCCCGTCCGACCTCGAACTCGGGAAGGTCGTCAACTCGCTCGTCTATGGTGCGAACGTCATCAGCATCAAGGGCCACTACGACGAGGTGAACCGCCTCTGCGCGGAGATTGCCGGCAAGTTCGGCTGGGCCTTCGTGAACGTGAACATGCGGCCCTACTACGCCGAGGGCAGCAAGAGCCTGGGCTACGAGGTGTGCGAGCAGCTCGGCTGGCGCGTGCCGCAACACACCGTCGTGCCAATGGCGAGCGGTTCGTTGCTCACGAAGATTCACAAGAGCTATCAGGAGTTCGCCAAGCTAGGCCTCGTGTCCGAGAGCGACTGGCACATCCACGGCGCGCAGGCCACCGGCTGCAATCCCATCAGCACGGCGGAGAAGGCCGGCTTGGATTTCTTCAAGCCCGTGAAGCCGAACACCATTGCCAAGAGCCTCGCCATCGGCACGCCCGCCGACGGCTTCTACGCGCTCAAGGTGATGAAGGAGACCGCCGGCCATGCCGACGACGTGACCGACGACGAGGTGCGTGAGGGCATCCGTCTGCTGGCCGAGTGCGAAGGCATCTTCGCCGAGACGGCCGGCGGCGTGACCGTGGGCGTGGCCAAGAAGCTCATCGCCTCCGGCAAGATTCCCGCGAACGACTCCGCCGTCCTCTGCATCACCGGCAACGGCCTCAAGACCCTCGAAGCGATGGTCGGCCACGTGGGCCAGACCCGCGAGATTCGGCCGAGTCTCCGCGAGTTCGAGGCGATGCTCAAAGACGAAGAGAAGCAACTTGTGACTGCCTGAAAACCAACGGAGTGCTGGAGTAATGGAGTGGTGGAGTTATGCTCCTCTCCAACACTCCATCACTCCACTACTCCAACATCCACTCATGCCCATCAACGTCCGCATCCCCACCCCGCTCCGCCAGCTCACCGGCGGCGAGGAAACCGTCATCCTCACCGCCGCCAGCGTCGGCGCGGCCATCGCCGAGTTGCAGGCCAAGTATCCCGGCATCAAGGACCGGCTGCTCGACGACAAGGGCGAGGTCCGCCGCTTCGTGAACGTGTATGTGAACGAAGAGGACATCCGATTCCTCCAGAACCAGGCCACGCCCCTCAAGGACGGCGACGAAATCAGCATCATCCCGGCGATTGCGGGGGGATAGGGCAATGAAACAAGGCGCCGCCATTGCCAACTGGTTCATTCCGGGAAGCTGGGAAGTCCCGCTGGCATGGTGCTTCTGGATGCTCTACATCTTCGGCTCAAGTGTCTCACGTCAGAACTCGAACCACCCTGCATTTGAGGTTTCGTTTATGGTAGGATTCGCCCTGTGCCTTTCATCGTGGGTGCTGAAGGATGCCCGGCGGCTCGGTATCTGGGGCTGCTACGACTTTGACACCTTCGTCTTCTCCTGTTGGTCCGTGTTCGTTCCCGCCTACCTGTTCCGCACGCGTGGGATCAAGGCCTTCGTTACCTTGGGGTTGTTTTTCCTGCTCGTTATCAGCGCTTCGGTCGTCGGCATCCTGGTAGCTGTTCCTTTCAAAGACAGCCAGTGAACGCTGGCTCTCGGCTGCTTTGACAATTCTCAGAACTCACGGCCATTCTGTCCCATGCCTTCTCCGAAGAAGAAGCCCGCCGCCCCGTCCGACGCCAAAGCCGAGCCGAAGCTCCCGCCGGACCCGCGCCAGTCCAAGTCGCGGCTCTGGCTCACCTTCCCCGCGCCGCTCATCACGCGACCGGTGATCTGGGAGCTGGGGCAGAAGTTCAAGGTCGTCTTCAACCTGCGGCAGGTCAGCGTGGGCAAGGACATCGGCATCGTCTGCCTCGAACTCGACGGCGCGCGTTCGGAAATCCGCGCCGCCATCAACTGGCTGGAGAGCCTCGGCATCGAGGTGGAGCCGGTGGAGATCAGCGTGCTCGAGAGTTGAGCGGGCTGCGTGTTCCGTGTTCCGTGATTTGCAATCAACGCGTCCTGACGTAATCACGCAACACGGAACACGCAGCACGCTTCCCCCTGTGTCCCACAAGTCCCCCAAGATCGCCGCCCTCATCGCCGACCTCCAAGGCCGCGACCTCCCCGCGCACTACCTCGGCTACTTCGCGTGCTTCAACCGCGGCCAGTTCTACGAAGCTCACGACGTGCTGGAGGAACTCTGGCTCGCCGACCGCCACGGGCCAAACGGCAACTTCTACAAGGGCCTCATCCAGTTCGCCGGCGCGTTCGTCCACTTGCAGAAGGACTGCCTCAAGTATCCGCGCCTGCGTCCCGCCGCAGCGCTCTTCAAGCTGGCGGCGGCAAATCTCCGGCAATTCCCAGCACGCCACGAGCGGTTGGATTTGGCCGTGGTTCAGTCGGTCATCGCTGACTGGTTGGGGCGTTTGGAGACGGAGGGCTTCGCGAAGAATCCGCTCACGAACGGCCCGGCACCGCAACTGATTCTCGCGGATCTCGGGCCGCGTTCTATCTCAGCGGCTCACACCTCAATCACTTGATGCAGCACGGGGACGGTGATTTCTGACTTGGGCAGGAGTTGCTTGAGCGTCCCGGCGAAGGCGAGGGACTGCTCTTCCTCGCCGTGGATGACGAAGGTTTTCTTGATGTGGCCGGTGAGCGACTTCACGTAGCCGGACAGCTCGGCGCGGTCGGCGTGGCCGGAGAAGGCGTCAATTTTGGCGACGCGCGCGCGGATGGCGTGCGGTTCTCCGAAGATGTTGACCGGGCTGCGTCCGGCGATGATTTGCGCGCCGAGCGTGTGTTCTGCGCAGAAGCCGACGAAGAGAATCAGGTTGACCGGGTTGCCGCCGTGGTTGCGCAAGTGGTGCAGGACGCGTCCAGCCTCGGCCATGCCGGAGGCGCTGATGATGACGGCGGGTTCCTTCAGCTCGTTGAGTTTCCGCGAGCCTTCCATTTCGCGGATGTAGGTGAGGTTTTCCATGCCGAAGGGGTTCCCCTTCTCACGGAGGAACTCGTAGGTCTGCTCGTCGAAGCACTCGGGGTGGAGCCGGAAAATCTCCGTGGCGTTCACGCTCAACGGGCTGTCCACGAAGATGGGCACGCGCGGAAGTTTCCCGGCGTCCGTGAGCTGGTGCAGGGCGTAAACAATCTGCTGCGTGCGTCCCACGGAGAAGGCCGGGATGATGACCTTGCCGCCGTCGCGGATGGTGTCGCCGACGAGCGCGGCCAGCTCGTCGCGCGCGTCCACGGGGCTGGAGTGCGTGCGGTTGCCGTAGGTGCTTTCGATCTGGAGGAAGTCCACGTTCTCGACCGGCTGCGCGTCGCGGAGGATGTCTTGTCCCGGACGCCCGATGTCGCCGCTGAAGAGGTAGCGGAACTTGCG
>JACRKB010000296.1 GCA_016235545.1 Verrucomicrobiota bacterium | reverse complement strand
TGCCGGTGGCGAGGTGGACGTAGCGGCGGATGCCGTCGGCGTCGCGGCGCACCACGAGCGTCATCTTGCCGTGAACCTTGTAGCCGACGAGGCCATAGACCACGTGGACGCCCGCCTCCTCCAGCCGCCGCGCCCACGCGATGTTGTTGGCCTCGTCGAAGCGCGCCTTCAGCTCGACGACGGCCGTGACCTGCTTGCCGTTGCGCACGGCGTTCATCAACGCACCGACGATGCGCGGATCGCCGCCGGTGCGGTAGAGCGTCATCTTGATGGCGAGGACATCCGGGTCATCCGCCGCCTGTGCGAGGAACTCGACGACGCTGCTGAAGCTGTCGAACGGGTGGTGCAGAAGCACATCGCGCTCGCGGATGGCGGCGAACAAGTCCGGCTGCTCGCGCAGCGCGGGCGCGGGCCGTGCGATGAAGGGCGGGTCGCGCAGCTCCGGTGAGTGATCTCCCTCGACGATGGCCATGAGCCGCACCGGGCTGATCGGGCCGTCAATGACGTAGAGGTCGGCGTCGGTGAGGCCCAGCTTGGCAAGCAGCTCGGCGCGGATGTCCGGCGGGCAGTCCGCCGAGACTTCCAGCCGCACGCCCTCGCCCTTGCGGCGGTTGTGCAGCTCCTCCTCGACGGCCTTGATGAGGTTCGCGGTGTCCTCCTCATCAATGTAAAGCTCGCTGTTGCGAGTGACGCGGAACTGCCAGTGGCCAAGCAGACTCGTCCCCGGAAACAAGTCGGCCAGGAAGTGGCCGACGATGTGCGCGAGGAAGACGTAATCCTGCCGGGAGTCATCGCGCGGCAGCCTGACCAGCCGGGGCAGCGCGCGGGGCACCTGCACCACGGCGAGCCGGCGCTGGTTCTCGCCGTTCCGCAGCACTTCGAGCTGCACGATGAGGTTGAGCGTCTTGTTGAGCAGTTGTGGAAAAGGATGCGCGGGGTCGAGGCCCAGCGGCGTGAGCACCGGCCAGACCTGCGTCTGGAAATAGCTCTCCAGCCAGACGCGGTCGGCGGGGCCAAGCTCGGCGACATCGAGGAAGCGGATTCCGTTCTCCGCCAGCGCCGGCACGAGCTGCTCGCGCCAGCAGCGGAACTGGGCCTCGACCATTTCACGCACACGGCGGTTGATGGCGCGGAAGCACTCGGTGGCCGTGAGGCCGTCCACGCTGCGCTCGACCACTTCACTCTCGATCTGCTGCTTGATGCCGGCCACGCGCACCTCGAAGAACTCGTCGAGGTTCGAGCTGGTGATGCAGAAGAACTTCACGCGCTCCAGAAGCGGCGTGGCGGGATCGAGCGCCTCGTCGAGCACGCGCTGGTTGAAGGCCAGCCAGCTCAACTCTCTGTTGAGGAAGTGCTCCGGTGCGAACTGGGTGACGGCGGCAACCATGTCAAAGGGAGCGGAGACTAGCAGCAGTCGCGCGACTGTGAAGTGACATTTGCGTGACGAGGGGAAGTGGGAAAGTATGGGAGAGAAGCAACGGCCCGCCATGTCCCGCGATTTCAACCCCTGAACCCGAGCGAAGCACACCCCTCACCCCATCCCTCTCCCCTCCTCCAAGGAAGGGAGAGGGAGCCATCGCGCGTCGTGGTTCCTCGCCATTTCACCGAATCTCATTCCGAAACGGTATGAGGAGCCGGTGCGGAATTGGTGCCCTGTAGTGCTTTCGAGTCACGCTCACTGATCCACCCTCGTGGAAGTGCTCCTCCGTAGAGATTCCGCACATGCGGCTCGTTCTCCACGAAAATCAGGCGAGGGGCACAAAATCTATCTGGCCTGCCTCGCCCTTTTCGCCGGACTAGCCTCCAGCTTCGCCTTCAACTCGGCGGCGAGCTTCTCCTCCTGCGCCTTGAGCCATGTCTCGTAGCCCTTCCCGCGACCGCCGACATACTTGTAGGTGTCGAAGATGGCGGCTTCGCCGAGGGCGCGCGGGTCTTGCTCGTCGCGGAGCATCTGCATCATGCGGTAGCGGAGGTCTTCCATGTTCTCACGGTGGGCAAGGTCGCCGGCGAGATTGTTGACGGCCTCGGGGTCGCGGCGCAGGTCGTAGAGTTCGTCGGGCTGGCGCTTGCCGAAGCAGAGGTCGTAGAAGTGACCGCCCAGCAGCTTCAGCACTTCCTTCGACGGGCCGGGGTCGCAGTTGCCGAAGTCGGTCTCGGGGTTGCCCACGGGCCAGCGGTCCGGGTGGAAGTTGTGGACGTAGAGGAAATCCTTCGTGCGCAGGGCGCGGACGGGATAGCCGAGGTCGTTCGGGCGGCCGATGTCGTGGCGCTCCTTGCCGGCGAGCATCGTGTCGCGGTTCTCGACCCAGCCAGATTTGTCGGAGCGCAGGATGTTTACGAGGCTCTTGCCGGTCATCTGCGCGTGCGGCTTCAGGCCGGCGAGTTCCATCCACGTCGGCGCGAAGTCGCGCACGTTGATGAAGTCCTCGACGATGCGGCCCGGCTTGATGGCCTTGCCCCAGCGCATCGCCAGCGGCAGGTGGAAACCGTCCTCGTGGATTTGCCCCTTCACGTAGGGGAACGGCATCCCGTGGTCCGACGTGACGACGATGAGGGTGTTTTCCAACTGCCCGGCGGCTTCGAGCACCTTGAGCGCGCGGCCGATTTGCGCGTCGGCGTGCTCCACCTCTACCGAGTAGTCCAGCAGGTCGCGACGCACGATGTCGGTGTCCGGCAGGTAGGCGGGCACCTTCACGTCCTCCGGTTTCTTGCCGAGGCGCACGCCGGAGTTCCACTCGTAGGCGCGGTGCGGTTCAACGAACCCCATCCAGAAGCAGAACGGCTTCGCCTTGTCGCGCTGCTGGAGGAACTCGCCGAAGTTGCCCGCGTAGTCGTTGCGTCCGATGCCCGACGCCGGCACTTTCTGCGTCAGCTTGTCGAAGCTCGGCCCCGCTGGATTGCGCGCACGCTTCGCCAGCATCTTGAAATCACCCGGCCCCCAGCCCTTACCAGTGAGGCCGACGTCGTAGCCGGCCCTCTCCAGCAAGTCGGGATACACCTCGAAGCCTTCCGGGAAATAACCGCCGTGCGAGACAGCTTCCTTGAGCTGCCAAGTGTTGCGCCCCGTGAGGATGCTCGCGCGACACGGGCTGCACTTGGGGTTCGAGGTGAACGCGTTCTTGAACAGCACGCCCTCGCGCGCCACGCGGTCGAAGTTCGGCGTCTTCACCCAGGTCGAGCCGTAAGCCCCGGCGTCGCTCCAGCCCCAGTCGTCGAAGATGATGAAGAGGATGTTCGGGCGCGCCTCGGCGGCGGAGGCAGTGTTCGGTAAGCAGTGTTCAGTGTTCAGTAGGAAGGCCGCGAGCAGGACGGCGAACCACTGACGACACGGGAATCGGTTGAGTGAGTGCATGGCGAGCGGGTTTCGGTGACTGAATACTGGACACTGAAAACTGAACACTGGTTACTGCTTCTTCGGCTTGGCCTCGTCCGGCGTGAGCACCCTCGGCTTCGGCTCCGGCATCTTTGCGAGCACGGCGGTGAAGCGCTCTCGCGCGGCCTCCGCGTCCGGCTCGTTCGAGTCCGTCACATCGCGGTAGCCAGTGCCATCGCGGCTCGTGCCGCAGTCGAAGAGTTTGCCGCCCTTGTTGCCGAACGGGATTTCCAACAGCCAGCGCTCATCGCGTAGCACCCGGCCGTCATCGAGGTGGCTGTAAATCCAGTCGCGATGGCGCGGTTGGGTGCCGCGCAGCACGGGCGCGAAGCTCCTGCCATCGAACACGCGGTCCTTCGGCAGCGTTGCGCCCGACAAATCCGCCAGCGTCGCCATGATGTCCGTGAGGTCCGCGACCGCGCGCGAGACCACGCCGCGCTTCACGTCCGCGCCCCACATGATGCCCGGCACGCGCGCCCCCAACTCGGTCGGCGTGGCCTTGCCATCGCCAGCGGTGCCGTTGTCGCCGATGAAGAAGACGTAGGTGTTCGACGCGAAGCCGTCGGCCTTCAGCGCGGCGAGCAGCTTGCCCGTGAGGTGGTCGAGGTATTCGAGATTCGACTTGAGGCCCGCCGGCCAGCGCGCGCCGGGCTTTGTCGGGTCGGGCGTCTCGACGCGCGGGCCATGCGTGAGGACGGACGGATAGTAGATGAAGAACGGCTGCTCCCGATGCCGCCGCGCGAAGTCTATGACGAAGTCGTTGAACAAGTCGGGGCCGAAGTCCGCCGGCGTGGTCGGGAGATGCTTGCCGTTCTCGACGATGCTCGGGTGCCAGTAGCGCGAGTGCTGGCCGTTGTTCGGCTCGCGACCGGGATGCTTCACGCCGGGCGGCAGGTTGTGCTCGTAGGCCCACATTCGATACTCGTCGAAGCCCGCGTCGCGGATGAGCGTGGGCAGCTTGCCGGAGAGCTGCCACTTGCCGGACAGCGCCGTCGCATAGCCGCGCGACTTGAGCAAATCGGCGAACGTGAAGCGGCTGCCGATGTCCGTCTCCGGCGAGCCGGGCGCGGGGATGAACGCCTTGTTGTTCATGCCGAGGTAGCCAGTGCGGAAACCATATTGCCCGGTCATCAGTTGCACGCGCGTCGGCGTGCAGAGCGGCGTGGCGAAGAACGTCTCGAAGCGCGTCCCCTCCGCCGCCATGCGGTCGAGCTGCGGCGTCTGGTGAAGTTTGCTGCCGTAGCAACTCAGCTCCTTCGCGCCGAGGTCGTCGGCGAGGATGACGATGAAGTTGGGCGGGCGTTTCGCCCCGGCGGCGGTGGATTGGCCACAAAGAACACAAAGAGTCGCAAAGAGAAACAGGGCCATGCGATGAAGCGTGGGCATGGCGGCATCCTAGCGCGGTGCCGTAAATTGGAAACACCGAAGGAAGGGAAATCCGGCGAGTGAAGTAGGACAGTGCGTCTCGCCTGTCCTTCTGACTTTCAGACTCCGCTCAAGCGGCTAATTTCGAATGGAAGTCAGGCGGGGCGCGCTGACCTACTTTCCAAACGGCGGCAGCTTCGCAGCGAGCACCGCGCGCAACTCCTTCAGCACCGCCGCGTGCTTCGGGTCGCCCGCGAGGTTGGTGAACTCGTGCGGGTCGGCGTCGTGGTCGTAGAGTTCGATGCCGTTCCGGCCCTCGTCCCACTCCGTGCAGCGCCAGCGCGCAGTGCGGACGCTGCGGCCCCAGAACTCCGCCTTCGGGCCGCGCCGGGCTTGGGCGAACGCGCCTTCATGCAGCACGGCCTTCGGGTCGTTCAGCACGGGTCGCAGACTCTTGCCCTGCAAGCTCGCGGGCGCGGGCACGCCAGTGAGGTCGCAGAGCGTGGGGTAAACGTCCAGCAATTCGACGACACTCAGACTGCGCTGCCCGTTGCCCTTCGCGCCGGGCGCGTGGACGAGGAACGGCACGCGGGCGCTCTCCTCGAAGAGACTGCGCTTGTGCCACAGCCCGTGCTCGCCGAGATGCCAGCCGTGGTCGCCGGCGAAGACGACGATGGTGTTCTCCGCGAGGCCGAGGCGCTTCAACGCGTCCAGCACGCGGCCCGCCTGCGCGTCCATGAAGCTCACCGTCGCGAGGTAGCCGCGAATCGCTGCGCGCCGCTGCTCCGGCGTGGTGCTGATGGCGTAGCCGGGCACGGAGCCGTTGCGCGCGGGCGCGGGGATGTCCGCCTCATCATCCGCCGGCTCAGTGGGCAGCTTGATGCTGTCGAACGGATAGAGGTCAAAATACTTCGCGGGCGCGACCAGCGGCAGGTGCGGGCGATGAAAGCCGACCGCGAGGAAAAACGGCTTCGACGGGTCGCGCTTCTCCAGCCACTCGACGGCGGTCTTCGCGAAGTTCCCGTCCACGAGGTCGTCGTCCGTGCCGGTGGTTTCTGTCCACGGCAGCCCCTGCTTCTTGCCGGTCGTGACCTTCACCGTGCTCTCGCGCTTGGGCGGGTAAGGCCGCTCGTCCTTGAACGGCGTGCCGAAATCCCACGCCTGCGGGTCGTCCATGCTCTCGGCACCCGTCGGCACGCCGAGGTGAAAAATCTTCCCGCAGCGCGCGGTGGCGTAACCGTTGCGGCGGAAGTGATGCGGCAGCGTCATCACGCCGGGCAGGTTCTGGTAGAGATTGTCCGCGTTGTCCGTGACGCGCGTGGTGTGCGGGCGCAGGCCGGACATCATCGAGGCGCGCGAGGGATTGCAGTGCGGGAACTGGCAATACGCGCGCTCGAACAGCACGGCGCGCTTCGCAAGCGCGTCGAGGTTCGGCGTCTTCGCCACCGGATGGCCGTAGCAGCCGAGCGTATTGGCGAGGTCGTCGGACATGAGCAGCAGGACGTTCGGCTTCGATGCGGCGAAGGCATTCAACGCAGAGATGCAAAGGGCGTAGAGCAGCGTAAAGAGGGCGGAACGCAGCGGCTTCATGAGTTGGAAATTAACCACGGATGCACACGGATGAACACGGATTTGTGATGCGCCGCATCACGAACTGGCCTTGGCAAACGAAAGAGCAGCTGAGTCCGGGTGGAACGGCCAACTTGGCCGTTCTCGGCGGCAACCTGCCGCCGAGCTTCGGCGCAGTGAGTGCTCGAATTGATTGGAGCGTTTCCGGCGCAGCACGAGCGGCGGGCGAGTCGCCCACCGCAACGGGCCGGTGGCCCGTTCCACCCGGTCACCAACTGCAAGGTTCCCTCACCTCGGGTCGCGCCCGTAAATTCCATCCTTCTCCGCGACTGGCAGCCGGGGCTTCGATGCCGTCGGGCGGTCCTCGGCGAACCACTGGTTGCTTTCGAAGCGGAACGTCTCCGGCGCGGTGCCGCCACCCACGTTCACCATCTCGCGCATTCAGCGGCCTGAAGATCGCGCACCTGCCGTCGGTGGGTCTCCACAGAGTTGGGGATTCGTCTGCGCGGCCTACTGCTTGAGGAGCTTTTGTTTCAGCTCTGCTGGCAGCGGTGCGGTCGCGAGCCAGGCGCGGGCGGCAGCTGGGTCAATCTGCAGCCACTGCTCCGCGATTTGCTCGCCGAGAGCCGCTCGAACCTCTGGAACAACTTTGTCCAGCAACGTCACTGCAATGGCGGGTTGTTCAGCCCCCACTTGGGCCAAGATGGGCGGATAGGCGAGGTGTTGTTCAGAAGCGGGCAACTGCCCCGCCCATTTCAACGCGCCTTCGCTGTCGTTTCGGGACCAGTTCACTGCCAGCCTCCCCAGCAGATCCCGGCGTGCATCTCCGCCTGGAAGTTTTGCAACGAAGGCGGCGGCCTCCTCGGGGGCATCGTTGATCCAGACGACGAGCGAGGCGTCAACGGCCTCCATCCGCGCTTCCTCGCCGGGCAGGGCTAGCGCCCACTTGAGCGCGGAGGCGGGGTCAGCAGTTGCCCACTGATTCGCGACCGAGGCAAAGAGCGAATTCTGTGTGTTGCCTGCCGGAAGCGAGGCGGCGAAGTCGGCGGCGGCGCGGGGGCTGGCCTGGGCCCATTCGTGGCTGAGGTTGATGAGCGCATTGTCGCGGGCCTGTCCGACGGGGAGCTGCTTCACCCAGGCGAGGGCGGCGTCGAGGTCTGCGGCGGCCCAGCGGGAGGCGATGTTGGCGAGCGCCTGGTTTTGCGCGTTGCCGGGCGGGAGCGTGAGCGCGAGTTCGATGGCAGCTTTCGGATCGGCGGCGGCCAGATCGCTCGAAACGTTTTGCACCATCTCGCGTTTGCCTTTGCTGTCGGGCTGCTGCGCCACCCACGCGGCGGCGGCGGGCGCGTCGCTGCTGGACCAAGTGCTGGCGACGACTTGCAGGGCGCTGTCGCGCTGGCGACCGGGCGGCAGCGCGAGGGCTTGCGCTGCTGCGGCTGCGGGGTCGCGCCCGGCCCACGCGAGAAAGATGGCTTCCGTCAGGCCGGAATTGGGAGTGGTGAGGCCGGACTTGTTGAGCGCGGCGAGCGCGGCGGCGGGGTCCTTGTCCGCGAGGCTGCCAAGTGCGGTTTGCAAGGCTTCGTTGCGCGCGGAGCCGGGCGGGAGCGCGTGGGCCCCCGCGAGCGCGGCGGGGTTGTCGGTGTCAGCCCAGACTCCGAGCACGGAGCGTGTCGCGGACTTGCGCTCGGCTGGACGGGGGAGCTGTTGCGCGAAGCGCAGCGCGGCGGCGGAGTCCGCGCCAGCCCAGCGGGTGAGGAACGCGTTCAGCAGCATCTCGCGCTCGGCACGATGGCTGAGTTGCTCGAAGAGGTGAATGACGCGCGGCACGTCGGCGGGAGCGATGCGCTCGGCAAGTTCAAAGAGTTGCGCCTGCCGGCTGTTCGCGTCCGGTTCGCGGAGGGCGGCGGCGAAGGCGGCGGTGAAGTCTTCGGCGGTGAGCGGCGGTGCGGGCGGATCGAGTGCCGTCGGCGCAGGACTGGTGCGGCTGGCCGGAGGACGGGCAAGCGCGGGCAGAGGCTTGGACGGAGCGCGGTTGCCGCCCGCTGCCACAGGCTCCAAGCGTGGACGGGGCGATAGAGCGCGGTCCGCCAGCACGCCCAAAAACGCGCCAAACAACAGAAGCAGGGCGGCTGTGGCGGGGGCATTGGGTTTCATGCGCGGATGGTTTCCATGAGCGGCGACTGGGAAACTTATCGGCCGGGCGCGGGCCGGGCGCAAACAGAAAGCTCACCGGCGGGGCACTCGTCAGTTTTGGAGGGCAACGGTCGAGATGGAACCACTGTTTGCCTTGATTGGGCGGCTCGTGCATAATCCCGGTTACAAATCCAATCACAGCCATGCAAAACCTTTTCCGTTCCCTGCTCATGTCGGTCCTCGCCGCCGCCGCCGCTGCTGCCGCCGAACAGTCCATCGGCGTCGGAGCCAGGCCCGCTGCCGGTGCCGAGGTCATCATCGATGGCTCGCGCAAGATGCTGGATGAGAAATGGACTTACTGGCAGGGGCCGCGCTTCGCCTCCTCGCTGCCGATCAAGTGGAAGATCGTGGATGACCCGGTGGACAAGGGCACGGTGGTGCAGACCGACGACCCTGTGGCGCTCGGCGGCAAATACGGCACGGCGGACATCGTCACGAAGAAGCCGTATCGCGACTTCCGCCTGCACATTGAGTTCCTCGTCATGAAGGAGCGCGGCAACAGCGGCGTGTATCTCCAGAACCGCTACGAGATCCAGATAATGGAGGGCGACAAGACCAAGCATGGCATGGGCGCGGTGATCAACGAGACCGAGTCGCCCTATCACGCTTTCGCCGGCCTCGGAAAGTGGAACAGCTACGACATCGTCTTCCGCGCTGCGCGCTTCAAGGACGGCCAGCGCACTGAGAAGGCGCTGGTCTCAATGTATTTCAACGGCCAAAAGGTCCACAAGAACGTCGAGATCACCCAGGTCTGGGGCGGGCCGAACTCCGGCGTGGACGGCGGCAACGACAAGGGCAAAGGCATCACCGACACGCCGCAGGGCCTCAAGCTCCAGTGCGAGGGCCACGACGTGCGCTACCGCAACACCTGGATCAAGGAGCTGGAACTCAAGGACGCTAACACGGACTTCTGAGCTGCGGTTGGAGCACGGACGCCCACTTCCGCGGTTTCCTTCTGTTCTCCAGCCGAAGCTGCGGACGTGGGCGTCCGCGCTCCTACGCGTCAATCCGGCTCAGTTGAGACGCGGCCGCCCGTTCTGTTTCGGCAAGCCACGCTCGATTCCAGCCAAATCCCGCCCTTCCTCCGCTGGCACTGAGGCTGCAATGTCAAGGCCATGAACTTGGACCGTTTCACCACCAAGGCGCAGCAAGCTGTGCAGGATGCGCAGCGCCTCGCGCACGGCTACAGCCATCAGGAACTCGATGGCGAGCACCTGCTCCTTGCGCTCATCGAGCAGCCGGAGAGCCTCGTGCCGCTCGTCGTTCAGAAGCTTGCCGTCGCGTTGCCAGCGTTGAAGGCGGACTTGGAGAAGGAGCTAACGCGCCGGCACAAGGTGGAGGGCACGAGTTCGTCGGATGTGTATCTCGGTCAGAACTTGAAGAAGGCTTTTGACGCCGCCGAGGCCGAGGCCCGCAAGCTCAAGGATGAATTCGTCTCCACCGAACATCTGCTACTCGGCCTGGTCGCGGAAGGCGGCGAACCGCTCAAGAAGCTGTTCAAGGCCCACAAGCTCACACGCGACGCGGTGCTCAAAGCGCTCGTGGACTTGCGCGGCAACCAGCGCGTGACCGACCAGAACCCGGAGGACAAATTCCAGACGCTCGAGAAATACGGCAAGGACCTCACCGCCCTTGCGCGGCAGGGGAAGATTGACCCGGTCATCGGACGCGACGACGAAATCCGCCGGGTGATGCAGGTGCTCACGCGCCGCACGAAGAACAACCCCGTGCTCATCGGTGAGCCGGGCGTGGGCAAGACCGCCATCGTCGAGGGCCTCGCCAAACGCATCGTGGACGGTGACGTGCCGGAGTCGCTGAAGAACAAGCGCGTCGTGGCGATGGATCTTTCGGCGATGGTCGCGGGCGCGAAGTTTCGCGGTGAGTTCGAGGAGCGGCTCAAGGCCTTTCTGAAGGAAGTCACCGCCGCCGAGGGCCGCATCATTCTCTTCATTGACGAGCTGCACACCATCGTCGGCGCGGGCAAGGCCGAAGGCTCCGCCGATGCCGCGAACATGCTCAAGCCCCAGCTCGCGCGCGGCGAGCTGCGCTGCGTCGGCGCGACCACGCTCGATGAGTATCGCAAGCACATCGAGAAAGACCCGGCGCTGGAGCGGCGCTTTCAGCCGGTGTTCGTCGCCGAGCCGAGTGTCGAGAACACCATCGCGATTCTGCGCGGGCTGAAGGAGCGCTACGAAGTCCACCACGGCGTGCGCATCCAGGACACGGCGCTCGTGGCTGCGGCGACGCTCTCGCATCGCTATATCGCGGACCGCTTTCTGCCGGACAAAGCCGTTGACCTCGTGGATGAGTCGGCGTCGCGGCTCAAGATGGAGTTGGACTCGAAGCCGACCGACATCGACAAGCTGGACCGCGCGATTCTCCAACTCGAAATCGAGCGCACGTCGCTCGCGAAGGAGAAGGACGACGCCAGCAAGGAGCGGCTTAAGAAACTTGAGGTCGAACTCGCGAACTTGAAGGAACGCTCTGGCGCGCTCACTGCGCAGTGGCAGAACGAGAAGGCCGCCACCAACGCCGTGAGCGTGATTCAGTCGCAGATTGACGCGGCGAAGACAGAGCTGGAGCAGGCGCAGCGCAAGGGCAACTTGCAGAGGTCGGCGGAAATCCAATACGGCAAGCTGCCGGAGCTGGAAAAGAAGCTCGCTGCCATCAGTGGAGCAGGTGTCTCGCCTGCCTCCGGGGCGTCTCGCCCCCGGTCTAACTCGGGCGAGACGGCCGGTGATGCAGGCTGGAAGCCTGCCCCACTCCTCCGCCAGGAAGTCACCGAGGAGGACATCGCGAAGGTCGTCGCGGCGTGGACCGGCATCCCCGTCACCAAGATGCTCGAAGGCGAGCGGCAGAAGCTGGTGAAGATGGAGGAGCGCCTCGCGGCCCGTGTGGTCGGGCAGCGTCAAGCCGTCGTCGCGGTGAGCAACGCCGTGCGCCGCGCGCGCTCCGGCCTCGGCGACCCGAACCGCCCCGTTGGCTCGTTCATCTTCCTCGGCCCCACGGGCGTGGGAAAAACCGAGCTCGCGCGTGCGCTCGCGGATTTTCTCTTCGACGACGAGCAGGCGATGGTGCGCATCGACATGTCGGAATACATGGAGAAGCACACTGTCGCGCGGCTCCTTGGCGCGCCGCCCGGCTACGTCGGCTACGAGGAAGGTGGACAACTCAGCGAGGCCATCCGCCGCCGGCCTTACTCCGTCGTGCTCTTCGACGAAATCGAGAAGGCACACCACGACGTGTTCAACGTGCTGCTGCAAGTGCTCGACGACGGCCGCCTCACCGACGGCCAGGGCCGCACCGTGGACTTCAAGAACACGGTCATCATCATGACCAGCAACATCGGCTCGCCGATCATCCAGGAATTCTTCGACACTCGTAGGAGCCGACGTGAGGAGGCTCTCACTGAATCGGAGCGTGCCGGGAAGGGACGGAAAGAAAGTCAGAAACTCGTCACCTCGTCACCTACGGAGGAGTTGGAGGACAAGGTGATGGCGGAGCTGAAGCGGCATTTCCGCCCCGAGTTTCTGAACCGCGTGGACAGCACCATCATCTTCCACAGCCTCGATGAGGAGGAGCTGGCGAAGGTCGTGGACATCCAGCTTACTCGTTTGGAGAAGCGCCTCGCGCAGCAGCAGCTCACGCTTGATGTGGACAAGTCCGCGCGAAAGCTCATCGCGAAGGAAGGCTACGATCCGCAGTTCGGCGCGCGACCACTCAAGCGGGCCGTGCAGGATCTCTTGCTCGACCCGCTCGCCACGAAGCTGCTCGAAGGCGAGTTCAAGCCCGGCGACAAGATCAAGGTGAGCGCGGACGCGGACCGGCTGGCGTTTGCAGTGAAGTGAAGCGCAGCTCGCGTGGAAGCCTTCAGTGTCCAGTGTTCAGTCGCGGCGACTCCATGGCGCGCTCCACTGATTACTGAACACTGGACACTGAATACTTTCCCCCTGTTCAGCCCTTCACAAGAAACACGGCTCGCAGCCACGCTGCCGGGATGCTATGAGTGACCCCATGAACCGCGCTCTCCGAACCAGCCTGTGCCTTGCACTGCTGGTCATGGCATTTGCAGCGGCTCGGTCTAGCGCGGCGGATAAACTCATCTGGCGCGGTGGCGAGCGAGTGGATGCTGATATTGACGGCTGGTCGCTGCCGCAGCTGCTTGAGCATCTTGCCGAGGGGACCGGCTGGCAGGTTTTTGTGGAGCCGGGAGCGCGGCTCAAGGAGCCGGTCTCGGTCAAGTTCAGCAACCTCGCATCTGGCGAGGCGCTGGGCCGGCTGCTCGGCGACCTCAGCTTCGCCGTGCTGCCGCAGGCCGGCGCGCCGGCCAAGCTCTTCGTTTTCCGCACCTCCGTCGGCGATGCCACCCAGCGCGTCCAACGCCGCGAGCCGGTCAAGCCCAAGCCCATCGCGGACGAACTCGTCCTGCTGCGCAAAGCTGGCAGCAAGGGCAGCGCAGAAGAACTGGCGAAGCGGCTCGGCGCGAAGATCACCGGCCGCGTGGACGAGTTCGGCGCTTACCGGCTGAAGTTCGCGAATGAGGACTCCGCGCGGCACGCGCTTGCCGAGCTGAACGACAACAGCGACTTCGACGTGGACTACAATTACTCCGTCCCGCGACCCGCGGTCACCGAGCCGATCGCCGCGAGTTCCGCGCAGGCGCTGAACCTCAAGCCGGATGCGAGCGCGCCGGCTGGGCAGTTGCGCGTGGGCCTGATTGATGCGGCCGTGCAGAGGAATTCCCCCTATGGAGAATTCCTGCTGGCAGGCGTGTCCGTCGCCGGCGATGCGACGCCCGGCACCGCGAGTCCCACGCACGGCACCTCGATGTTTGAGACACTGCTGCGCGGCCTTGCGTCCACACAGGACAAAGACGCCGCCTCGTCCGTGCGCGTGCTGCCCGTGGACGTGTATGGAAATGCGGAGAACACGAGCACGTTCAACGTCGCGGTTGGCATCGTCGAGGCACTGAATGCGGGAGCGACCGTCATCAACCTCAGCCTCGCCAGCGCGGGCGACAGCCAGTTGCTGCACAACGTGATCATCAAGGGGGCCGAACGCGGCGTGCTGTTCATCGCCGCCGCCGGCAACGAGCCGACCACGCTGCCCAATTATCCCGCCGCGTATCCCGAGGTGCTCGCGGTGACGGCCGGGGGCAAGACCGGCCTCGCCAGCTATGCAAACCGCGGCGACTTCGTGGACGTTGCCGCGCCGGGTTCGAGCATCATCTACTTCGGCGGCAAGGCCTACATGGTCAGCGGCACCTCGGCCTCGACGGCGTTTGTCTCCGGACTGGCGGCGGGGATGAAGTCGAGCACCGGCGCTTCCGCAGCGGCCGTGACATCCAAGCTCAAGGAAGTGCTCGTCGTGCCGAAGACGAACGGGAATTAACCCAGCTAGAAAAAGTTCAGCTCCGCACCCGCGTCAGCCGCACGCTCACGTGCCTTGCCTCGGGGATGATGAACTTCTTCACCTCGACCGTGACCGCCTCCGCGCCGAAATCCGCCAGCACCATCGCCGCGATGTCTGCGGCGAGCTTCTCGATCAGCCTCCAGCTCCGGCCCTCGCCGAAAGCCAGCAGCCGACGCGACACGGCGTAGTAATCAATCGTCTCGCGCAGGTCGTCGCTTGCGGCGGCGCGGGTGAAGTCATGCTGCATCTCGACGGTCAGCAGCAGCCGCTGCGGCTGCGCGCGCTCAGCGTCCGGCACGCCGACGTGGTAGTGAACTTCGAGGTCGGTGATGGAGATGGTGGACATGGGGAAGGGATGAATGATGAAGTATGAAGGATGAATGCGCCGCTGGTGCGTCAGGCGCGCATGTCTTCATTCATACTTCATACCTCATCCTTCATAAATTCCTCCAGCAGCACGCGCGTCGGCCGGTTCAAGTCCATCCCCATCGCCTCCGCCAGCGTCACCCAGCGGAACTCTTGCGCCTCGTCGTTCAACGTCACGGGCGGCGCGCTGCCGAAGGCGCGGCAGGTGTAGTTGAGCAGGAGGAAATGCGCGTCACGGTAAAACTCCTTCGAGTGGATGCAGTCCTGCACCAGCACGAAGCGGATGTCGGTGATGTCGAGGCCGGTCTCCTCCTTCAACTCGCGCCTCAGCGCGTCCTCGGAGCGTTCGCCCCACTTGATCTTGCCGCCGGGGATGCCCCAGAGGTGCGACCACTTGTGCGTGCGCAGCATGAGCACGCGGTCGTCCGCGTCGAGGATGAGGCCGCCGACGGTGGAGATGGGGATGGCAGGGGAGTTGGGGGTTGAGAGTTGAGAGTTGAGAGACATCCCGTTCCGCGTCATCAGGTCGCGGAGCTCGCCGAGGTGCTCGACGATGAGGTCCGGCGCGGCGGCACGGAGCTGCGGGAGGTGGTTGTAGCCCGTGAGGACGGCCACGGAATGGATGCCGCCGTGCTTGGCCGTCTCGATGTCGTGCGCCATGTCCCCGATGAAGACGGTCGCCTGCGGGTCAAGGCCGTTCTCGGCGATGAGCTGCTGGATGACTTGGCGCTTGTCCCAGACGCCGGTGTAAGGCCGATCAATGAAGCGTCCGAAGTCTGTGCTCGCGGCCTGCGTCCCCCAGTGGTCGGGATGCACCGTGCTCAGGAGAAATGTGCGCACGCCGCGCTCGCGGCAGAAGACGAGGAAATCCCGCGCGTGCGGCAGCGGCTCGACGAGGTCCTGCACCTCGCGGAAGCGCTCGTGAAACCATTTCTCCAGTTGCGCCATCGGCACGCCGGGCAGGTGGCGGTCGTAGAACGGCTGGAACGGCAGGCAAAACTCGGCGCGAAACTGGTCGAGCGACATCTCCGGCTTGCCGGCGGACGCGAAGCAGTGATTCGTGGCGCGCAGCACGGCGGGCAGGTCATCCACCAGCGTGCCCGACCAGTCGAAGATGATGTTCCGAATCATGCGCGCGGGAACTTTGCGGCGACGGCGGTGGGATGCAATGGAATCCTCCGCGCCCGACTCAGCCGGAGCGGTGCAAATTGTTCAGGGTGGAACGGCCAACCTGGCCGTTCTCGGCGGCAACTTGCCGCCGAGCTTCGGCACAGCCAAATCTCGAATCAATTGGCGCTCTCTCGGCGCAGCACAAGCGGCGGGCGAGTCGCCCGCCGCAACGGGCCGGTGGCCCGTTCCACCCAGAACCAACTGAATCGTCCTGACTCAGAGCAGCTTCTCGAAGCAGACGAACGGGCCTTTGCGCATCGTCGCGGTGCCAGTGCGGCGGTAGCCGAGGCGCTCGTAGAGGCCGAGCGCGGCGGGGTTCGCAGCGAAGCAGTCGAGGTGGATGGAGCGGAAATCCTGCGCCTGCGCGAGCGACTCGGCGTGGGCCATGAGCAGCTTGGCGAGGCCGCGTCCTTGTAGTGCGGGATGCACCATGAGCCGATGCACCGCTGCCGCCGGTTCGCCGGCTGCGGACCAATCCATGCCCTGCCAGAGCGGGTCGTGCGTGGTGTCCAGCGTGACGCAGCCGGTAGGGATGCCGACTCTGTGGTCCCCCGTGCGCCAGACGTGCAATGTCCCGGCCGCAAGGTCGCGGGCGAATCCGGCAGCTTCTGGATAAACCTCGTCCCACTGCTCTATGCCGTCAGCACGCATCCGGGTGATGCAGGCGTCTTTTAGGGCGATGAGCGCGGGGATGTCTGCTGCGCTGGCTGGATGGGGTGTGTGCAGCGTGTCTGATTGAAGTTGGTAAGAGCCTGGCACATACGTCAACCGCAGTTCCTGCCGGTTCGTGTTCCAATTGACCTTCCACTTTGCGTCAGGGTTCCACGTCGTTAATTCTCCGAATGTGCTCTCGCCGCTACGAGTTATTCGTCTGGCGCGTCGGACAACGTCTTTAGCCAGTGACTCAAGCTCGGCAGAGGGAAGCGAAACCATCTCCCGCTCTCCGGTCGGCCCTCGGAAAAAAGTGCGAATCGGCGGGGTCTCGTTCCTATTTTGGTGGAAAACCTCCTCGCACGCATCTTCAAGCAAGACCACATACAAAGTAAATCCAACGAACCTTGGAAAAGAACCTTTGCACCCCACCCTGCTCCACCACCAAAGACCAAGCCAAGGAATCCAGCGGCGCAACGTAGGATTCATCAGAAAGCACCTGC
>JACRKB010000295.1 GCA_016235545.1 Verrucomicrobiota bacterium | reverse complement strand
TGGAGTTGTGCCGCTTGCGCGTGCCCCCGTCGAAGGCATGGCAGCCGGCGGCGAACAGCGCGACGGCCGCCAGCAACGCGGCCAGCGGCAGATGCAGGCAAGAGGACGAGGAGGTTTGTGGCGACGGATTTGTTTTCATGCGCGCGAACATGAACGTCCGCGCGCCCGGCGCGTGAATTGAAGTTTCTGCGGCGGCTGTCGAGTGAAGTGATTGCGAGCGGTCAGCTACCAGCGGTCAGCGAGGGCTGTCCGTCCCCAACTGAACACTGAGCACTGACTACTGAACACCCCTTTTATCTAGCTGGCCCAGCAGGCCGCGCGCGACACTGTTCGCATCCGCGTCCGCCGGGAGCGGCACGTGTTCCACCAGAAACTGGCTCCGAAACCAGGTGCCCTGACGCCGGGCAAATTGCCATGTCTTGGTTTTCACCAGCGCGATGGTCTCCGCCATTCCGCGTTCGCCGGCCAGGTGCGCCACCACTTGCCGGTAGCCGAGGGCTTGCATGGCGTTGCGGTTCTGCTGCAAGCCGAGCGCGAGCAATGACCGTGTTTCCTCCACCAGCCCGGCGGCGAACATCGCATCCACGCGAGCCTCGATGCGGGAGCGGAGGTCGGCGGAGCCGCGCGTGAGGCAGAAGATTGGGTCTGGGATCTGGGGTCTGGGGTCTGGGGTCCAGTTCGCGCGTTGGGCGGAGAAGGGCTTGCCCGTCAGGCGGATGACTTCCACGGCGCGGATGACGCGGCGCGGGTTCTGCCGGTCAATGCGTGCGTGAGTCAGCGGGTCGCGGTGCTCCAACTCAACGAGCAGTTCTGCGAGCGGCGTGGCCTCCAATTCGGCCCGCACCCGTGCGTCGCTGGGCGGCGCTTCGCCGAGGCCTTCGAGCCACGCCTTGAAATACAGGCCGGTGCCGCCGCAGAAAATCGGGACATGCCCACGCGCCTGAATCTCCGCCATCGCTGCCGTCGCCAGCCGGACGAACTGCGCGGCGTCAAACGCCTCCGACAGTTCCACCACGTCCAGCAAGTGATGCGGCACGCGGGCGCGCTCGGCGGCGGAGGGCTTCGCCGTGCCGAGGTCGAGGCCGCGATAGACCTGCATAGAGTCCACCGAGATGATTTCGCCGCCGAGCAGCTCCGCAAGCGCGAGCGCGACGGCGCTTTTCCCGACGGCGGTGGGGCCGGCGAGGAAAACCGGGGCCAGTGAAGGCCGCGCGTTGCCGTCGTGCATCGCAGCGGCTTTACGCGAAGCGCGCCGGGAGGCAAGCCCGCAGTGGTTGCCCGCGGATGACGCAGATGACGCGGATTCTCACTTCGCCTTGTCATCCGCGTCATCCGTGGGCACCCCTTCTTTCGCTTTGAAGCCCCGTCGGATGGGTTCAGTCTGAACCCGCAACCGAAATGAAAACAATTCTCCTGACTCTGTCCCTTCTCGCCGCCGCGTGCGCAGTCCACGCCGCTGACACGAAAATCATCTTCATCGCGGGCCGGCCCAGCCACGGGCCGCTCGCGCACGAGCACCGCGCCGGCTGCCTGCTCCTGGCGAAGTCCCTCGCGAGCGTGAAAGGCGTCGTCACCGAGGTGCACACCAACGGCTGGGTCAGCGATGAGAAGGTGTTCGAGGGCGCGGCGGCCATTGTGATTTATAGCGACGGCGGCGGCGGCCATCCCTTCCTGCAAGGGGACCGGCTCCAGAAGATCGGAGCGCTCATGCAGAGAGGCGTGGGGCTGGGCGCGCTCCATTACGCCGTCGAGCCGACCACGCAAAAGGGCAATGCCGAGTTCCGCGAATGGATGGGCGGGTGCTTCGAGACGGACTGGTCCGTGAATCCGCATTGGGACGGCGACTTCAAGGCGTTTCCAAAGCACCCCGTCACCAGCGGCGTGAAGCCCTTCAAGACGAACGACGAATGGTATTTCCACATGAGGTTCCGCGACGGCTTGAAGGACGTGACGCCCATCCTCAGCGCCGTCGCGCCCGCCAGCACGATGAGCCGTGGCGACGGCGCGCACAGCGGCAATCCCGCAGTGCGCGAGGCCGTCAAGAGCGGCGCGCCGCAGCACGTCATGTGGGCCGCCACGCGCGCGGACGGCGGACGCGGCTTCGGCTTCACCGGCGGCCACAATCATCTCGGCTGGGGCAACGCGGACCAGCGCAAGCTCGTCCTCAACGCCATCCTCTGGATTGCGAAGGCCGACGTGCCCGTGGGCGGCGTGGATTCCACAGTCACGCAGGACGATCTCATGGCGAACCTGGACTTGAAGGGCGCGTCCAAGCCGCCGGTGAAGAGAGACGCGCCGAAGAAATAGCCAGCGGATTTGATTCACCAGCCGACTGGCTCCTACTTCTTCCTCCCGCTCAGGTCGGGCAACTCCGTTTTCGCGAAGGCTTCCCATCGCTGTTGGAGCGCCTCGCGCGCCGGGACGCCGCTGTGGACAAAGACGGCGTATCGCAGTTGCAGCGGCTTGCCCGGCTCGACCACGCGCGGTGCCGTGTGCGTGAAGGACGTTCCCATCCAGCCATCGCTGCGGACGTGGAAGAACGTCGGGTGGTCCGGGTTCGCCGGGTGGTCGAGGAGTGTCGCGCCCTCGGTTTTGCCGGGGAGAATCGGCCCGGAGTAGTCGCACCAGCGGGCGCGCTTCCAGAAGCAGCCGTTCTCGCCCTGCTCGTCCACGTTGCCCTCGGAGTTGCGGATGGTCCCGCCGCCGTCGGCGATGCCAATCGTCTTCGCCATCCGCACGCCGACGAGGCCGAAGGGGGTCTTGCCGAATGTGACGGGCACGCCCTTCGCCTCGAAGCGCAGGTCCAGCACGAGGAGCGATTCCTTGTTCGGCAGCAATTCCAGGCTCACGCGCCGGCGCTCCTCCAGCAGCACCTTGCCGTTCTTGTCCACCCAGTGATTGAAAATCGTCGCGCCCGCCCCCGAGTCCGAGTCATCGAGCTTCTCCAAACGCTGGCTGACGATGCGGCCTTGGTTCGTGCCGCGGTCGGCCCAGAAACTCCAGCCGTTCACGTCGTTGTGGGAAATCCAAATCGAGTTGTGATGGCTGTGGCCTGCGGGATCGTGCGGATGTCCCATGCGCGTGACCGGACGGCCCGACGGCCCGAGGAGCGGAAAGACAAACGGGCGGTTCAGCCCCGGCCAGCAATGAAGCCGCGCCAGCTCGGTGCCATCGCGCTGAAAGGAGACTTGATCGTAAGGCTGCGGCAGCGCCTGCACGAGCGGGACAGGCTTGGCATTGGGCAACGGGACTTGGGCCGAGATCATCGGCGAGACGAGGCCGGCGGCGAGCAGGCCGCACGAGAACAGGCCCTTCGGAGCGGTGAGCATGGCCGCAGCAGACACAATCCTGCCGCGCGCGACAAGCTCCGGCCCCGCCTCCTGAATACTACGCACACTTACTATGTCCATTAGCCAGCCAGCCGCCCGGCGGTGGCCGGCCTCTGTGACTTGGTCCGAAAAAATGCACTCAAGCAGCCGCACCGGCCTCGCGCTGGACACGGCTTTCCTCCGATGAAAACTCCCCTCACCTGTTCCCTCATCACACTCACGTTGGCCGCCAGCGCGGCTCTCCTCGCTGGCTGCCTTGAACAAACCCGCCAGGCCGCGCAACCCGTCCCCGTGGCCACCGGCGCCCCGCCGCCGGCGAGCGAGCCGGCGATTATCTCCCGGCCCGACCCTGCCGCTGCGAACGTCACCGGACCTGTAGCCGAGGTCGCCCGCCTCCACCAGTCCGGCCTTGATGAGATGGTCGTGAAGGCGTTCGTCGAGAAGTCCACGAATGCCGCCAGCCCCAGCGCGGACGAACTCATCTACTTGAAGGACATCGGAGTCTCCCCGCGCATCATCACCGCGCTGATTCAGCAGACCGCCCGGATGCGCGAGCAGGACGCAGCCGCTGCTGCCGCACTGCGCGCGAATATTCCGCCCGCCGCTGAAGCCCGTCCGTCCGTCACCATCATCGCAGCCAACGCGAATCCCCCCGCTGCCCAGCCCGCCGCTCCCGCGCCCGTGCCCGTCGTTCCGCCACCTGCCGCTCCGCCGGTGGTCGTCGCGCCCGCTCCGCAAGTTGTCGTCGTCGCGCCACCCGCCCCCGCCGCTCTCCCGCCGCAGGTCAACATCTTCTACCAGCAACTCCAGCCCTACGGCACCTGGATGCAAGTCGCGGACTTCGGCTGGTGCTGGCAGCCAAGCGTCGCCGTCGCCACGCCCGCGTGGCGGCCCTACGCGGACCGCGGCCGCTGGCTGCACACGGACAGCGGCTGGTATTGGCAATCCGACTACGCGTGGGGCTGGGCGCCGTTCCACTACGGCCGCTGGTTGCAGCACGCGCGCAGCGGCTGGCTCTGGGTTCCTGACACGCACTGGGGTCCGGCGTGGGTCGTGTGGCGCTCGTCCACGACGCATTGCGGCTGGGCGCCGTTGCCGCCGAGCGCGGTGTTTGTGGCCGGGCAGGGGATTCACTTCGGCGGCTCTCGCGTGGCGTTCAACTTCGACTTCGGCCTGCCGCGCCACCACTTCACATTCGTGCCTTTCACGCGCTTCTGTGATCGCAACCCGCACTACTACGCGCTCACCCCCACCGTGGTGCAGAACGTCTATAACCAGACCACCGTCATCAACAACATCCAGGTCAACAACAACGTGGTCGTCAACAATGGCGTCCCAGCCGAGCGCGTCGCCATCCTCACGCGCTCGGAGATTCGCAAAGTCACCGTGCGCGAAGCCGGGCCGCAGGAGCAATCAGTGCTGCGCCTCGACAAATTGGAAAAGTCCGGCAGCGACCTCGTCATCTACCGCCCCACATTGAATCCAAACGCGCCCGTGAAACCGGTGGCCCTCACGAACCGCAAAGGCGAATCCCGCACCGAACTGGTTCCTGCTGGCGCGCTGCCTGGGGCAAGGATTGCAGGCCGCCCCGTTTATGACACCACCAGCACCGGCGTCCCAGTGCTCACCGGCTACACGACGGAGCCACCCTCCACGCACCCCAGCCAGAACACCGTCGTCATCAACAACACCATCACCTCCACGCCGCCGCCCGCGCCGGTCATCTCCACTTCGCCCGCGCCACCCGCAATCCAGCCAGCGGAGTCCAAGCCCGCCCAGGCCGTAAAAATATTCGGCATCACGCAAGGCGGCGTCAGCGCCAGACGCGCTGAGGAGCGTCCGCAGCCAAGGCCGACTGTCATCATCCAAAACCCGGCGGAGAACTCACTCTTCCGCCCGCTGACCCCGCCTCAGCCCGTGACCAGCACCCCGCAAATTCTCACCTCACCGCAGCCGGTCACCAGCACGCCCTCAACGCCGGCTTCCACGCAACCCATCGCCACCTATCAGCCACCGACCCGCACCGAGTCCAGAAAGCCGCAGAGCTCGGCACCGCCGGTGACCACGCCGAGCAATCCAACGCCCGCCTACACCGCGCCCGTCGCGCAACCCCGGCCCACGACTGTCGTGCCCGCCTACACGCCGCCCCCGCGCCCGACCTATCAGCCGCAGCCCGCAGCGCCAGTCGCCACGCGGCCCACCGTCATCATCAGCCCGCCCCCGCAGCCATCGCCCGCGCCGGCGCCGAATAACTCGTCGCCTTCAAAGAACGAGCAGGAGAAGAAGAAATAGGCCTGCCTGAGCGTGGCCAACTGGACCGCTAGCCGGGACCATTCCGTTGCATCCATGAGTTCCGTCGTTGCCACGGACGCAAATTTGTCATTTGCCCAGCTTCATAGCGGCTCCCTAGAGTCGCTTCACATGAAGGCTGACTTGCTGAAAAACCTCGGACTCGGCGGCAACGCTTCCCCGCTCACCGACCCGAAGCTCGTCACCTACATCAATCTCAAGCTCGCCGCGCTGGGCTGCCCCACGCACGCGACGGCGGACGCGGCGGAGTTCCGCGACCTCACCGAGTCGCTGCTCGCGCGGCATCGCGAGACAGAGCGGTTGCTTGCGGATTATCAGGCCCCGGCGGACTGGCGCATCCAGCAGTTTCTCGATGAGTATCTGCACGAGACCGGCGTGGCCGTGCGGCTGCCGCATCAGACTTTCGTGCTGGACCGCCACGGCGTCGCGCGCGCCCTGTCGCTGCCGCCGGACAAGGACGAGTTCGTCTCGGACATCATCAGCTCGTATCGCGTGCGGCAGGGCGTGCTGCACAACCCGGCCAAGGACAAGCGCACGACCGCTGGTGTCTTCCACGTCGCGGAGGGCGGCCTGCCGATTCCCGACGACAAGAAAGCCGTGCCGCAGCGCACGTTCGCGAAGATGTTTCAGTTCGCGCTGAAGCCGCCGCAGGCGCTGCTGCGCCTGCCCTTCACGGCGTCGCAGCCGGACCCGGCAGAGTGTTTCGTGTCGCTGCTGCTGCGCCCGCTCGTGTGTCCCGCCGTGCCGGGCTTCTGCGCGGAGAAGACGATGGAGATTCGATTCTTCGCGCCGGGCAACCTCGTGAGCAACCTCGACTTCGTCGAAAGCATCTTCGGCAACGCGGGTGACCCTTATCTGCCAGTCAACGACGCGGCGCTGGACGTGGAGCATTGGACCGGTCACACGGGCTGCGTCATCCTCGCGCCGCACCTCGTCACGGTGACGAAGAAGGACGCCGGACTGCCACCGTGGGACAAGGCCACTGAGCGCCAGCGCCGCGACGGCATGTGCTGGCGCAGCGAAGGCGAACTCTACAACGACGGCTCCGCGTTCAAGCTCACCGCGCGCGACGAGTCCGGTGTCATCGTCACGCTCATCGCGGACAACTACTTCGGCTACTGCAAGAAGGAGGTGAAGACGCAAATCAGCTTCGCCGCGAATCTCTTCGGCAACTGCGAGGAGGAACACTCGGGCGGCGCGCTGGTTTTCCCGAGCTACGATTTGGGCGAGGAGTTCGCCGGCGGCGTCCACGTGCAGCAGCGCGGGCATTCGTTCGAGGACGCGGCGGCTTTGTTCGCCGATGTGATGGAGCTGAAGCCCGAGGGCTACGCGGTGGACCGGAAGTTCGCCGACATTCTCTACGTCCCGGAGGACGCGAGCTTCGACCTCCACACGCAGGCCGTAGCGTGGACCGATGAGCGCGGGCCGCAGCGCATCAAGCTCCTCGCCGGCCAGACCTACGTGCGGCCCAGCGGCTATCGCATCCAGATGGAGAAGCCAGCCAACCGCATCTGGCGGCTCGTGGGCACGCGCGGCGAGGGCACGTTCTGCCACAAGCCCAGCACCGTCTCCGGCGGCGGCAAGTCGGAGATTTCCAAGTCGCTCTCCGACGCGATTCTGCAAGGGCCGGTCTTCGTCGCCGACTACAAGAAGGACTTCGACAAGGTGGCCAAGCTCATTTCACGCGACTACTCGCAGCGCTTCCGCGAGCCGGAACGCAACGGCAAGGACTCGCGCCCGCTGCTCTCGCGCGAGCGTTCGCTCGGCTCGGTCATCAAGCTGCTCACGCCCTCGCCGCGCGATTACTCGGACGAGTTCAACGAGTGGCTCGAAAGCATCCCGCAGTATGTGAAGGAGCTGGTCTTCGTGGTGAAGCGCTTCCACAAGCCGGAGTGGGAAAAGGGCTGGCGCGAACATTTCAGCGTGGACGTTGTCAACGGCGTGCCGGGCAACGAGCTCAAGTGCGACAACCGGAAGCTCACGACGACCTACCTGCGCGCGGGCTTCGACGCGGACGGCGCGTGGCGCGTGTTCAGCCTGCGCAAGGATTTCCATCCGGCGATGAAGCTCCAGTTGGAGGACGACATCAGCGCGAGCGTGGTGGTGCCGGCCAGTGGGGCGGGCTTCCAGCCTGCCTCAGCCGGCGAGACGCCCGCCGTGGCAGCCGGGACGGCCGCCCCACTCCCCGGCGCGACTGCGTTCCTCGCTCGCGCTTCCTTCGCAGCATCCTCGGGCCCGGGCCGCTCGCTGAAGTTCGTCCAGAACTGCGAGTTCCGCCTGTTCCAGCGGCCGGATGACGCAATTCATCGCGGCTACGACAAGCAGGCCGAGAGCGACTTCGCGCAGCCGGGAAATTTCTTCTCCAACTACCAGCCGCTCACCCGCGCCGACGCGCAGCGCGAGCTGGAGGACAGCATCAACTTCGTGAAGTTCACGCCGCCGATGGCCGAGCTCATCCGCGCCGCAGCGAGCGACGCGGGCCGGCCGAAGTTCTTCGTCAGCTCCGCCCAGCCGCGCCTCGTGGACGGCAAGATGACGAAGAACCCGCGCTACCTTCAGAACCGCCACGACCTCATCCACCCGCGCGAGTTCCACCTCGCCGAGATGGCCACGCGGCTCTTCCGCAAGCTGCCGACGAGCGCGCCGTTGCACCGTCCCGTCAACGCCGTGCTGCCCGGCCGCCGCAACAACCCGCCGGAGCCGGGAGTGCGGCCGCTGTGCGTGTTCAACCCGATTCATCATCTCGAACTCCCGGAGCTGTTCATAGAGTTCATCTCGAGCATGACCGGCAAGTCGCCGTCCACGACCGGTGCCGGCTCCGAGGGCGCGCTGACGAAGGGGCCGTTCAACGCGCTGCATCCCATCATCGACCTCAACGCAGCGCTCGTGAGCTACATCCTCACCGGCGGCGATGTGTTCGTCACCTGCGCAGGGCACGTGGGCCCGAAGGTGCGCGTGGACCACGACATCAGCCTGCTCGTGCCCGAGCTGTGGTGCCGCATGGGGCCGGAGGAGCGCGACCCGGAGTTTCTCAAGCGCGAGGGCTACCTGGAGCGCTGCGAGGACTTCGAGTTGAACGGCCAGCGCGTGCTCGCAAGCCGGCTCGGCTGGCGCATCACCGGACGTTTCGTCCGCCACTACTTCGGTCGCGTCTTCAACTACCCGCACAGCGTCCTCACCGACGAGATGCTGCGGCCCGAGCTGCAGGACACCGCCATCTTCGCCGACGGCGTGGACAACATCGTCGCCACCGCGCGCGGAGTTGCGGGGCATTACTTTGCGGATGGCGGCGTGGAACTCGCCTGCCCGCCGTTGCGCGCTCTCCTCCACATCATGCGCGACGGCCAGCACGAGGGCCGCGACCTCGGCCATCCCGAAATCCGCTCTCTCTTCACGCGTGAGTCACTGCTGGCGAGCGATTGGTATGCGGAGCGACTCGCGGCGAAGCAGTCCGCCGAAGTGAAGTTCTGGCAGCGTCGCGTGAAGAACCTCGAAAGCTTCATCGCCCGGTCGAACACCAGTGGTGTCTCCTCCCAGCTCAACATCCGCGCCCGACTGGACACCGCCTGGACCGAACTCCGCCGCGCATCCGCGCCCGAACACCTCGCCACCCTGCGCGGCACGCTCGGCGTGCAGCCCCGCCTGCGCCCATGAATCTGCCCTTTTGGAGCGCGCTTGCCCACGTCCGCAGCCGCAGTGACGCGGAGGCCACAGG
>JACRKB010000299.1 GCA_016235545.1 Verrucomicrobiota bacterium | reverse complement strand
TCGACGTTCGCGGCCTTGAGCATCGCGTCCGTTGCTTCGACGAGCGCGACGAGGCCGCGCGTTTCAATCATGCCAATTGCTTGTTGTGCCATAGTTTTTCTTTGGGTTGATGGTGTGAGCGGGAAAGTAATCAGTGTTCAGTGTTCAGTCTTCAGTTGCGGCTGGCTTCGAGGAGACGCTTGGTTTCGCGGGCAACAACGAGTTCTTCGTTCGTCGGGATGACGAGGACCTTCACGCGTGAACTGTCGGCGCTGATGACGCCTTCGGTGGCGCGGAGCGCGGCGTTCTTCTCGGGGTCGAGGACGATGCCGAGCTGGTCGAGGTTCGCGCAGATGGCGGCGCGGAGTTCGGCGCGGTTCTCGCCGATGCCGGCGGTGAAGACGAGCGCGTCGGCCCCATTGAGTTGAAGGAAGTAGCCGCCAATCCAACGGCGCGCCTCGCTGACGAACACGTCGAGCGCAAGTGCGGCCTTCGCGTCGCCTTTCGTGGCGGCTTCATGGATGTCGCGAATGTCGTTGGAAACGCCGCTGAGCCCCTTGAGTCCGCCTTCCTTCGAGAGCTGCCGTTGGGCTTCCTCGATGGTGATGCCGAGCGTCTTGACCGCGTAGGGCAAGGCCTCGGCGTCGAGGTCGCCGACGCGGTTGTTGTGCGGCAGGCCGGACTGCGGACTCATGCCCAGGCTGTTGCCGATGGCGACGCCGTTCAGCGTGCCCGTGATGCTGGAGCTGCCGCCGAGATGGCAGGAGATGACGCGGAGCGGAGCGCCGTTCGCCGGGGACTTGCCGCCGTCCACGTAGAGATTCTGCGCGCGGTGGGCAATGTCCTCGCGGCCCAGCAACGCCGCGCTGCGCTCGGCGATGAACTTGTGGCTCGCGCCGTGGAAGCCCCAGCGCCGCACGCCGATTTCGTGCCACGCGGCCGGCACGGCGTAGCGCATCATTGCCTCGGGCGCGAACTGGTAGAACGCGGTCTCGAAGAGCGCGACGAGCGGCACGCCGGGGATGCGTTTCGCAAAGAGGCGGATGCCGGCGATGTAGGGCGGGTTGTGCGCGGGCGCGAGGCCGTTGTAGGCCTCCATCGCGCCGAGGACGCGCTCGTCGAGCCGCACGCAGCCGGTGACATCCTTCGCGATGACTGTCTTGAAGCCGACGGCAGCGAGTTCACTCTCGCTGGCGATGGCACCGGATTCCTTGAGCTGCGCGAGGCAGTCCCCAATCGCCTTGGAGTAATCCGTCACACGCTCGAAGCCGCCCTTGTGGAGCAACCGCTCGGCGCTGTTCGCAAAGTCGAACAGACGCCACTTGAGCGAGGTCGAGCCGAGGTTGGCGACGAGAATCTTCATCAAGGTATGAGGGATGAATTATGAGGTATGAGGCGGGCCGAAGCCGCGCACGTTTTCATACCTCATCCTTCATAATTCATACTTCGCCTACTGGAGCCACTTGCCGAGAACTGCCAGGCCGTCGTGCGGACGGGGGATGACCTGGACACTGACGACAGAGCCGACCTGTGCGGCGGCGGCGGCACCGGCGTCGGTGGCGGCCTTCACGCTGGCGACGTCACCGCGGAAAAACGCGGTCACGTAGCCGGAGCCGATTTTGTCCCAGCCTGTGAAGGTGACGTTCGCGGCCTTGAGGGCTGCGTCGGTCGCCTCGAACAGCGCGCAGAGACCCTTGCATTCAATCATTCCAATCGCTTGTTGAGCCATAATGGTGTGAGTAGTTGAGTGTTCTTGGTTGAGAGGGTTACTTCTTCACGGCGGCGGCTGGGTCGCCGAGGAATCCCTTCACGAGGTCGTCGTGCGGGCGGGCGAGGACGTGCGCGGCGACAAGCTCGCCGATCTTGGCGGCGGCCTTGGAGCCCGCGTCCACGGCGGCTTTGACGCTGGCGACGTCGCCGCGACAAATCACGGTGATGAGACCGCCGCCGATCGGGATGGTCTTCGAGATGGTGACATTCGCGGCCTTGGCCATGGCGTCGGTTGCCTCGACGTTTCCGGTGTAGCCCTTGGTTTCGATCATTCCGATTGCTTCGCTCATAGTTTTTCCTGTCGTTTGATGTTTTGGGTCAAAGTCACTTGATCAGCTCGCATGTGGTGTCGGGCTGGAGGTTGCAGGCGTTGCCCTCGTCGGTGTCGATGTGGACTTCCAGCTTGAAGCTCGGGTCCACGCGGCAGAGGAGCTGATTCAAGACCAGGCCGCAATCGCCACCAATGCGCAGCTTCATCATGTCGCCCGCTTTTACGCCGTAGTAATCCGCATCCGCTGGGGTCATGTGGACGTGGCGTCTCGCGCGAATGATGCCCTGCGGCAGCTCGAAGAAGCCCGCCGGGCCCATGAGCATCCCGCCCAGGGTGCCCTTGATGTCGCCGGAACTGCGGAGCGGGAGGTCGAAGCCCAGCGCGATGCCGTCCGTGTAGGCCAGCTCAACTTGGTTCAAGTTTCGGCAAGGGCCGAGTATGCGGAGGTTGGAGATGATGCGGCTGCGCGGGCCGACGAGCGTGACGGTCTCCTTGGCGGCGAACTGCCCATCCATGTAGAGCCACTTGTGGACGGAAAGCTTGTGGCCTTTGCCAAAAAGCGCCTCGACGGCTTCTTCGGTGAGGTGGCAATGGCGGGCGCTGACGTTGACGACGAGGGGGTTTGGGGCGCTCGCGGTTCGGGGGAGCGGCTTGCCCAGGCGGGCGTAAACAGACTGCCGGACCATGTGTTCGATGACAGCGCGGTGCGGGAGCGATTGGACGGTCGCAGACATTTCTGGGCGCAGTTGTGCCAGATGGTGAATCTTTGTCAAACATATTCTTGCAAATTCTTCCAGACTCTTCCACGCTACTGACAGAATGCAGTTGGAAGAGCGCCAAAAGCGAATCGAGGAGCACCTTCTCAAGGTGGAGTTCGCCTCGCTAGAAGAGCTTTCGGAGCTCGTGGACGCCTCGGTTTCCACAGTCAGGCGGGACGTGAGCCTCATGGAGTCGCGAGGGCTGGTTTGCCGGACCCACGGGGGAGCACGGCTGGCCAATCCCAAGTCCGACGAATACACGTTCAGCACCCGGGACACGCACCAGTTGGCGCAGAAGGAGGCGATCGGGCGGGCTTGCGCCAGTCTGATTCCAGCCAACCAGACTGTGATCATCGACGCCGGGACGACCTGCTACCACGTGGCCGTGCAACTGGAGGCAAAATCGCCGCACATCATCACCAACTCGCTTCCTGTCGCGAACCACTTCTCGTCGTCGAGTCGGCTGGAGGTGGTGGTCAGCGGCGGAGTAATCTACCCCAAGCTCGGGGTGCTGGTGGGACCGCTCGCTGTGGAGGCCTTCACCAAACTGCGGGCCGACGTGGCCATCCTGAGTTGTGGCGGGGTCACGGAAGAGGGTGTTTCAAACTCCCACGGCCTGTTGATTGAAATCCAGCGCGCCATGATCAGCGCCGCCCGGCGCGTGATCCTGTGCGTGGATTCCTCGAAGTTTGGCCGACAATCCATTTCCAAGCTGTGCGAGCTGGACGTGCTGGACGCGGTGGTGACTGACGCCGGTGCCCCGGAAAGTTTCCTCGCCCTGCTCCGTGCGCACGATGTTCACGTCACGATTGCAAACGACGAGGCGGTTGCTCCAATGCCCGCGCTGACGAGCGCACCCCTGCCGGAGCCTGAAGCGCCGCAGGAACAGTCGAGCATGGGCCGTTCGTTCGAGGACGTGCCGCTGAACGTGCTGTGATTGGCCGCAGGTCTGGATTTGAGGTTGACTCTCTTTGGCAGGAACGGCACGAAGCGCAGCGACGTCAGCAGACCACATACTATGCAACTCACTGGCAAAGTCGGCTTGGTCACGGGCGGCACTCGCGGCATTGGCGCGGCGGCGGCGATTGCCTTGGCGAAGGCTGGCGCAGATGTCGCCATCGTCGGGCGGACGGAGGACGACGATGCGCGGCAGACGCGCGCGGCGATTCAGGCGCTGGGCCGGCGCTGCGAATTGATTCTCGCCGACTGCGGCAAGCCAGCCGATTGCACACGCTGCGTGGAGGAAACGGCGCGGGCGCTGGGCGGCGTGGATGTGCTGATTCACTCGGCCGGCGGCGCGGTGAACGGCGGCTTGCTGGAGCTAACGCCCGAGGCGTGGTCCGGCGCGTTCGATGTCCATGTCCATGCGATTTTCCACCTGTGCCGCGCCGCGATTCCTCTCATGCGCCCGAAAAAGGAGGGCGCAATTGTCCTCATCTCCTCGACCGCTGGGAAGCTGGCGACGCCCAGCAACATCGCGTATCAAGCTGTGAAGGGCGCGATCCCGCACATCACACGCGGGCTGGCGCGTGAGTTCGCCCCGGACAACATCCGCATCAACTGCGTCGCACCCGGCGTCATCCGCACCCGGTTTCACGAGAAGATGTCAGCGGAGCAGAAGAAGCTTAACTTGGAGCAACGCATTCCTCTCAAGCGCGAAGGCACCTCGGAGCAAGTGGCCGAAGCCATCTTGATGCTGGTGATGAACGACTACATCACCGGGGACACGGTGACGATTGACGGCGGACTGACGATGCGGATCGCGTAAGGGCTATGGAGGAAAAGTGATTAGTGATTTAGTAATCAGTCCGAAGCCGGACGCCTACGAGGTCGGACTAATCACTAAGCACTAATTACCTTTCTCGCCCTTCACTTCACCGCCAGAAACTTCATGCACACCGGCGCGCCGACTTCGAGCTTCGTGCCCGTGGCGGTGAGCTTGCCGGTCGCCTGGTCCACCTTGAAGAGGGCGATGGTGTCGGAGCCTTGGCCCTCGGTGAAGAGCCACTTGCCCGTCGGGTCGAGGTTGAAGTTGCGCGGGGTCTTCACTTCCGCCGGCGCGTTCTGCACGAGGGTAATTTTGCCATCCGCCGCGACCGAGAAGACCGCGATGGTGTCGTGGCCGCGGTTCGAGCCGTAGAGGAACTTACCGTTCGGATGCGCGACGACTTCCGCCGTGCTCCAGCCGGGCTTCGGGCCGGGGCCGTCGGCAGCGGGCAGTGTGGAGACGGTGTGAATCTCGGTCAGCGCACCCTTCGCCGCGTCGTAGCTGAACGCGGTCATGGTGAGGGTAATCTCGTTGATGACGTAGGCGAACTTGCCGCTGGGATGGAACGCGAAGTGGCGCGGTCCGCTGCCGGGCGGAACGGTCGCGAAGGCGGGTTCGTTCGGCGTCAACGTGCCTTTGGCTGCGTCGAGCTTGTAGATGAGCACCTTGTCCAGGCCGAGGTCGGCGACGAAGGCGAACCGGTTGTCTGGCGAGAGGTTGACCGAGTGCGCGTTTGGCTGGCTTTGGCGCTTGGTGACGCTCTTGCCGGTGTGTTGCACGAAGCTGGTGTGCTCGCCGACCGAACCATCGGCCTTGATAGGCAAGGCCACGACACTGCCGCCGCTGTAGTTGGCGGCCAGCGCCACCTTGCCGCTCTTGTCCACGGAGACATGGCACGGCCCCGCGCCAACGGTGGACGCCTGGCTGAGGAGCTTGAGCTTCCCGTCCGGCTGGATGGCGAAGGCGCTCACGCCACCGCCCTTCTTGCCGTCCACCGCCGCGACCTCGCCGACGGCGTAGAGGTTCTTGCCGTTGGGGTGGATGGCAAGAAAAGACGGGTTGGTCACCTCGCCCGCGAGTTCCGGTTTGCCGACCTCGCCGGTCGTGGAGTTGAAAGTGAACGTGTAGATGCCCTGGCTTTTCTTTCCCGTGTAAGTGCCGACGTAGGCGCGAAACTGGGTGGGCGCAGCCCCGGCCTTCTTGTCTGCCCCGAGGGCGGTGGAGCAAAACGAGGCGATGGCAAACGAGGACACGAGTGCGTGCGGGAGGAACGAGCGGCGTTTCATGCGCGAAGCAAATCAGATTTAAGCGCCGCCGCGCAAGTGAACGCTTTCAGTCATCTCCCGGCCTGCGGTTTCGAGAGGCTTGTGAAAAAAATCACGAAAGGCTTGCCGCGTGTCAGGCGGGTGCTTTACTTGCCGTGTTCGCGGACAATTTCCGCGTGCCTCCGCCATGCCGACCAGCACTGAACTTGGCTACAACTCGAAGATTGAAGGTGACGTCGTGGTCACGCGTGTGGACGCGGCCATCAACTGGTGCCGCAAGCAGTCGCTGTGGCCGATGCCGATGGGCCTCGCATGCTGCGCCATCGAGCTGATGGCGGCGGGCGCGAGCAAGTTCGACATCTCGCGATTCGGCTCGGAGGTCATGCGCTTCTCGCCCCGGCAGTCAGACGTGATGATTGTCGCGGGCACGGTCACTTACAAAATGGCGCTGGCCGTCCGGCGCATTTACGACCAGATGCCGGAGCCGAAGTGGGTCATCGCGATGGGCGCGTGCGCCTCGACTGGCGGGATGTATCGCAGCTACGCGGTGCTCCAGGGTGTGGACAGCATCATCCCCGTGGATGTGTATGTGGCCGGCTGCCCGCCCCGTCCCGAAGCGCTCCTCGACGCGCTCATCAAGCTGCAAAACAAGATTCAGAAGGAGCCGGTGCTGGCTGCCTGACCAATGAGAACAAGGAAGCAGTTTTATAAGGAAAGCAGGAAGGCAGGAATGAACTGCCTGCTCCGCTCTTTTTCTCCTGCCCTCCTGCTCTCTTTATAAATCCCTCCCCTCCTGACCGTGAGCGCGCTCGATTTAGCCAACCAGTTGAAAGCCAAGTTCGGCGAACTGCTGTCTGCGCCCGGCGAGTTTCGTGGCGAAGTCACGTTGAAGCTGGCCGATGCCGAGCGCATCGCGGAGGTCTGCGAGTTCGCGAAGAAGTCACTGAGCTACGACATGCTCTTGGACCTCACGAGCATTGACAACTACGGCGAAGACCCGCGCTGGACGCTGGTTTACGAGCTTTACGGAACCGGTCACGGCTGCCACTTGCGCCTCAAAACCGAGGTCAGCGAGGAGAAGTCCGAGTTGCCGACCGTCACCGGCGTCTGGCGCGGGGCTGACTGGCACGAGCGCGAGGCCTACGACATGATGGGCGTCCGCTTCCGTGGGCATCCCGACCTGCGCCGCATCCTGATGTGGGACGGCTACCCGTATTTCCCGCTGCGGAAGGACTTCCCACTCGCGGGCAAGCC
>JACRKB010000298.1 GCA_016235545.1 Verrucomicrobiota bacterium | reverse complement strand
TGTCGCCGGCCTTGAAGCCGAGCTGCGACGCGGCGAACTGCAGCTTCACCCACTCGCCGGCCTTCGGAAGGTCGCCGAGGCGCTTGCGCTCGTTGCTGTCCTTCTTGCCGTAGTCGATGGCGTCAATGTCACCCCACACGGCGCGATGCGACCAGTCGCCGGTGTTGAACTGGAGCATCACGGACTTCGGCGTGTCCTTCGGGTCGAGAAAGACGTGAAGGAAGACCTTGCCGTTGGGCGGGATGGTGAACGGCGTCTTGAGGTCGGCGAAGAAATCCTGCGCCACGCCCTTGTCGCTGCGTTTCAGCGCGCGCTTGCCGGCCAGGACTTTGCCGTCCTTCTCAGTGACCCACTGGATGGCGGGCGTGTTGGCGTTGTTCTCGGCCTTCGCGCCGGACGGGAAGTCGTCATCCACCCAGGTCGTGTCGAATTTCTTGAGCGGCGGCGGCGGGTTGAGCGTGGACGGGTCGGTGTAACTCACCTTCGTCAGCTCGGCCTTGATGCGCTTGTCCACGGCGGCGATTTGCACGTTGAAGTCCTCGAGCTTCTTCTGCTGGTCCGGAGTGGTGAGCTTGAGGATGGGCGCGGTGAGAAGGACGTTGCCGTCCATCGCGGGGTCGGCGCTGCTGTGGAAGAAGGCATACATGGAGTAAAAGTCCTTCATCGTGACCGGGTCGTATTTGTGGTCGTGGCAGACGCAGCAGCCAGCGGTCAGGCCCATCCACACGGAGGCAACCGTCTCGGTGCGGTCCACGGCGTAGCGGAAGACAAACTCCTCGTTGATGCTGCCGCCCTCGCTGGTGGTGACGTTGCAGCGGTTGAAGCCGGTGGCGACGAGTTGGTCCTGCGTTGGGTTTGGCAGCAGGTCGCCGGCGAGCTGCTCGATGGTGAACTGGTCGAAGGGCAGGTTGCGGTTGAACGCGCGCACCACCCAGTCGCGGTAAGGCCACATCGAGCGTTCATTGTCGAGGTGCAGCCCGTGAGTGTCGCCGTAGCGCGCGGCGTCGAGCCAGATGCGGCCCATGTGCTCGCCGTAGTGAGATGACTTGAGCAGGCGGTCCACGACTTTCTCGTAGGCGTTGGGCGACTTGTCCGCGAGGAACGCGTCCACCTCGACGGGCGTGGGCGGTAGTCCGGTGAGGTCGAAGGTCACACGGCGGATGAGGACTTCGCGGGAGGCCTCGGGGTTCGGAGAGAGCTTCTTGTCTGCGAGCTTGGCGGCGATGAAGCGGTCGACGGGGGAAGTGATTAGTGAGTAGTGATTAGTGAGTGGTGCCGAGCTGCCCGAGCCCGTGGACTGATTACTAATCACCAACCACTCCTTCGGCTGAACATTGGGCGGAGTCACCTTGACCGGCGCGATGAACGACCAATGGCCCTGGTAGTTCGCGCCTTCCTCGATCCACTGCTTGAGCAGCGCGAGTTGCTCGGGCTTGAGCGGCTTCTTGTTCGACTCCGCCGGGGGCATCAGGTCGTTGGCGTCCTTCGTCGTGACGCGCACCCAAAGGTCGGAGTGCTTGAGGTCCTTGGGCACGACGGCCTTCTTCGCGAGCGCGCTCTCGGGCAGGTCGAGGCGGAGCTTGGCCTTGCGGGCCTTCTCGTCCGGCCCGTGGCAGGCGTAGCAATTGTCCGAGAGGATGGGGCGGATGTCGCGGTTGAAATCAATCTTGCGCGCCGCGGCGCTGGCCGGCGTGGGCGCGGAGAAGCCCGCCACCACGACAAGGCATCCCCATGCCATTTGGTTCAGTGTCATACGTGGAGTCTTCGACTGGCTCGGGGAAAAGGCCATTCAGAAAGTGCGGCGTTTGTGCCAGTGACTTGCAGTCACCGCTCCGTCGGTGACGCAAAATAGAAGCGGCTTCGAGCAGTCAACCCGCGACACGACAACTGCAACTAGCCGGCACGGTCAGCCCTTCGCGATTTTGGCCAGCACGCTGCTCGTCGAGCGGCCCGGCACGCCGGGGAGGATGACGACCTTGCCACCGAAGCCTTCGATGAGCCGGCGCTCGGGCTGGTTGATGGTGTCGAGCGTGTAGTCGCCGCCCTTTGCGTAGATGTCCGGCTTCACCTCGGCGAGGAAGCGCAGCGCGTCCACTTCCTCGAAGACGCACACGCCGTCCACGGCCGCGAGTGCGGCGAGCACGGTGGCGCGGTCCAGTTCGGAGTTCACAGGACGGCCCGCGCCCTTGAGCGCGCGCACCGAGGCGTCGCTGTTCAAGCCAACGAGCAACGCATCGCCCAGCGCGCGCGCCGCCGCGAGATACGTGACGTGTCCGGCGTGGAGGATGTCGAAGCAGCCGTTGGTCACGACGAGCTTCTTGCCCGCCGCACGCATCCGCTCGCGCCACGCTGCGACGCTGGCGAAGGGAATGATTTTGTTCCGGAAATCCATCGCACGAATGCTGCGGGACGGGGCAAACCTTGGCAAGCCGGGGCGCATCTCAGTTTCTTGCAACCCGGGTCGGCAGGGCTGAAAGCCCGTCATTCGTCAGCCTGGGGTGGAGTGAACGTAGTGAACACAGCCCCAGGTGGCCCCGCCAGGCCGTGCCGAGGGCTGTAAGCCCGCCACGCCGCCGCCCGGCTGCCAAGGTGACGCGCTTACAGCGCTCGGCTTCCTCGTGGCCTCGTTGACCTGGGGCTTCACCCCAGGCTAGCGAATG
>JACRKB010000297.1 GCA_016235545.1 Verrucomicrobiota bacterium | reverse complement strand
TAATGTCGAGATCGGGGCTGCTTTTTCGACACTCAACGAGGATGGTTCGTAGTTCAAACAAACGGGCTGCGAGCAAGCTTTCAGCAAGCGGCCAAAAGAATTTTGCGGCCCGATGAAAATAAAAAAGTCACCGAGCGGAAAGGCGAGGTGCATCGGGGCAGGTTAGCCGCCCGCCCCCGCAGCTTCTTGCTCTTCAAACGGGCCTTCAGGCACCCGGCACCAGTCCGTCAATTCCGCCTGATTCATCGACACCACTCACGACCACATTCGACGGGATCAATGTTTTCGGGCCTATTGTGGCTGCTCCATGCGAGCGGTCGCAGTTGAGGTCAAAAGTCAGGACAGGAATGAAAGTATTCTTACTTGTATTCTTACTTTCCAAAAATGGACTCGCTGAACTTCCGCGATTTACTCATTTTTGCTGGATATTCGTTGAAGTGGAGCGGGTGAAGGGAATCGAACCCTCGTCTCAGGCTTGGGAAGCCCACATTCTACCATTGAACCACACCCGCACCGGTGTAATGCCCCGATTCTGCCAAACAGGCCCGTCGGCGGCAATACTCGTTTTATTCACGGCGAGGCGCTTGAGGGCGCATCTTGACACTGCCACCGGAGCGCCGGTCTCCGACCCGGCGGGTGGTGCAAAGCACCCGGAAACGCGCCGGATCAGAGATTGGCGCTCCGCAATGCCAGTCAAGTCGGGGGCAGTGTCAAGATGCGCCCGGCGCTTGAGGATGCGCTGCGTGGCTCTTGACCAGCCGCCCTTGCCCTCTATCCTCCTGCGCCATGGACATGAAGCGTCTCTTAATCGTAGCAGCCATGCTGGCCGGGTTGGGTCCGCGCGCAGGGGCTGCGCCAGAGTTGGTTAACGGCATCGTTGCCATCGTGGGTGAGACCGTCATCACCGAAAAGGAGGCGCGGCAGTTCATCGAGCCCGCCATTGTCGCGCTGGAGCGCCAGCCGGGCCTCACTCGGCAGTCCTACAACGAGCGGGCGATGGAAATCTACAAGGACGGCCTCAACCAGCTCATCGAGCGCCAGCTCACGCTCAATGACTTCAAGTCTGCTGGTTACAGCTTTCCCGAGAGCATCATCGAGGACTTCGTGCAGGAGCGCATCCGCGAGCGCTACGGCGACCGCGTGAAGCTCATCAAGACGCTGGAGGCGCAGAACATGACCTACGATCAGTTCCGCACTGACATCCGCGACCAGTTTATCGTCGAGCAGATGAATCTCAAAAATGTCTCATCCGCTGTCGTCATCTCGCCATTCAAGATCGCGACCTACTACGCGGAGCATCCGGAGGATTTCAAGCTGCCCGATCAGGTGCGGCTGCGCATGATCGAGCTGCGCAAGCGTGACGGTGGTGATCCGGAGGCGGTCCGTCGGCTTGCTCGCGAGTTGGTGGCCAAGCTGGCGGCGGGGACCAAGTTTGCGGAGATGGCGTCGGTGTATTCGGACGGATCGCAGAAACGCGAGGGCGGCGACCTGGGCTGGGTGAATCGTTCGGTGTTGCGCAAGGAATTCGCCGATGCCACGGCTTCTCTCAAGCCCGGCCAGCGCACCGGGGTGATCGAGGTGCCGGACGCGTGTTTCATTTTGCAGGTGGAGGAAGTGAAGTCGGCGCAGCTCCGGCCTCTGACCGAGGTTCGTGACGAGATTGAAAAGACGCTTTTGAACCAGGAGCGTGCGCGGCTTCAAAAGAAATACGTTGAGCGGCTGAAGAAAAAATCCTTCGTGCGATTTTTCTGAGCCGCCAGCGCCGATGGTTATGGTGAGTGTGGCGCCCCTCGCTTGAGGGAGCTGGCCGTGGCGTGGCAGCGGATTGCACATTTTCAGGCCGAACTTCCGCCTCCGTTTTCCAAATCCTTGCTTGCAATGCCCCTTCCCTTGGCTAGTTTCCCGCACTCCGCCCGGCCAGAGCGCCGGACGGAGCGTCTGAATCCAAACACTTTATGGCCAACGTAACCGAAGTCCGCAAAGGCATGGCAATCCGCCAGGGTGGCGATGTCGTCGTCGTGCTCGAAGTCACCCACCGCACTCCAGGCAACCTCCGCGCCTTCGTCCAGATCAGCATGCGCAGCCTGAAGACCGGCAAGACTTCCGAGCTGCGCTTCGCCTCGGGCGAGAAGATCGAAATCGTCCCCATGATGACCACCAAGATGGAGTTCAGCTACAAGGACGGTCAGGACTACGTCTTCACCAACCCCGAGAACTACGAGACCGTCACCCTGACGCGGGAGCTCGTTGGCGACTGCAAGAATTTCCTCGTTGAGAACGGCGGCGTGACCATGGTCTTCATTGAAGACAAGGCCGTCTCTGTCGAGCTTCCCTCCAGCGTCATCCTCACCATCGCCGAAGCGCCCGAGGGCGTCCGCGGTGACAGCGCGAACAACATGCAGAAGACCGCCACCCTCGAGACGGGCGTGGCCATCCAGGTGCCTCTCTTCATCAAGCCCGGCGAGAAGATCAAAGTGGACACCCGCACCGGCAAATACATGGAACGCGCTTGAGCGTTTTCAAGCACTCCTTCCAACCTTGAGCGGCCCGCCCACCGGCGGGCCGTTCTGCTTTGAGCTTCCCTTCTCACTCCTGCTCATACTCTGAATCTTGGTTCTTCGCTGGTTTGAGTGGAATAGGAGCAGGAGTTGGCGCGCTTCCCGGCCCGAGCGGGGCCGATGAGGGCAGAAGTCAGAATGGGAATTTTATTGGGAAGGCAGGAGCGCAGGGCGGAATTTTTTCATGCTTTCCCGCCCTCCGAATTCAAACCCATCCCGCTTTTCCTCGCCGGGAGGCCATGGGAAGAAATCAATCGTTTCGAGCCTGCGACTCTCCCCATTCTGGCTCCTGGCTCCTGGCTTCCACCCAAGGCGCTTCAGCAGCCGGGGCGCGCGTTCACGCCGTGAACCCGAAGCGGAATTTTTCCTCCTCGGGCTTGATGCCCAGCGACGCACAGACGTGCTTCGCCGCCAGCATGGCCGCCGCCGTCTTCACAATGCGGTCGAAGTCGGGCCGGGGCAGCTCCAGCCCCTCGTGCTTGATGGCGTGGATGCCGGACCCGCGCTCGAGCAGCTCCTCGACAAACTCCTGGCACGCGACGGGGTCATCCGTGGCATAGTGGTTGGTATGCGCGTGCCGGCGGAACTGCGTGGTGTATTCGACACTGTATTTCGGGAGCATAACGGGCCTTTCTCTTGTGGGTTGGATTTGATTCAGAGTGTTTTGTCCAAAGTCAGACGCGATGCAACTGCGGCGCGGCCTCCCGCACTTTGCGCACCCAGATTTGAAAAATCTCCCGTGACACATCATGGCTTTCCTCGCGCGCGCCGGACTCCGAGACAGTCTCGTTCTCCGGCAGCCAGTCCGCGCGGAAGTGCCGCTCCTTCACGCGCAGCCCGATGGGGCGAAGGAACGACTCCAATCTCACTACCAGCCTGCCCACAGCCTCGTCGTAGCCCGCGTCCGCCGAGGCGCAGACCTCGCAGACCCCTTCCGGCACATCAACCGTGCCGAGGACCTCGCTCGTGTTGATGACGTGTTTCATCTGCGCGGGAACAATGCCCCTCGCTGCATCTGCTGGCTCGCCGGGGTTTGGGAAGGACCGGCTGATTCTTGTCCGCAGCGACGCCCATTGGCCCAGGCCATCGAGAGCCGCGGTCAATTGCTGCCCGCGCCACGGCAATCCACGGTTAGCCGCCTTCACTGACCGTCTCGAAAGTCGCACCGCGTGATGACAACCAATCTGAATCCTGGTGCGTCGGCCCCGGTGGGTGCCGCTCCTGTTCCGGGGCGTTGCCCGCGCCGCGCCGCCAAGCAAGCAGCGTCCACAACTCAGCCGGTGGAGCAATGGATCCGTCTCGCCGATCTCCATCGCGAGCCGTTCCGGCTCTTCTTCCCCGCCGCCACTCTGGCCGGACTCATCGGCGTTGCGCTGTGGCCGGTGCTGTTGCTGGGTTGGACGGATAATTATCCCGGCCCCAGCCACGCGCGGCTGATGGTGCAAGGGTTTTTCGGCGGTTTCATCCTCGGCTTCATGAGCACCGCCATGCCGCGACTGGTGGAGGCACCCGCCTTGTCGGCGCGCGCGGTGTATTCCTTGCTGACCCTGTTCCTGTGCAACGTCACCGCGAACACCCTCGGAATGAACGCGCTTGCAGACTGGCTCTTCGCGGGTCAACTCGCGCTCCTTTTCGGGCTGCTCAAACGCCGCTGCCATTCGGGCCGCTCGCTGCCGCCGCCGAGCTTCGTGCTCGTGGGGCTGTCGTTTGCCAGCGCGCTGGCCGGCACCGCCCTGCACCTGGCCGGACGCCTCTGGCAGTTGAGCGGGCCGATGGAGTTGCTGGCCCGGCTGTTAAGCTACCACGCGTTCGTGCTGCTGTGCGTGCTCGGCGCCGGGGGATTTCTCCTGCCGCGATTCCTTGGGCTGGGAGTGCGGCGCAAGTTTCCCGATTCCCCCGTCCCGACGCCCGAGTGGAAGCGCGCCGCCCGGATCGCCATGATTGCAGGCGCGTTCATCCTCATCACCTATGTGTTGGAGGCAGCCGGCTGGAACCGCCTCGCCGGCACTGCGCGCGCCGCTGCGATCATCGCATGGCTCGCCTACGAAATTCCTCTGGAGCGGCTGCGGTGGCACTGGCACGGCGTGCAGTGGCAGCTCATCGTGGGGCTTGTGTGCATACCGATGGGAGTGTTCGCGGCAGGATGGTTCTCCACGATGCGCCTGACCCTGTCTCATCTCGAACTGGTCGGCGGTTTTGCCCTCATCACCACCGGGATAGCGACACGTGTGGTCTTCGGCCACACCGGCGCGCGGGATAAAGCGGAGCGGTTCAATCCGTGGCTGACCGGCGCCGCCGTCCTGATGCTGCTGGGCCTCGCTTCACGCATCACCGGCGACTTCCTTCCCAGCATCCAGACGACGCACTACATCTACGGGGCGGGATGCTGGATGGCTGGAGCAATCGTGTGGGCGGCGTGCGTGCTGCCGCGAGTGCTGCGTCCGGATCCCGAGGCTTGAAGGAACTCGCATTGGGGGGCACCAAAGTGCGGAGGCACGCAAAGTGAAGGTAGGGTGAGACTCCGTCGAACCCCATTTGCCGACGAGGGAGGCGCGAGCGTTGCGAGCATCTCGGTTGCGGGGACAAAGCATCCAAGAAGCTCGCGAATCATCCTGCTCCGCTGATCGAGGCTCGTGGGGAAAGGAGCATGAGTAGGATCAGAATTCCGAGCAGGAGCGAGACAGCCTCCTGGATGCTAGAAAGTCAGATGCGACCCCGCGAAGCCGGGCTTTGCCCTTGCCAAGGGTGAGGGCCATTTCTACCGTCCGCTCCATGGATTCACAGTTGGTCCAATACGTTCCCGTCCTGTTCCTCCTGCTCGTGGCCCTCGCCATCGCAGGCGGCATCTTGGTGTTGTCTGAGATCGCCGGGCGCCTCCTCAACCGCAAGATCGCCGCGCGCACCACGCAGATGAAGGACACACCCTACGAATGCGGCATGCTCCCCATAGGCGAGGGCAGCGCGCGCTTCTCGGTGAAGTTCTACCTCGTGGCGATGCTCTTCATCCTCTTCGACATCGAGGTCGTGTTCCTCTACCCGTGGGCAGTCGTCTATCGCGAAGTGCTCGCCCAGAACGCCGCGCTCATCCTCGGTTCGATGGCCTCCTTCGTCGGCATCCTCTTCGTCGGCTACATCTACGCGCTGAAGAAAGGCGCGCTCGACTGGAAGAGCTGAGAAGAGAAGCCAGAAGTCAGGAGTCAGAAGTGAACGATCGTGCTGACTTCGACCTCCTGACTTCTGACTCCTAGCTCCCAACTCCTGACCCCCCATGCAAATCAAATTCGGCACCTCTGGCTGGCGCGGTCTCATCGCGCGCGACTTCACCTTCGACGGCGTCCGCCTCGCGGCCCAAGGCATCGCGGACTATCTCAACTCTCAACTCTCAACTCCCAACTCTCCACTTCAGGGCCGCAAACCCGTCGTCATCATCGGCCACGACACGCGCTTCCTCGGACGCGAGTTCAGCCTCGCCGTCGCCGAGGTGCTCACGGCCAACGGCCTCACTTGCCTGCTCTGCCAGCGCGACGCTCCCACGCCCGTCATCGCGCACACCATCCGCGTCCGCAAGGCCATCGGCGGCATCAACATGACCGCCAGCCACAACCCGGCGGAGTATCAGGGCCTCAAGTTCTCCACTTACAACGGCGCGCCCGCCACGCCCGAAGTCACCAAGCAAATCGAAGCAAACATCGCCAAGCGCCAAGCCGAGGGCTGGACGTTCAAGGCCGCTGTCGTCGGCACGTTTCAGTGCAAAACCATTGACCCGCTGCCCGACTACTTTAAGCAGATCCGCAAGCTCATTGACTTCGCGACGATCCGGAAGGCGAAGCTCAACATCGCCGTCGAGCTGATGTATGGCACCGGACGCGGCTACCTCGACACGCTGCTCACCGAGGACGGCGGCGCGAAGGTCACCACCTTCCACAACGAGCTGAACCCGCTCTTCGGCGGCAAGCACCCGGAGCCGGACGCGCACGGCATGGAGGAAGTCAGCAAGTTCGTCCTCGCGGGCAAAGCCCAGTTCGGCCTCGGCCTCGATGGCGATGCTGACCGCTTCGGCATCGTGGACAAGAGCGGCGTGTGGCTCACGCCGAACCAGATTCTCGCGCTCGCGCTCTACCACCTGAGGAAGAACCGCGGCTGGACCGGCGCAGTCGTCCGCACCGTGCCCACGAGCCATCAGGTGGACGCCGTGGCCGAACTTCTCGGTGTGAAGCTCCACGAGACGCCCGTCGGCTTCAAATACATTGGCGCGCTGATGGAGAGCGAACCCGTCATCGTCGGCGGCGAGGAAAGCGGCGGCCTTTCGGTGAAGGGCCATGTCCCCGAGAAGGACGGCATTCTCGCCTGCCTGCTCATGGCCGAACTCGTCGCGACCGAGAAGAAATCCCTCGGCCAGATTCTCAGGGCGCTGGAAAAGCAGACCGGCGAGTTCCACACCACACGCATCAACATCAGAATCAACCCCGAGACCAAGGACGCCCTGCTCGGCAAGTTGAAGGCCGGCCTGAGCGACGTCGGCGGCCTCCCCGTGGAGAAGTTCATCACCACCGACGGCTTCAAGTTCCTCCTGCCCAATCGCGAGTGGGTCGCCTTTCGCGCCAGCGGCACCGAGCCGCTCATCCGCTGCTACATCGAGGCGAAGTCCGCCAGGCAGTTGAAGAAGCTGGAAGCGTCGTGCCGGAAGATCCTGGCCTGAGCCTGAGCGTCGCCTCCCTCTCCGCCTCGAAACGGGGAGAGTTTTCTTCACCGAGTATTCTCGTTGCGCCGATGCGAGCGGGAGGTAGGCTTCGCTCACGTCCATTCAGTTCAGCTCAACCCAGCTTTGCCTATGAACCTGCCCAAGACTTCCCGGCGCACGGCTATTAAAGCCGGCGGCGTTGGTTTGCTCAACCTCGCGGTCCCCGGGCTGGTCGTCGGGAAGGACAAGTTCGACACATCAGGCAAGGCGGTGTCCTCGAAGAAGTGCTGCATCTTCGTGCTCCTGTGCGGCGGTCCGAGCCACATCGACACTTGGGATTTGAAGCCGGACGCGCCGTCCGAAATTCGCGGGCCTTACAAACCCATCCGCAGCAAAGTGCCGGGCATGCAGTTGAGCGAGCTGCATCCCAAGCTCTCCCAAGTCACCGATCAGTTCTGCCTGATCCGCTCGATGACGCATCCGCGCCCGATCAACAACCACTTCGACGCGATGCACAACCTGCTGTGCGGGCAGGTGGTCGAGCGCGTCAGGGAAGGCGTCCCCGACGATTTGCCCTACATCGGGTCGGTGGTGGCCAAACATCTTTCCAATGAGCGCAACCTGATCACCAACGCGTGGTTGATCAAGTGCGTGGGAGCGCCGGTCTTCTGCGCGCCGAACATCGGCTCCGGGGGTTACTTGGGATCGAGCTATGCGCCGGTGTTCATTGGCTCGGCCGACAATCATCCGGCGATGCCCAAGTTCAAGCTGCCCGAGATTTATGAAAGCGGTGATCCCGCCCGGATGCAGGAACGGCGCAAGCTGCTCGACACCTTGGAGTCGAACCGCCTCGTGGGAGAACCCCAGGCCAAGGACTGGCATGAACTGCGCGAGCTGGCCTACGACGCGATGACCCGTCCGGAAGGGCGGGAGGCTTTCAATCTGAACCAGGAGCCGTTGGCCGTCCGCGAACGCTACGGTATGCACCCGCTTGGGCAGAACCTGCTGCTCGCGCGGCGGATGGTGGAGGCTGGTGTGCGTTTCGTGACCGTGAACGGCTGGGTCGGTCCCGCGCCGGGGGAAACAGGTGGCGGGCCGCCCAGTTCCAGTTGGGACATGCACGGGGGAAACATGGGGATGGGCAACGCGTTCAGCAACGGCTCCTACGGCATGAACTTCTGCCTGCCGCGGCTGGACGAGGCGCTTTCCGCCCTCCTCACCGATCTCAAGCAGCGTGGGATGCTGGACGACACGCTCGTCGTCGCGATGGGCGAGTTCGGGCGCACGCCGGTGATCCTCACGCAGGGGCCGCCGGGCCGGCAGCACTGGCCGCAGTGCTTCTCCGCGATCGTGGCCGGCTGCGGGATTCGCGGCGGCGCGGTCTATGGCGAGTCGGACAAAACCGGTGCCGCGCCGAGGATCAACCCCGTGACGCCCCAAGACCTCCACGCCACCATCCTCCACGCTCTGGACGTTCCCCTCAGCGACCTTGGCAAGAACACCGGCATCATCCGTCCGCCGTTCTCTTCGGGCAAACCGGTAATGGGTCTGTTCGGATAATTGAAACTCCATAGGTGGTGACCGTCGCGCCGGATGAGAGTGGCCGAACAAGCAACGAGGGCCGGACAGTTTGTCCGGCCCTCGCGCTTTCCGGCAGCAATGCCGGACGAGCAGGTGCCGTTAGCCTACTTACCCTGACTCTTGGGCACCGAGACGGTGGTCGTGCGAGTGCTGGCGTTTCCGGCCGCGTCTCTAACCTCGAAGAGAATGGTGTAGATGCGGCCGTTGCCTTTGCCTGAGCGCTCGGCGCGGAGGCTCACGGTGCCGGGGCTGGTGATGACGATGTCGCCGGCGGTGTCGCCGTCACCGAGGCCGTCATCCGGCTCGTTGCTCGTGACGGAGAGGATGCGGCCGGTCACTTCGCTGACGGCTTCGGTCGCTTCGCCGCTGACAGTGACGGAAACCATCTTGTGATTGGGCGGCCAGAGGACGGCGGAGGACACGCGCAGGCTGGTGATGACGGGGGCGGTCGTGTCTTGCACCGAGACGGTGAAGCTGCCGGAAGCAGTGTTGCCTGCGGCATCCGTGGCGCTGGCGTTCACCGTGGTGGTGCCGAGCGCAAATGTGCTGCCGGAGGCTGGGTTCAGCGTGACGGGCACCGCGCCGTCTGTGTCGTCAGTGGCGGAGGCGGAGTAAGTGGCGACCGCGCCGGCTGGACCGGTTGCCTCTACCACGAGGTTGGCTGGCAGCGAAAGGACGGGCGGCGTGGTGTCACCTGCGAGTTGGAGGGAGAGGACCTGAGCTCGGACATGATAGCCGCCCGCCGCATTAGCATAGACGAGGAACTCATAGTTGCCATCGCTCTTCAATCCCGAGGGGAGGCGGGGAGCCGTAAGCGGAAGTGCGTCACTGGCCCATTCGTTTCCATTAAAGTAGTGGAGGGAAAACTGAAGGTTGTAACCACCTGACACAGTGGCATCCAGAAAATAGGTGTCTTCCAATTCGCGCCGACCACCCCCAATATTGTTGTGGATTTCGAGGTAATTGTCCTCCTTGGTGGACAACGTCCGGGTGACTCCACCATCAAAGCTCATCGTCATCGCCGTCACCGCGTTGCCGTAAAGGCCGATACGCAGCGAATCGGGCAGCGAATCCGGCGTGCTGGATTCGTAGGTGTAGCTTCCGGTGATGAGGCTGCCGATTTGCAGCGTGGACGGGAACTCGGCGTCCCGGTCCGTGACGACGGCCGTGAACCGAATGGTGACCGGCGCGGCGAGCGCGTTGGGCGAACCGCCCAACAGCAGGCCCGCAGCGGCGAGGCTGGAGAGGAGGAGTTTTTTGCAGGATGTTTTCATAGACTGTGTGTTTTGGTTGTCATCCTCACCGCTCACGGAACTGACCGGTGCGGCTTAGGATGTTGTTCACCAACCTGCTATCCCGAAGCGGCTGGAAGGTTACCGGCTTTCGGTGAATTTTTCGCGGAGGCCCCAGGCCGCGCCGGGTTTCGCGGAGGAAGTCGGTGACGGGGGTGCGGGACTACCCGGGGGAGATGGGGCTTGGCATGGATTCCGGTGGAGTGGACTCGTCTGCCGCCGTCGGCAGGACTGGACCAAGCTGGACAAGGCGGCGCGGGGGAGGTGGCTTCGCGCTGGCGGAGGAATTCTCCGCCGATGGCGGGTCGAGCAACCGCACCATCAGGCACCGGACGCACAGCCCGTGGGGCGAATCAGGCTCGGGCATCTTGCCGCAGTTGCGGCAGGCGGCTGGCGGAGTTCGGGGCATGCGATCTCTCGTGCCTACCTCATTTGCTTCCCAAGGTTACGGGAAATCTCGCCGCACGGCGCATCGCTCACTCGCTCGTGACAGCGATGAGGAAGGGCGCGGCTTCGGTGCCGGCGGAGACGAAGTCGATGCTCGCGATGGCGCGCGTTGGGTGCGGATTCACCCAGGTGGTGAGCAGCACACGCAGGCGGTTTGGCACGCGGTTGTTGCCGCGAGCAACCTGCACCTGCCAAATTTCCTTCGCGCGGGGCGGCGCGTTTGTGACCGTAGCTGGTATTGCCCATGGGCCGGTGTTGATGCCGCTGATGAGGCGGATGGTTTCCGTGCTGCCGTCGGCATAACGAACGACGTAGCTGCCCACTTCGGTGCGAGCTGACACGAGGTTGGCGTGCCCATGCAGGAAGTGGAGCTTCTCGCAGGCGCGACCGACGGGGATGCCCGAGATGCGCTCGGGCTGGTGTGGCAGCGCGTTCTTCGCGGTGCCGCGCAGGTGGACGAGCGCGCGGACATCGAAGGTGGCCCCGCCCGCCTCCGGCAGCGTGACGGTGCCTCGGTCGAGGAAGGGCTTGAGCCGGCCGCGCGCCTCTTCGTCCACCGGGCTGCGCGCGTTGAACCAAAGGGAAAGGTCAATCCCGCCCTTGCCCGGCAGCGTGGCCGCAGGCAGCTCGTGCGCGGCCGCGAAGTCACCGCGCGCCTGGACAAGCTCACCCTGCGCATAGAGCGCGTGCGAGCGCTGCTCCAGCAGGCGGCCTCGAAACGCCTTCGCTTGCGGCCCGCTGGCGGCAAGCCATGCGAGCGTCTGCGTCAAGTCCTCGACGACTGTGCGCAACCGGGCGGTGCGCGGTTCGTCAGTGAGGGATTCCGCCGCACGGAGCGCCGCCGTCGCGCGCATCATGCGGAGGTCGGTGGCTCCGGGATCGGCTTGGATGATGCGCCCGTAGTCCTGCACGGCACGCTCCCAGTCACCGCGCTTCCACGCGGCCCAAGCCGAGAGTTCCAGCGAGCCGAAACCGTCCGACCCGGCGCGGTGGAATTCCGCCGGATGACGCGTCGCCAGCGCCAGCCAATTGCCTGCCTGCTCCGCCGGCACGACTTCCGGCTGGCCTGGCTCAGGTCGGTTCTCCGCACCGCCGAAGAGCCGGCCCGCCTTGCGCCAGTCCGCGAACGTGAAGGCCGCGTTCTCCGTCGGCATGGCCCAGAGTCGCAGCAGACGGTCACCGCCCTGCCTGGTGAGGAAGTGTCGCCCGTCCTCGCTCAAGTTCAGCTCGTTGACCCGCGTGTCGTGCGGGTAGGGTGGAGCCACGGGGTCGCCGGTAGTCGCGTCCCAGGCAATCACCGTGCCGTCTGTGCTGGCCGAGAGCAGCAGTCGCCCGTCACGACTGAAGCGCACGCGCAACACGGCACTGCGATGCCGCAACCAGTCCGTCAACGGTCGGCCATCGGTCGCGCTCCAGATGCGCACCGTGCCGTCTCTGCCCGCGGTGGCGATGCGCTGGCTGTCCGGGCTGAAGGCCGCGCCGGAGCCGCCCTCAGAGTGGCGGAGAACCGGCGTGATGGGAGCGCCCGTCCGGGCATCGAAGACTTGAGCGTGCTCCTCCTGCCCGCTCACTGCCAGAAGTCGTCCGTCGGGAGAAAAGAGAAGGTCACCCAACGCCCGCGCGGTGTAAGAACCGGTCCAGAGAATCTTTTCCGTGGTCAAGTCCATCACTTGGAATTTGCCGGCGCCCATCTCAACGGCCAGTCGGTCCTGATGCGCGCCCCACCGGACATTCAAGCCCGTCGTCTGGCTGGTGATGGTTTGCCGCAGTCGACCATCAGCGGCGTCACAAACCTGAATAATCATTTGGGGTCCCACCCTTGGAAACGACGACGCCACCAGCCTTCCGTCTGCACTCCAGTGGACGAAGGGACTCAGCAGCCGGTGCTGCGGCGCCAGCACAGCCGCCGCTGCCGAGCCGTCGCGCATGTTCACAGCGCGCACGCCTTCTCCCGACAGGAAGGTATAGACCAACCGCCGCCCCGGGTCATAACCGACTGGCTGCCGTCCGCCTTCAATGAGCAACGGAGCCTCCACCAACCGTCCCGTGGCCACCGACCACAGGCGCAGCGTTGCATTGGCTCGGACGAAACTGAAAACGTGCTGGCCCGATTGGTCGAAGCCTTCCGTGACCACCTGCTGCGTGCCTGTATCCGGAAAGACGTGGCGCGGCACCGCACCCGTCTGCAGGTCCCAAGCGCGGACGCCGTCGCGCGTGACGGTCAGCAGACGCTCGCCGCGCGGGTCGAAGCGCAGCCGCAACACGGCGGAGTCATGCGGCAACCAGGGCGAGAGCGCTGCGCCCGAACGCGGGTCCCACACGCGCACGTCGCCATTCTCACACCCGACGGCCAGTTGTGTGCCATCGGCGTTGAACTCGAGCCGCACGACGTGCGACGCATGCGGGATGGCGTTGCCCATGGAACGACCGGCCGCCGAATCGAAGACGCGCACCAGCCGGTCCCGACCACCCGTGGCGAAGAGCGCGCCATCCGCCGTGAACGCAGCGCAATAAACCTCCCCGTCGTGAGGCAGCAGTTCGCCGACCGGCGCGAGTGTCGCTGCCTCGAAGAGCCGCGCGCCGGGTTTGCTTTGCTGCGTCCACAGGCCGCAAGCCACGACGCGATTCGCGGGCGCGGAATAGACGATGTCGTTGATCCACCAGATGTCGGGGAAGTGCCTCTCAATCTCCCCGTCCGTGATGCTGGTCACCGCGCTGACGAAGGTGTGGTAGCCCTCCGCCAGTTGCGTGCCATCCGGGCTGAAGACGAGCTGCTGCGCGTTGCGGCCCTGCACAGGATGCTGCCAGCGCGGCTTGCCGGTGGCCGCGTCCCACAGGGCGGTCGTGCCTGTCCGCCGCCGATAGACCGTAGCCTCCTGTCCGCTCATGCTGCCCCAACTGCCGGGCTTGTGATTGTCGGAGGAGGCAATCCATTTGCCGTCGGGGCTGAACACCGCCTGCCACACGGCCTCGCCGTGCTTCAGCGGCCCGACAAGGAGCGCGCCTTTCCGCGCGTCCCAAACCCGGACGGACTTGTCCTCGCTGGCGGTGACGAGGCGGTCGCCGGTCCGGTCGAAGCGCACCGAGTTCACCCGCCCCTCGTGGCTCATCAACGGCGTGAGCAGCCGGCCATCCGCCGGGTTCCAGATGCCCGCCGTGAATGTCCCGTTCGTGCCCGCCACGCCCAGCGCGAGCCGGGTGCCTTGCGCGTCGGTGAGCAGGTCCGCGTCCGTGATGGTGCCGCCGGGAGTGAAGAACTGCAGCAGCCCGGGCGACTGGCCCATCAGCACGCTCAGGCGCAGGCGGTTGACGGCCGTGCGCTCCGTATCAGCGGCTTCGAGTTCCATCGCCTTGGTGAAGACACCCAACGCGCGGAAGGGCGCGCCTTCGCTGTGCAACTTCCAGCCCTCGGCCACGTAGGCGTGCGCAAGTGAATGGCGCAGATCGCCGGCCATTCGCTCGCTCGACTTCTGCGCCAGCTTCGCGCGGTCGGAAGCCTTGACGGCGCGCTGCTCGCTCTTCTCCGACTTCTCCGCGTGCTGGGTCGCGTTGCGCTCGCTGCGCACGAGCTGGACAACAAACACCGCCGTCAGCGCAAGCATCACCACGCAGAGCGCGGACGCGACGCGGTGCCGCAACGCCAGCCGCCACAGCAGTCCAAGCGTGCCGACCTGCTCGACTGATGTGGCGAAGCCGCCCTGATACGCGGTCACGTCTGCGGAGAGCGCGGCCGCGGTCTGGTATCGGTTGGCCGGCTTGAACTCCAGCGCGCGCATCGTCACCGCCGAGAGCGCGAGGGGCACGCGGCCGCCGGGGCAATGGGCGAGGCCGGCAGCCAGTTGGATGCGCGGCGAGCTTTCCTCCGGCGCTCCTGCGCCTGCGCCTTCGGGCCGCGCCGGGCGGTTGAAAACAGTCGGTGGCTTGATGTTGCCGGAACGCGCCTTGGCCAGGATGTCGCGAACGGTCTTGCCCCGGAATGGCGGGCGCAGCGTGAGGATGCTGTAGAGAATGGCCCCGAGCGCGAACACATCCGAGCGCGCGTCAATCTCCCCAATCTTCCCCGACGCCTGCTCTGGTGGCATGAACTGCGGCGTGCCCATCACCGCGCCGTCCAGCGTCAGCCCGGAGTCGGGCATCGAGTGCGGGCCTTCTTCCGCCAGCGCACCGATGCGCGTGGCGAACTCCGAGTCCAGGTCCTTCGCAAGCTCCGGCAAGTGGTCGTGCTCGAACTTGGCCAGCCCCCAGTCCATCACCAGCACCTCGCCGAACTCGCCCACCATGATGTTCTCCGGCTTGAGGTCGCGGTGGATGATGCCGCGCGAGTGCGCGAAGGCAATGGCGTCGCACACCTTCAGGAAAATGGTGAGCAGCTTGTCGAGGCTGAACTCTTTGAGCGTGGTCCGGTCGCCACGGCGAAGCTGGTTGATGACGGCTTGCAGCGTTTGCCCGCGCACGCGCTTCATCGTGTAGAAGGGCCGCCCCTCGGCGTTGCGACCGAGTGCGTGGATGGGCACGATGTTCGGGTGCTCGAGCATTGCCAGCACGCGGGCCT
>JACRKB010000002.1 GCA_016235545.1 Verrucomicrobiota bacterium | reverse complement strand
GCCGGGAGGTTCTGTGTTGAGCCGGCGGGTGAGGAGGTCAGCCTCGCCGCAACGATCTAGTTTTGCTCGGGGTCTTGCCATGCCCAAAGTTTATCCCTGCCTCTTCACTTCTACCAGACAATTAACGTAGTTGGTATTACACTGGCGAAGAACACTTTCTCCGCAGTGCGGCCCAGCAGCCAGTCGCGGTCCGTGGATGAAAGGAAGTCGAGGCGGTCGCGGATAAGGGCGATGGAGTCGGCGTAGGTGTGGCCGCGCTGCACTTGGTAGGGGCAGTCTGTGGCCCACATGATGCGTTGCGGGCCGAAGGTGTCGCGCAGGCGGCGAATCATCGGGCCGAAGTCGAGGTAGGGGGCGCGCTTCTGGCCGAACGCGTAAAAGGCGGACGCCTTCACGTGGACGTGAGGAAACTTCGCCAGCGCGCAGAGGGCGGCTATGTCGGCTTCGATGAACTCGCCGCTCACGCCGATGCGTGCGAAGTGGTCTATCACCACGCGGGTTTTCGGAAAGCGCGCGCACATCGCGGCGATTCCGGAGAGCGCGTTGGGGCCGATGAGCGGGCAGATGGCGAGGCCGTCGTCGCCGGCGCACTTCCACATTTCCGTCATGCCGGGCGAGCCGAGCCAGGCGTCCACTGTTTGCGAGCCGGGGTTGATGCGGAAGCCGCGCACACCTCGTCGCGCCAGCTCACGCATCGCGTCCTGCGGGCGGGCGGCCTTGTCATCCACGATGCCCACTCCCGCGAAGACGCCCGGGAAGCGGCGCATGGCGTCGAGCATGTAGCGGTTGTCGAAGCGGTAGAAACTCATCTGGATGAGGACGACGCGGGTGACGCCGTGGGGCCGGGCCAGCGCGAGGAGTTCCTCCGGCGTGAAGCTCGCCGGCTGCATCGCGGCCTTCGTGAAGCTTGGGTCAACCGGAAAGGTGGCAGTGTCTGGCGTCCAGACATGGACGTGCGCGTCAATGAAGCCGGACTTCACCGAGGGGCCGGGCGTGGAGCAGCCGGCGAGCGCGCCGGCTGTCAGAGCCGTTGAGGCCGAGAGGAATTCCCGGCGCGACTGGGTGGGTGGCTGTTGTGTCATGCTGATGTGGCGAACGCTGAAGTTTGAAGGGCAGCCTGTCAACGCACCCAGTTGCGCCGGGAATTCGCGTTGCCACCTTTTCGGCAGCTCCCTAGGCTCGCCCGCGCATGAAACATCAGCTCGAGTTCGAGAAGCCCATCATCGAGTTGCAGCGCAAGCTCGACGAGTTGAGGAAGCACCCGGAGAAGCACTCCATCGGCATCAACCTTGATGAGGAAGTCCGGCAGATGGAGCTGAAGATCGAGGAGACGCGGCGGCAGATTTACCTGAACCTCACTCCGTGGCAGCGGGTCATGCTCGCGCGCCACCCCAAGCGGCCTTACACGCTGGACTACTTCCGCTCGGTCTTCACGGACTTCTCCGAGCTGCACGGCGACCGGCTGTTCTCCGACGACCGCGCGATGGTCGCTGGATTCGCCAAGCTGGCGGGCCGGCCCGTCATGGTCATCGGCACGCAGAAGGGCCGTGACACGAAGGAAAACATTCTGCGCAACTTCGGCTCCGCGCACCCCGAGGGCTACCGCAAGGCGCTCCGGCTCATGCGCCTCGCTGACAAGTTCGGCATGCCCATCATCACGCTCATTGACACGGCGGGCGCGTATCCCGGCATCGGCGCGGAGGAGCGGCACATCGCGGAGGCCATCGCGGTCAACTTGCGCGAGATGACCTTGCTCGAAGTGCCCATCATCGCCGCAGTCATCGGCGAGGGCGGCTCCGGCGGCGCGCTGGGCATCGGCGTGGCGGACCGGGTTTTGATTTTGGAGAACGCGTATTACTCGGTCATCAGCCCGGAAGGTTGCGCGGCGATTCTGTGGAAGGACCGCGCCGCCGCGCCAAAGGCAGCCGAGGCGCTGCGCATCACGGCGAAGGATTTGCTCGAACTCGGCATCGTGGACGAGATCATCCCCGAGCCACTGGGCGGCGCGCACAACGATCCCGCCGCCGCCGCCGCGAGCGTGAAGAAACACCTGATCAAACAACTGGCCCAGCTGGACGCGCTCTCGAACAGCGAACGCCTGCGCCAGCGCTACGGGAAATTCCGAAACTTCGGCCACTTCCACGAGACGCCCGCCGCGCTCGCCGGCACGACGCTTGAGGCACAGCCGGCGTGAAACCTCCGCGTTGTTGATCTCAACCCGCCGAAAGAAAAGTGGCGGCAGAGCGACAGGGAGAGAACCGACTATCCCCAACACCCCGCGATTTCAGCCACTGAACCTGTTCGGGATGGAGCACCGCCGCCCACGTCCGCGCTCCAAGAAAGCTGGTTCATGGCCCAAAGGTGCGGGCTTCGGCCCGGGGTAGGTCATCCGTGACCAGGAGCCTCCGGCTTTGCGCCGCCTTCGTCTGTGAGCGTGAAACCCAGCAGCGCTGCGAGCCGCTGTTCTTTCACGCCGTAAAAACAGGCCAGACCCCGCACTCGCGCGGCCAGCTCGTCGCTGTTGTCGCCACGCTGGCGGCGCTTCACGGCGGTGATCATCAGGTTCTTCGCCGTGTGTTCGGTGGAGATGAACTCGAAGACCTTCGTCTCGTAGCCCGCCCATTCCAGCAGGGCGGCCCGCAGTGCGTCCGTGGCAAACTCCGCCTCGCGCTCCATTAAAATGCCGTGCCGCAGCGCGGGTGCGAGCGCGGGTGGCGGGATGATTTGCGGGCGCAGCTCCTTGTGGCAGCAGGGCGAAACCACGAGCAGCCTCGCGCCTGCGCCGATGCCGCGCGCGAGGGCGTCGTCCGTGGCCGTGTCGCACGCGTGCAATGCGAGGAGCGCATCGGCGGTGTCCAGCGGCGTGCCTGAGATGGAGCCGGCCTGGAAGTGCAGCCTCTCGAAACCGCAGGCGCTGGCGGCACGGTTGGTTTCCTCCACCAAGTCAGCGCGTGTCTCCACGCCCACCACGCGGCTGCCGACGAAGTTCATCTGCTCCAGCAACTGGCTTACGGCAAAGGTGAGGTAGCCCTTGCCGCAGCCCATGTCCACGACCGTGAGCGGGCGCTGGATGAGGACTGTGGCGGCGCGCGATGCCTCAGTTTGGCGGCGCGCGCGGCGCTTGAGGCGCGCGGTCTCGCCGAGCCCGTCGCCGCCCGCCTCCGCGGCGAGCGGTGTGGCCGCTCCCTGCGCGAACGCCTCCGCCAGCAGCGGCCGCAGCACTTCCACGAACTGGTTAATCTGCCGGAACTTGTCCGCCATCGCCTCGCGCACGCGCCCATCGGGCAGGGTGACGCCGAGCTCCCGCAGCCACGGTTCGGTGGGCAGGATGCCGCGCACCTTGGTGCGGTCGTGCCCAAGGGACGGCACCTCCAGGTGGGCTGGCTTGCGCACGGCGATGCGTGCGGAGTCGTCCTCGCGGATCGTCAGCTCGGCGGTGCGCTCGGTGGTGAAGAGGGTGGCGCAGAGGAACGACGCGCTCAACAGGCTGGCGGCCTCGGCCAGCGCGGCCTCGGGCGGCAGGTTCTTGAAAATGTCCTTCGTCCCGTGGCGATAGGTGAAGGCGACACGGAAGCCATCCTTCAACCGCACGGGGCGGAGAAACACATTCTTCACGTCCGCCGCTGGATCGCGCGGGCGGCTGATGGTGAGCTTCACGAACGTCCCGCGAGCGAGGGCGTCGCGGAACAGGTCGAAGAGTTTGTCCTGGGCGGCGATCATTGGAGAGGGCGGACTGAGATTAGGATTAAGCCGCCCCGCCCCGGCGAAAGGCTGGCGGCTTGCACGGCCAGTTGTTACACCTTGCCGCGATGAAATTGAAGCACGGACTCCATCTCGCCTACTGCACGAACATCCATCGCGGCGAGTCGTGGGGGCAGATTTTCGAGGCGCTGCAAAAATACGTGCTGGCCGTGCGCGACCGGCTGGGGACGAAATCGCCCTACGCCATCGGCCTGCGGCTGGGCGCGGACGCGGCGCGGGAGCTGGGCGACGCGGCGACGCTCTCGGCCTTCCGCCGCTGGCTGGACGCGCAGCAGTGCTACGTTTTCACCATCAACGGCTTTCCCTACGGACGCTTCCACGGGACGCGGGTGAAGGAGCAGGTTTATGCGCCGGATTGGACGACGCCGGAGCGCGTGGCCTACACGAACCAGCTCTTCGACCTGCTCGGCGAAATTGTTCCGGCTGGCGTCGAGGGCAGCGTCAGCACCGTGCCCGTGTCGTTCAAGGAGTTCATCAAGGCCGGCGCGCAGGTGCGGGCGGCGCGGGAGAACTTGTGGAGGAGCGTCGAGCACATCGAGCGCGTGTCGCGGCGCACGGGCAAGACCCTGCACCTCGGGCTGGAGCCGGAGCCGCTGTGCCATTTGGAAACCACCAAAGAAGCCGTCGAGTTCTTCGAGCAGATGCGCGCCGACCGGCCCGGCGACCTGCGGCTCAACGAGCACCTCGGCGTGAACTACGACTGCTGCCACATCGCCCTGCAATACGAGTCTTCGCGCGAGGCGCTGGGCCGGCTGCGCCAGCACAAGATCAAGGTGAGCAAGCTGCACTTGAGCAACGCCCTCAAGGTGAGGCCCACAGCCGAGGTGCGGCAGGCGCTGCGGTCGTTCGCGGACGACGTGTATTTTCACCAGGTCATCGCGCGCTCCGCAGATGGCACCATCACGCGGCACAAGGACTTGGATGACGCGCTGGCGCTGCACAACCGCCTCCCACCCCCCACGAGCGAGGAGTGGCGCATCCACTTCCACATCCCGCTGCATTGCCAGCCGACGCCGCTCTTCGACACGACCGCCGACCACGTGCAAGGCGTGATGGACGTGTTGAAGGAGACGCCTTCGCTCTGCTCGCACCTCGAGATGGAGACTTACACCTGGGAGGTGATGCCGGCGGAGATGAAGAAGCGCAACGTGGTGGACCAGCTCGTGGACGAATACCTCTGGACCATCGCCGAGCTGGCCAAGCGCGGGCTGGCATAAAGCTCCAACCCGGCAGGGTGAGACTCCATCAACCCGAATTCCGAAGTTCAGCCACGAAAGGGCGCGAAGAACACAAAGGAGCCGAGTCGCGGATGACTGGAGCCGGGACTATCTCCACCCACCTCGTTTTCCTGCCGGAAACTTGGCTTTGCGCTCGTTGCGCCCTTTCGCGGCCATTCCATTTCGGAGTTCGAGTTCAAACCTCATTTGCCAGCGCAGTCGGCGCGCGCAAATCGGGTGCTGGATGTTTCCGCAGGAAACACCAATTCCCAATGCCAGCCGGTGGAATTGGCATCACATCCAGTTGCGCAAGCAGCGCGCCGGCGCCGGAGAACCTCGTGGGGACACGGCCTGCAATGATTCATGCCCCGACCCGCTTCTTGATTTCCTTCAACTGCGCGGCCTCGGGCTTGGCGACGTAATGCTTGTCCAGCGGGTAGCAGCCGGAGATGAGGCCGTTGCGAGGCGCAGTGGTGCAGTCGCTGAACGTCCGGCAGATGAGGCGCTTCTCGATCTCTCCCTTCGCGGCCGCGTCGGCGAGCATCGCCGGGTAGCTCAGGACCGCGCGGCCAATGCCCACCATGTCCGCCCAGCCGTGGCGGAGGAGGTGTTGCGAGACGTGGGGGAGATATTCTTGGAGGTAGCTCAGGCCGGAGGCGACGAGCATGGGAATTCCGAATTCCGAATTCCGAATTCCGAATTCTCCCAGGTGCGCCTTGAGTTGGCGGACGACTTGGACCTGGCGAGCCACGTCAACGAGCGGGTCGTATGCGGGTTGATAGCCATCGCTTGGCGGATAGGCGGCTGGGCGCTGGAGGTGCGGCGTGTAGTAAGGCGAGCCGGCGGTGGTGTTGAGAATCTTCACGCCGAGCCGCGCGCACAGCTCGGCGAACTGGAACGTCTCCGTCAGATCAATCTGCGTCGGGTCGCTCTGGCTCACGCCGAAGCCGTAGCGGTAGGGCAGACAGTGCGCGTGCTCCTCCGGGATGCCGGGGCCGAGCTTGCCGGGCACGGACAGCGCAGGGTCGGGCCGGTGCGGCACCATGTCGAAGCAGCTCAGGCGCACGCCGAACTCGATCTTGTTCCCGCTCGCGCGGATGCCGGAGATGATGTCGCGCAGGATGCGCGTGCGGTTCTCGAAGCTGCCGCCGAACTTGCCGGGCCGCGTGTGCGCTCCGAGGAACTCGTGCAGCAGGTAGCCGTGGCAGTGCTTGAGGTCCACGAAGTCCGCGCCCACATCCCACGCGATCTTCGCCGCGCGGACGTAGTCCTCGATGAGCCGCTCGATCTCGTCGTCGGTGAAGACCTGTGCATCGCTCGTGACCTTGAACTTCGGATCGAGGATGGGATGCCGGAACGCCACGCGTGGCTCGTAGCGCATCCGCTCGTGCGGGCGGCAGAAGCGCCCCGAGTGCGTGAGCTGGAAGCCGATGACGAGGTCCTCCGTCGAGCCGTAGCGCCCGGTGTGCGCCCGCTTCAAGATGCCGACCAGCTCGGCGAGACCGGCCTTGTTCTCCTCGATGATGATGATCTGGTTCGGGTTTGCGCGGCCGTCGGGCTGCACGGCCATGGCCTCCGCGCCGCAAATCAGCTTCGCGCCGCTCTCGCCGAAGCGCTGCCAGCGCCGGCGCATTTCCTCGCTCAAGCCGCCGGTCGTCGTGCCATCCCATCCCTCCATCGGATGAATGGCGATGCGGTTGCTGATGCGCTTGCCGTTGACGATGAGGTTGGGCACCGGCTCGGCGAGCGGAGAACCGCCGGCGGCAATGGTGTCCTCGCAGGGCAGCTCAATGCCGAGCGCGGCGCAGTGCGCGCGGAAGTCCGCGACTGTCTTGAGCGACGGGATGCGGGTGAGCTTGAAGGGTTCGCGCATAAAATCAGACCGCCTCAGGAAGCGAGGTTCTCCACCGGCAACCCGACGCGGCGCGCCGAGTGCCCGAGTTCATTTGGAGCAGGAACACCGGCATGTGCGCCGCCGCACTGAGGCCGGGCAGCCGTCCAGCTTCGACTCTGAGTTGCTCCGGCCACGGCTGGGTGCGCTGATTGAAGAGTGTTGTCGCCCTGCTTCCGCTCAGTTCCGGCTCCTTGACTGAATTGCTGGGATCGCCGGCGAGAATGAGTTTGCCCCGTTCGTCGGAACCGCCGCTCTGGAGTGCGTTGAGCTGCTCGACGTGATAGCTGCTGGACGGCCCCCGCGCCTCCTCAATGCGGCAACACTCGCAACTTTCACCGGCGAGCGTGCGCGCGGGCCGTTTATCAGCAGCCGAGACTCTCATCCGGCAGCGGTGAGTTTGTGGCGGGCCTCGGACTGGAGGAGGCCGAGTGAACTGACGAACAGTATGCAGCCCTCGCCTTCGCCCCGCTCGGCTGTGGTGAACTGGCCTTCGCTGGCTCGCTTGGCAGGCCACGCGATGCGGTTCGGCACCGCGCGCAGCAGCAGCAACGTCCGAAGCGGCCCGGCATCCAACCAATCCGCCACAGGCGACATCCGCGAGCCCAAAGTCGTGGAGCACATGCCGGAAGTGTAGGTATCGGACTGAACCGATGCAACTCTCAGCAAGGCGCAACGGCCCCCTGTTGGCCGTGCCTGAAGGTGGAAAAACCGACCCCGCATTAGCATTCGTCTTCGTGACAATGCAGGGAACTTCAAGTGTGCCGCACCCGAAAATACCCCTTGTGAATGATTTCACATCGCGGCAACCTACGCGCCGTTTTCGACCCGGCGCAGAGGCTCAAGTGCCTTTGCGCTCCGCGCGATTCAAACGTGAAAAACGTGTTCAAAGCATTTTTGGTGGCGGCGCTTTTGGCCCTGCTGCCGGCGGTTCTTTCCGCAGCGGAAGCGTCGCCCGAGGCGGCGGCGAAGGCTGTCGAGCACGGCGCGAAGGACGCGCACGCGGCGGCGGCTCATCACGGGCTCCCGCCTGACGCGCCGGTGTTCAATCTAGGTCCGCTTCAGTTCACCAGCTCGACGGTCATCACGTGGATCGTCGCCCTCGGGCTCATCATCTTCGCCCAACTTGCCACGAGGAACATTCAGATTGTGCCGAGCGGGTTGCAGAATTTTGCAGAGTGGCTGGTCGAGGGGATGTATGACTTCTTCACGGAAATTCTGGGCAAGGAACTGGTGAAAAAGACGTTTTGGTTCTTCTGCACCCTCTTTCTGTTCATCCTGTTCACGAACTGGATAGGCCTCATCCCGGGCGTCGGCTCGATCACCTATGACGGCAAACCCATTCTGCGCGGCGGCAACGCTGACCTGAACATGACGCTGGCGATGTCGCTGACGTTCTTCTTCCTGTGGACAGTGTGGTCGCTTCAGGCACTTGGCCCCGGTGGAATCGCAAAACACCTCTTCAGCGGCGGCGACAATGGCAAGGGTTTCATGGCGATCTTCATGATGGCCATCTTCTTCTTCGTCGGCATCATTGAAGTCATCTCCATCGCATTCCGCCCGGTATCCCTCAGCTTCCGCCTTTACGGCAACATCTTCGCCGGCGAGAACATTCTCGAATCCATGATGACGCTGGTCCCCATGCTGGGATGGCTTTTGCCGCTGCCCTTTTACTTTCTCGAACTGCTCGTCGGGCTGGTGCAGGCGCTCGTTTTCGCCCTGCTCACTTCGGTTTTCACCGCGCTGATGTGCGCCCATCACGACGAAGGTCATGGTGAGGACCACGGCCACGGAGAACACAAGCACGCACACTAAACAATTTCAGCCGCCGGACCGTGGGCAAACTGCGGAGGCGGCCGATGCAACACAACAGGAAAGGCAATAACATGACTGGTAGTCTTCACATCGGTTTGGCGGCCCTCGGGTCGGCCATTGGCGTGGGAATCATTGGCATGAAGGCAGCCGAAGCGACCGGACGTAATCCGGGCGCCGCAGGTGCCATCCGCAACCAGGCGATCATCTTCGCCGCCCTTGCGGAAGGCGTGGTCTTCTTCGCCATCTTCTTGGCCAGGTAACATTTCGGGCGCGGGGCCGCGAGGCTCCGCGTCCGATCCTTTCCGCGCTGAATTATGAATTCGCTCGCCCTCCTCGCCGCTGCAGCACCGACCGGCAACCCGGTCGGTGACATCGCGCACCAGTTCGGTGTGACGTGGCAGTTGCTGATCTCGCAGATCATCCTCTTCGGCATCGTCGCGTTCGCGCTCAAGAAGTTCGCCTACGGCCCCATCCTTGAGATGCTCGAACAGCGCCGCACGCGCATCGCCGAGAGCCTCTCCAACGCGGACAGGATCAAGATTGAGCTAGCGAAAGCGCAGGCCACGGCTCAGGAAGTCATTGGCCAGGCCAGCGCGCAGGCGCAGAAGATCATCGAGGAATCCCGCGCCGCCGCCGCCCGCGTCGCCGAAGTCGAGCGCCAAAAGGCCATCGCAGACGCCGCCAGCATCATCGCCAAGGCCAAGGAATCCAACGACGCCGAGCTGGCCCGTATGAAGGGCGAGCTGCGCCAGGAATTTGGCCGCCTCGTGGTGGCCGCCGCGAGCCGCGCGACGGGCGACATCCTCTCCACCGACCAGAAGGGTCGCCTCGCTGACGATGCCGTTCGCCAGTTGGCCGCCTAGTTGATACTCTCCGCCCGCCGATGAAAGTCAGCAAACAAGCCCGCCGCGACGGCAAGACGTTGTTCAACGCCTGCTGCGTCAATGGCATCCTCGACGAGGCCAAGGTGCGCCAGACGGTGACGCTGGTCATCGCGCAGAAACCGCGCAGCTACGTGAGCACACTCACGCACCTGCAACGGCTGGTGAAGCTGGACATTGACCGCCGCTCCGCGCGCGTCGAGAACGCCGTCGAGTCCACGCCCGCGCAGCGTGCCGCCATCGAGGCTGCGTTGACGCTAAAATACGGCCCCGGCATGAACGTGACCTACTCGGTCAACCCCGCGCTGCTCGGCGGCGTGAAGGTGAAGGCCGGCAGCGACATTTACGACGGCAGCGTCGCGGGACGCCTCGCCGCACTGAACGACAACCTTTGATTTTCCGACTTTAAGAATTGATATGAGCTCCATCCTGCAAGACATCGAAGCCCAAATCTCCGGCCTCAAGACCAGCGTCTCCCGACAAAACGTCGGCACCGTCCGCGAAATCTCCGACGGCGTGGCCAAGGTTGAGGGCCTCACCGACGCGATGCTCAACGAGATGCTCGACTTCGGCGGCGGCGTCATCGGCATCGCGCTGAATCTCGAAGAGACCGAGGTCGGCGTCGTCGTGCTCGGCGACTACCTCGAAATCCGCGAAGGCTCCGAGGTCAAGACCACCGGCAAACTCCTCTCCGTTCCCGTGGGCAAGGGCCTGCTGGGCCGCGTGGTGGACACCCTCGGCCGGCCCGTGGACGGCAAAGGCCCCATCACGGCCACCACGTTCTACCCGGTCGAGAAAATCGCCCCCGGCATCGTGAAGCGCAAATCCGTCAGCCAGCCGCTCCAGACCGGCATCATGGCTATCGACGCGATGATTCCCATCGGGCGCGGCCAGCGCGAGCTCATCATCGGTGACCGCTCGACGGGCAAGACCACCATCGGCGTGGACGCGATGATTAACCAGTCGCGCATCAACAAGCAGGGCCGCGCCTCGGGCGATGCCAGCTTCCGCCCTGTTTACAGCATCTACGTCGCGGTCGGCCAGAAGCAGTCGAACATCGCGCGCGTCATCGCCGAACTCGACAAGGCCGGCGCGCTCGAAGACACCATCATCGTCGCAGCAGGCGCGGACGCTCCCGCTGCCGCGCAGTATCTCGCGCCGTTCTCCGGTGCGGCGATGGGCGAGTGGTTCATGGACAACGGCATGGATGCGCTCATCATTTACGATGACCTTTCCAAGCAGGCCGTCGCCTACCGCCAAGTTTCCCTCGTGCTGAAGCGCCCCTCAGGTCGCGAGGCTTATCCCGGCGACGTGTTCTATCTTCACTCGCGCTTGCTGGAGCGTTCCGCGCGCGTCAACGAGAAGAACGGCAACGGCTCGCTCACCGCGTTGCCCATCATTGAGACGCAGGCTGGCGACGTGTCCGCCTACATCCCGACGAACGTGATTTCCATTACGGACGGTCAGATTTATCTGGAAACGGATTTGTTCTACCAAGGCATCCGCCCGGCGATTTCCGTCGGTCTCTCCGTGTCGCGCGTCGGTTCCGCCGCGCAGATCAAGGCGATGAAGCAGGTCGCCGGCAAAATCAAGCTGGAGCTGGCGCAGTATCGCGAACTCGCCGCGTTCGCGCAGTTCGGCTCCGACCTCGACGCCAAGACGCAGGCCACGCTCGAACGCGGCAAGCGCATCGTCGAGCTGTTCAAGCAGAACCAATACAACCCGCTGCCCGTCGAGATTCAGTCCGCCGTCCTCTTCGCGATGCAGAACAACCTGCTCGACGACGTGGCGGTGGAGAAGGTGAAGGACTTCCAGAACAAGCTCACCGACTTCCTCACCACGCGCAAAGAAGCCCTGCTCGTGCGACTCCGCAAGGAACTGGCCATCAACGACGCCCTCGGGGCCGACTTGAAGGCGGCGGTCACAGAATTCAAGCAGAGCTACCGCTAATCCGAACTTGGAACTGACCTGAGCAGATGTATATGGCCACCGAACCCGCCAGCGCGGCGCACCCGATTGAGGGGTTAATCCTCTCGATTCGTGGCCAGCGTGTGATGCTGGATTCGGATCTGGCTGCCATCTACGGCGTCACCACCGGCCAGTTGAACCAGGCGCTCAAGCGGAACGCCGAACGCTTCCCTTCTGACTTTGCGTTTGTCCTTACGAGGCAGGAGTTTGCAAACTTGATATCACAATCTGTGATATCAAGTTCGTATGGCGGACGCCGGACGCTTCCTTGGGTTTTCACCGAGCACGGCGTGGTCATGCTGGCCTCTGTTTTGAGCAGCCCCACGGCGATTGAAGCCAGCGTGAAGATTGTTCGAGCGTTCATGCTGATGCGCGAGCAGTTGGCCCTGCACAGCGTGCTTGCCGGCAAGCTTTCGGCGATTGAACAGCGATTGATCGGCCACGATTCTGAGATTGCGGACTTGTTCGACGCGCTCCGTGGGTTGTTGGCCGAGCCAGAGAAGCCCCGCCGCGAGATTGGTTTTCATGTCCGCGAAGAGGCCCGCTTGAAAGCCGCCGCCGCCAAGACCAAGAAATAGTTTCCATGCCCAGCACACGCGACATCCGCCGGCGCATCAAGTCGGTCAAGAACACCGCCCAAATCACCAAGGCGATGCAGATGGTCGCGTCGGCCAAGATGCGCCGCGCGCAGCAGGCCGCGCTGGCGGGCCGGCCTTACGCCACGTTGATGAACGAGGTGCTCGCGGCGGCCACGGCGGGCGCGGGCGAGTTCACTCATCCGTTGATGGAGAAGCGCGCGGTCGTCAAGAAGCGCGCGCTCATCCTCATCACCACCGACAAGGGCCTCTGCGGCGCGCTCAACACGAACCTCCTCCGCGAGGCCGCGAAGTGGGACAAGGACACGACCGTGTTCATCTGTGCCGGCAAGAAAGGCGCGCAGTGGGCGGGCCGCTTGAAGCGCGAGTTGGCGGCGGAGTTCAGCTACAAGGACACGCCGCAATTTGCCGAGGCGCGGGCGATTTCCAAGTTCGCGCAGGACCTGTTCCTCGAAGGCAAGGTGGACGCGGTGGACGTGCTTTACACGAACTTCATCAACACGCTTGTCCAGAAGCCCGAGTCGCGGCAGTTGCTCCCGCTCGGCGAAATTAAGGCGCTCGAAGCCGGCCTCGAAGGCGAGAGTCAGGGCGAGAAGCTCGGCGAGGCCACCCGCGAATATCTCTTCGAGCCGGTCGCGGCCACGGTGCTCGGCAACTTGCTGCCGCACTATCTGAACTATCAGGTCTTCCAGTTCTTGCAGGAGGCGAAGGCTTCCGAGCAGTCCGCGCGCATGGTCGCCATGAAGAACGCGACCGACAACGCCAAGCAGATCATCAAGGATCTGACGCTCGAATACAACAAGCTGCGCCAGGCCAACATTACGAAAGAGCTTTTGGAAATCACCACCGCCCAGATGGCGATGGGCAACTAGCCAAACTCGCCGCCATGACCAAGACTCTGGAAAAAGCAGTGAGCGCCGCCGAAAGGCTGCCTTCCAAGCTGCAAAACCAGGTGGCGGGCTTCCTGATGGAAGAGGTCACGCGGACGGAGTTGTTGTCGAAGATTGAACGGGCTGAACGGGACATTCAGGCGGGGCGCGTGGTGTCGAATCAGGAAGCTAGAAAACGCCTCGGCCGATGGCTAAAATGATTTGGACCGAAGGCGCACTACACGATTTGGATGAAATCGCGGACTACATTGCGGCAGACAACGCGGACGCGGCCAACCGGCTGGTTCGGCGCGTCTTCGACCGCGTGGACTTGCTCGAAACCTTCCCGGAAATCGGGCGCTGCGTGCCCGAGTTCGCTGACCGGGTCCATCGCGAGCTGGTTGTCCCGCCGTGCCGCGTCGTCTATCGCGTCCAGCGCGGCGCGGTTTTCATTGAGCTGGTCATTCGCGGCGAACGCCTGATGCGGGAACAACTTTTGAAGAAACACCTTTAGCACATGAACACCGGCAAAATCGTTCAAATCATCGGCCCCGTCCTCGACATCGAGTTCACGGGCCGGCTCCCCGCCATCTACAACGCCCTGACCGTGGAATACGACCTCCCCGGCCAGGGCAAGACCAAGCTGACGCTCGAGGTGCAGCAGCACCTCGGCGGCAACTGGGTCCGCGCCGTCGCCATGAGCACCACCGAAGGCCTCAAGCGCGGTATGGCCATCACCGACACCGGCGCGCCCATCTCCATGCCCGTCGGCAACGCCGTCATGGGCCGCGTCTTCAACGTCACCGGTGACGCCGTGGACGAGCAGGGTCCGGTGAAGGCGGACAAATACAATTCCATCCACCGTGCCGCCCCGCCGCTCGTGGACCAGTCCACCAGCCCGCAGGTCCTCACCACCGGCATCAAGGTCATTGACCTCATCTGCCCGTTCCTCAAGGGCGGCAAGGTCGGCGCGTTCGGCGGCGCCGGCGTCGGCAAGACCGTCGTCATCATGGAACTGATCAACAACATCGCGAAGCTGCACGGCGGCGTCTCGATGTTCGCGGGCGTCGGCGAGCGCACCCGCGAAGGCAACGATCTCTACAACGAGATGATCGAGGCCAATGTTATCAAGACCCAGAAGGACGCCAAGGGTCATCCACTCCTCGGTGAGAACGGCCTGCCCGTCCTCGCCGAAGGCTCGAAGATCGGCCTCGTCTTCGGCCAGATGAACGAGCCGCCCGGCGCGCGTCTCCGCGTCGCTCTCTCCGCGCTGGCCGTGACCGAATACTTCCGCGACGAGCACAACCAGGACGTGCTCCTCTTCGTGGACAACATGTTCCGCTTCTCGCAGGCCGGCTCCGAGGTGTCCGCGCTCCTCGGCCGCACGCCGAGCGCCGTCGGTTACCAGCCCACGCTGGCCGCCGAGATGGGCAACCTCCAGGAACGCATCACCTCGACGAAGAAGGGTTCCATCACCTCCTTCCAGGCCGTTTACGTGCCCGCCGACGACTTGACCGACCCCGCGCCCGCCACGACCTTCGCGCACTTGGATGCGACCATCGTGCTCGAGCGTTCCATCGCGGAACTCGGCATCTTCCCCGCCGTGGACCCGCTCGCCTCGAACTCCCGCGCGCTCACGCCCGACATCGTCGGCCAGGAACACTACGATGTCGCCCGTGGCGTCCAGAAGGTGCTCCAGCGCTACAAGGACCTCCAGGACATCATCGCGATTCTCGGCATGGACGAGTTGAGCCCCGAGGACAAGACCGCCGTGTTCCGCGCCCGCAAGATTCAGAAGTTCCTCAGCCAGCCCTTCACGGTGGCGCAGGTCTTCACCGGTCGCGAAGGCAAGCAGGTGCCCGTGGCGGAGACCGTCCGCGCCTTCAAGGAAATCCTCGAAGGCAAGCACGACGCCGTGGGCGAGAACAACTTTTACCTCAAGGGCGGCATCGACGAGATTAAGGAATAGTTGAAAGATGAAAGTTGAGAGTTGAGAGAAATCTCCCTCTCGACGAACGCGACTCTCAACTCTCAACTCAATAACTCTCAACCGCGATGGCCACACTCAAACTCGAAATCGTCACCCCGGAGGCGAAGATCTACTCCGAGGACGTGGACATGGTCACGCTTCCCGGCATCGAGGGCGAGATGGGCATCTACCCGATGCACATCCCGCTGATGACGCAGATCGCCCACGGCGAGATTATCGCGCGCAAGGGCGGCGTGGACCACTACCTCGCCACCGGCGAGGGCTTCGTGCAGATCACCGGCGACCGCGTGGCCATCCTCACCGACATGGCCATCAAGGCCGACGACATTGACGAGGCGAAAGCCGAGGAAGCCCGCAAGAAGGCCGAGGCCCGCCTAGCCGAGAAGCTCACCGACGAGGAGACCGCCACCGTCCAGGCCGCGCTGCTCCACTCGCTGACGCAGCTTAACGTCAAGCGCCGCAACCGCCGGTAGGCGGCGGCGACAATCAATCTTCCGCAAGGGGCGCGACCAGCGCTCCTTCTGCTTTTGGGCCTGCGGAGGCAAGCCGCAGCGCGGCAGCGTCGCGCGCCGGCGCCCTCCTCCAATCACGAATGCTCAGGCCAGCACGTCCTTCACCACGTTTCCGAACACATCCGTCAGCCGGTGGTCGCGGCCCGCGTGGCGATAGGTGAGGCGCGTGTGGTCGAAGCCGAGGAGGTGCAGCATCGTCGCGTGGAAGTCGTGGACGTGGACGCCGTTGGCGGCGACGGCGTTGCCGTGCTCGTCGCTCTCGCCGTAGCTGAAGCCGCCCTTCACGCCGCCGCCGGCCATCCAGCAGGTGAACGCCTGCGCGTGATGCTCGCGGCCCTTCGCGTCCTTCGCCGTGTTGAACGGCGTGCGCCCAAACTCCGTGGCCCACACGACGAGCGTGTCTTTCAACATGTCGCGGCTCTTGAGGTCCTTGAGCAGCGCGGCCATCGGCTGGTCCACGTTGAGCGCGAGCGGCGCGTGGCCGGCCATGTCGCCGTGCGCGTCCCAGTTGCCGGACGCGCCGGTGTCAATCAGCTCGATGAACCGCACGCCGCGCTCCGCGAGCCGGCGCGCGATGAGGCACTGCCACGCGAAGCCTTTGGTGCTGCCGCGCTCCAGGCCGTAGAGCTTGTGCGTCGCGTCCGTCTCCTTCTTCAAGTCGAAGGCCTCCGGCGCGGCGGCCTGCATGCCGTAGGCGGTCTCAAAGGACTTGATGCGGGCGGCGAGCTGCGCGTCGTTGCCGCGCGCGAGGAGATGCTTCTGGTTGAACGCCGCGCCGAGGCCCAGCTCCATTTCCTGCAACTCCGCGTCGGCGATGCGGCGGTTGATGTTCGGCACCGGCTCCGGGCCGGGCACCACGCGCGTGCCTTGATGGCAGCCGGGCAGAAAATCCGCCGACCAAACCTGTCCGCCGGCATACGGCAGCACCGGCGCGATGACCATGAAGCTCGGCAGGTTCGCGTTCTCGGTGCCGAGACCGTAGCTCACCCACGCGCCCATGCTGGGCCGCGTGAACGTGACCGAGCCGGTGTGGATGCCCAGCGTGGCCTGC
>JACRKB010000294.1 GCA_016235545.1 Verrucomicrobiota bacterium | reverse complement strand
AGTCTGGGATGACTGGAGCTGGGACTGTTTCTAACCGCCCCGTTCTACTGCCAGAAACTTGGCTTTGCGCTCTTTGCGCCCTTTCGCGGCCATTCCATTTCGGAGTTCGGGTTTAACGCAAAGACGCAAAGACGCAGGGCCGCAAAGAAAACCGGCTTGGATGGTTTCGCTCCCAACTTCACTGCGCAGGTGAATGCGCTTCAGCATGGCAACCCAACCCAATTCTTTCCTCCCTGCGCCTTGGCGTCTTTGCGCCTTAACTGCGGTTTCTAGGTTCATAAGGAGAGCAGGAATGCAGGAGGCAGACAGCAGCAGCCTTCGCCTCCCTCATGCCTTCCTGCCCTCCTTATGGAAGTCTTCTCCTGCATCCGTGTTCCATCCGTGGCTCAACTGCATGGCTCCGGACAAACTTCGGAGTTCGGGTTCAGCGCTTCGGCCAGTTCAGGTGTTTGTGGAGGAAGTCGTAGGTGCCCTGCCCGTTGATGGTGTGCGGCCCGTCGAAGTGCTCGATCTCCGTGCGGTCGCCAATGCCCAGCTTGGTGTAGAAACGGCGTATCTTCGCAAACTCGAAGTTGACCCACTCGTCAATGCCCACGCCGTCCTCGTGCCCGCGCTCGACCATGAAGGGGCGCGGAGCGATGAGCGCGGCCATCTCGGCGTAGTTGAAGGTGTGGCCGAGGTTCCACTCGAAGATTTCGTATTCGCCGGTGAAGAGGTAGCTGCTGCGCCAGTCCACGGTCGCGTTCTTCCAAACCCACTCGTTGAAGTCCGCCGAGCAGATGCTCAGGCAGTAGCCATCGAGCACCGCCGGGATGCGCATCGCGGACTTGCCGCCGTAGCTCAGGCCGTAGAAGCCGATGCGCCGGGCGTCCACGAAGGGCTGCGTGCCGAGCCACTCCAAGATGCGCTCGTGCTGCGCGAAGATGACGGAAAAGAGGTGCTGGCCGAGTGGGTTTGCGAGCCGCTGGATGTTGCGGAACTCGTCCTTGCCGCGATACGGGTTGTGCGGCGCGAAGACGATGAAGCCGCGCTCCGCTAGCGCGGTGGCGAAACCTTTGTAGGCGCTCCATGCGCGGTCAGCCCGGTTCGTGGTCACGGTGTCCATCGGAACGCCTTCGAGGCCGTGCTGGCAGACGACGACGGGCCGGCGCTCGCCGGGCTTGAGGTCTTTGGGCAGCAGGAGAATTCCCCACGCGAACACGTCGGGCCAAACGTCGAGGGTAACATCGTAGCCGATGAGCTTGTCGGTGTTGAGGATTTCCTTGGAGCGCGCGTTGAGCGGCAGGCTGGCGGCGGGGAGCTTGCCGTTGACCTCGTGCCAGAAGTTGCTCTGCCACGGCTTGCGCGCGGTGTCCCACGCAGCGGCGTTGGGTGACTTGGCCTTTGCCCAGAAGGATTCGTCCCTCATGTAGGTGGCCACGCGGAGGAGGTTTTGCGTGAAGTTCTCCAACTCCTTCACCTGCCGGCGCTGGCGGTCGTCGACGCTGAAGTCCTTGCGCGTGTCGCCGAGCGGTTGCTCGGGGGGGAAGTCCAGCCGGGCGTTTGCGCCGACGGCTTGCAGCAAGGCTTCCAAGGCGCGGAGGGAGCCGGGGCCGGTGGTGGCTCCGCCATTGCCGTGGAAGAGGACAGGGGGCCTGCCCGTGAGCTGGCCCGCGCGCGCGACTTCCGCTTGCACGGACGCCAGGTCCGGCAGGCTCCACTTGCCGGGAGCCGCGCCGCCGGAGCGTCCGGGCCGGGCTGCGGGTGGCCCTTTGATTTCCGGCCCGGCACTGTGCTCGACAATGAGCGGGCGCGGGTGGATGAGGCTGGCAAGTTCCGCATCGCCGAACTCGCGCAGTAGTCCGAAGACATTCCTGTAGATGGGCTCCTTCCAAAGTGCCTGCCGTGAATCAAAGTATCCGCTGACGAGGGCGGCGGAGATGCGTGTGTCCAGTGCGGCTGCGTGCAGGGCGAGCAGGCCGCCTTCGGCGTGGCCCGCCACGACCGTAGGCGCCGACCGCTGACCGCTGACCGCTGACCGCTCTGCTTCGAACCAGTCCACGAGCGCGAGCACCTTCTGCACTTCGTAGCCGATGACGGTGCGGCCCATCATGAATGCCTGCCGGTAAATCCATTCGCGATGCGGCTGGTTCGTGAAGCGGATGCGCGGGCTGCCGGACCACTCGTCGCGCCGGTCAATCAGTGTCGGAATCACGACGCGGCAGCCCGCCGCAGCGAGCGTGCGCGCCCAGGCGGCCTTGCCCGGCACGATGCCCGCGAGCTGCTCCGGCGTCTGGTCGGCGTCCGGCAGCGCGATGACTTGCGCGCGCGGCGCTGACTTCGGCTCCAGCAAGAGTCCTTCCCCGGTCACTCCATCCAGCACCGGCCAGCGCACGGCGAACACCGTGTAGCCGGGCGTGTCCGCGACCACCGCCGAGTCGCGCGTGCTGGCGATGTGTTCAAGCGCCTTGAACGAGATGCGCTTGTCCACGACACCAAGGATTTGCGCGAGGCGCTGGCGGTTCGGCTCGACGGACTTCGCGAGTGCCTCCGGCGAGCTGAGGTCGCGCTTCCAGAACTGCGCACGCGCTGCGACCGAGTTCTCCGTCTCGCGCAGCAGAAATTTCTGGATGCCGGCGACCATCTGCTCGGAGAAGTCGCCCTCACGCGCGAGCGGTGCAGTGCCGGGCAACTGCCCTGCGGCGTGACAGAGCGGGGCAAAGCAGGAAAGCAGCGCCAGCGGAGTAATGAATCGGGAACGCATGCCGCAGCGTAGCGCTTGCAACACGGCTGACAAGCATGCCGAGGCAACGAAGGAGCAGCGGAGACAGGAGTCGGAAGTAAGGAGTCAACTATGCCTCGGACGTTTCAGGCTAACCGCTGTGCCCTCGTTCCTCCTGACTCCTGACCTGCGGCTCCCGTCTCCCGCCCGTTCCTGAAATGGCATCCCAACCTTGACACTGCGGAGGGCGACTAACACGATGCGCGCGCTTGGCCCGCAGGAAGTTCTCCCTCGGCAGGTTCAGTGCGGTGCCGGCTGTCTTTATGAGCAAGTTTTTCATGTCCTTCCAACGGAAATCCGGCCTGATCTGTTTTGGATTGGCGCTCACGGCGATGCTGTGGCTCTCACTCAGCGGGGCGATGGCCGCAGCGGCGCTGCAGCCGGGAGGCAGCCCTGCCATCCGCTCCTTCGCAGACCTGCGCGCGGCGGCCGAAAAGGGAGATGTCATCGCCCAACGCCTCCTCGCCAATGCCTATCTCAGCGGAGAGGGCGTCCAGAAAGATGCAGTGGAAGGCGCGCGCTGGGTGCGAGCAGCGGCAGCCCAACGTGACCCAATCGCGCAATACATCCTGGGCACACTCTACGATCAGGGCGAGGGCGTGAGCGCCGACCTCCGCGAGGCCGTGAAATGGTATGAGATGGCTGCGGTGCAGGGACTGCCGGACGCGCAATACAATCTGGCCATCTGCTACTCGAAAGGTGAAGGCGTGCTCAAGGACGGCAAAAAGGCGTTCGACTGGTTTCGCAAAGCAGCGGAGCAAGGCGACGCGCGATCGCAGTGCCACGTCGGCTTGGCCTACGTCAACGGCCAGGCCGTCGAGAAAAACTTTACCGAGGCGGTTTCATGGCTGAGGCGCGCGGCGTATCAGGACGACGCGCGTGCACAGTTTTTCCTGGGCCGGCTGTATCAGTTGGGCGACGGCGTGACGCAGGATTTGGCGGCGGCGACAAAATGGATTGGCAAGGCCGCGCTCCAAAACCACCCCGGCGCGCAATTCGATTATGGCCGCGCCCTGCTCGCAGGCGAGGGCATTGAGCGCAATGAATCCGAAGGCCGGGCTTGGATTGAAAAAGCGGCGACCCAAGGGCACGAGCTGGCCAGGCAGCACATCGCACAAGGGGGCCGCGCTCCGCTCTCCTCACCCGCCGCGTCCTCCGCGTCGAGCCTGGACAAATCACCCCGAACAGCCGCGGCCAGCCAAACTGCACCCCAGCCGCAGGCCAGCCCGCTTGCCCCTTCGCGCGACTCCGTGTTTCCGACGCCCGCGCCTGCCACCAGCAGCCTCTCCTCCGCTGCTCCCGCCCGCGAGGCTGCCAGCAACCTGAACACCGCCACCACCATGCGGGAGCCGCTGCCCGCCACGCCCACACTCCCGCCGCCCGGCAGGGCGATGGAGCCGATGCCGCCAGCGGCAGACAGCAAATCCGCATCGACCAGCACAACCGCAAAGGAGCCAGTCCTGCCGCCCTTCACCGCGCCCCCTGCTGCGAAAGAACCCGTGGCAGCCGCGCCTGCACCCGACCTTTTCCGGCTCCCTCCCGGTGGAGCGGACACCAATCCCGGCAGCCTGTTCGCCGAACCGGCGCGCGCGCGCGAGCCACAACCGCTGCCGCGCGCGCGGGAGGAAGCCGCCGCGCCAGCCAGCCGACCCGGCAACGAGAGCAACAGCGGTCTGATGTTCATCGCCGCCGTCAGCACGGGCATCTCGGCGTTGATTCTTTTCCTCGGCGTGTATGTTGCGGTCATTTTCAAAACGCGCCTGCAAGGGCTGGAATCCGAGTTGAAGAAAGCCCAGTTCGAACTCTCGAAAGCCAACGTGAACCTCTCCGCCATGATGCACCAGGTGGAGCAGCTTTCCCTGATGGCCCCCGCGCCCGCGGCCAAGACCAGCCTGCCGGAGTGGAACCCGGAGCCGGCGAAGGCCCACACCAGCAGCTTCAAGATGAACCGCTCCAAGTGAGTGTCAAAACGCGCGAGATCGTGCTTGCACGGTGCCTGTGGTGCTGGCTAACTACGCGCTCCTTTAACTGGAAACCTGATTCTTATGGCACGTATTTGTGAACTGACCGGCAAGCGCCCGATGAAGGGCAGCAAGATTTGGCGCAGTGGCAAACCCAAACGCGAGGGCGGCATCGGCACCCACATCACCGCCATCACCAAGCGGCGCTTCTTCCCGAACCTCCAGCGCGTCAAGGCCGTCGTGAACGGCGAGGTGCGCTACATCCGCGTGGCCGCCTCGGCCATCAAGCAGGGTCTCGTGATCAAGCCGCTCAAGCGCACTTGGAAAAAGCCCGAGGCCAAGGCCGCCTGAATTTGGCCGGCGGGCCTGGGGCCTGCGGCGGTGAATGGCGTCCCTTGCGGACGCCATTTTGCTTTTCTCACCGCCCTTTTTGCCGCCGCATCATCTCGCGCTTCATGTCGCGGTCATCGTCGCGGCGCTTGATGTCCTGCCGCTTGTCGAACGACGCCTTGCTCTTGCCCACGGCGAGCGCGACTTTCACGCGCCCGCTCTTCCAGTAAAGGGACAGGGCGACGAGGGCGTTGCCCTTCACGGCGGAGAACTCATGCAGCTTGCGGATTTCGGGCCTGTTCAGCAGGAGCTTGCGCGGAGCCTTGGGCTCGTGGTTCTCGCGGTTGCCGTGGCTGTATTCCTCGATGTGCATGTTGTGCAGCCAGACCTCATCCCGCTCGACGCGTGCAAAGGCGTCGCCGATCTGCACATGGCCGGCGCGGATGGACTTCACCTCCGTGCCGCGCAGGACAAGCCCGGCCTCGAAGGTGTCGAGTATCTGATAGTCCCGGCGGGCCTTGGGGTTGGTGACGATCTCGGCCATAAACAAAACCAGCCAGAAGGCGGAACCTTCTGGCCGGCGCGAAATAAAACCGAAGGCCGCCTAGTGTTTGCGGCGCTTCTTGGGGGGCGGTTCGGCCGCTTCCGGCGTCGCAGGCGCGTCCCAGTTCATCTTGTTCTCGATGATTTCCGAGAGGGCGATGTCTGCCCCGCCCATGGTGGGGGGGACGACTAGGAGCGGGCGGTTGCCGGAGTTGAGCTGGCGCACCCGGCGAGAGAGCAGGTTGGTCAGAATGTTGGGGTTGACGACTCTTTCAAGAGCCTTGCGGACGAGTTCTGGATTCATGGCTTGGTGACACCCGAATTGAGCGGCGCAGCATACCGGCGGACGGAGGACAGGCAATAGAATTGTTAGGCAAATTATCCGGGGGGCCGCTTCACGCGAGCGAGCTGTCTCCAAGAACTGCCTGCACGGCAATCAGCGGAACGGGTTTGAGCGGCCTGACTCCACAAACGCGAAGGATTCGGCCAGAGGCTGCCTGCCACCGTCGCATCCCTGCTCCTGGCCCGGCTGTCCAAAAGCCATCCATTTGTTCCCCAGCCCATTTCTTGGTTGCTTTCACCCGCGCGAAAAACAAACTACCGCCCATGGCGAGCGCCAACATCAAGTCCCTCCAACTCAAAGCCCAACAAGGCGACGCGCACGCCCAATACCAACTCGGCCACCTCTACACGCGTGGCGAGGGCGTGCCGCTCGATTACTCACTCGCCGCCGACTATCTCGAAAAGGCCACGCGCCGCGGTCATGCGGACGCGCAGTTCCTTCTCGGCGCGCTTTATCAGCAGGGCAAAGGCGTCGCAGCCGACTATGAAAAGGCCGTCGGCCTCTATCGCAAGGCCGCTGAACAAGGCCACACACTCGCCCAATTCAACCTCGCCTACTGCTACGAGATCGGCGAGGGCGTGGAAAAATCTTCCGACGACGCCCTCGTCTGGTATCGCAAGGCCGCCGACTCCGGCGACGAGGACGCCCGCCAGGCCATCATCGAACTGCAGAAGACGATGCCCAAGGCTGCCCAGGCCGCAGTGCCTTCCGGCCCCAACCCCTTCACGCAGCCCGCGCCTATCGACACGCAGTTCGAGGCTGTGTTGTCCACGTCACCGGGCGCATCCCATCTGCCAGAACCCGCTCCCGTGCTGCCGCCGGAACCCGCCGCACCGATTTCCATTTCACTGCCGCCGCAGAGTTCCGTCCCGCTCCCCGCGACGAGTTACGTGGCGACCTCTTCGCCCGCAGCAGATGACCCGCAGTCCAAGATGGTCGCAGACGCCGAGCGGGGCGACGCCAACGCGCAGTTCGACCTCGGCATCGCCTACGTCAACGGCATCATGGGCCAGCCCAACTACGAGACGGCGGTGAAGTGGATTCGCCGAGCAGCCGAGCAGGGCCTGCCAGAGGCACAGTTCGCGCTCGGGGCGCACTACCACCGCGGCGAAGGCGTCTCGCAGGATTACACGCAGGCCGTCGAGTGGTATCGGCAGGCCGCGCTGCAAGGCAATGCCGCCGCGCAGTTCAACCTCGGCTATTGCTTCGAGATCGGCGAAGGCGTCCCGAAGAACCGCGACGAAGCGGTTGCTTGGTATCGCCGCGCAGCGGCACAAGGCGACCCCGAGGCGAAGGCCGCGCTCCAGGATTTGACCAAGGGTGAGGTGGACCCCGAAGCGGAGACGGTCATCGCCACCCGCGCGACTCCCGCGCCGGCTCCTGCTCCGGAGCCGGAACCGGTCGTCGAGGCCGCGCCTGTGGAAGAAGCGAAGCCCGTCGAGAGCGAAGTCATCGCCGAGTCACCTGCGCCCGCGCCAGAGCCGGAACCAGAACCCGCACCCGCGCCAGAGCCCGTCCCTGAGCCTCCTTTGATTATTCCCGCAGCCACTGCGACGGCCAACCTGACGCGTGCAGCCTTCGCGATGCCCGCACCAGAACAAGCACCGGCTCCTACGCCGCAGCCCATCTACACGCCATCAGCTCCGAGCACGCCGGGAACTTCGTTCATCACGCAACCGCAGTTCGTTCCGCCGCCACAGCCGATGCCCGCGCCCCTTTTTACAGAGGCAACGTTCGTGCCCCCGCAGCCGGTCGCCGCGCCGGAGCAAATCGTCGCGCCAGCCTTCGAGGAGACCGAGTCGCTCATGGGCGTCGCGCAGCAGGCCAACCCTTTCGAGCAATACGCGCTGGGCCAAAAGTATCTCATCGGCGACGGCGTGCCGCAGGACTTCGTCGCAGCGTGGATGCTGCTCCAGCTCGCCGCCGAGAATGGCAATCCCGACGCGCAGTTCACGCTTGCGGAACTTTGCACCCGTGGCCAGGGAGTCCCTCAGAACTACGCCGAATCCATCGTCTGGTATCACAAGGCCGCCGAGCAGGACAACGTCGGCGCGCAGTTCACGCTTGCGACGAAGTATGAGCTGGGCGAAGGCGTCCCGCAGGACTACTCCGGCGCGGCCCGCTGGTATCAACGCGCCGCGGACCGCAACAACCCCGCCGCGCAATACGCGCTGGGCTGCCTCTACCAAAAGGGCCAGGGCGTCGTGCAAGATCAGGTGACGGCAGCCCGCTGGTTCCTGCAGTCTGCCAACCAAGGTAATGTCAGCGCCCAGCACAAGCTCGGCACCTGCTATCAGCACGGCCACGGCATCGCGCAGGACCACGCAAAGGCCGCCCAGTGCTTCCACGCCGCTGCCGATCAAGGACACCTCGAATCCAAGTTCCTTCTCGCGCAGTTGCTCAGGCAAGGCCTCGGCGTCGAACGCGACGTCGCCAGCGCATACACGCTCTACCGCACCGTGGCAGACAACGGCCACGCCGGCGCGCAGTTCTTCACCGGCTACTGCTTCGAGTTTGGCGAGGGTGCCACGCAGGACTTCGCCGAGGCCACCGGCTGGTATCGCCTCGCCGCCGACCAGAACGAGCCCAACGCGCAGTTCCGCCTCGGCTTCTGCACCGAGTTCGGACGCGGTGTGCTGCAGTCCCACCAGGCCGCCGTCGCATGGTATCGCAAGGCCGCTGACGCAGGACACGCGGAGGCGCAGGCGCGCTTGGGCCGCAGCATTGATCGTGGTCTCGGCACGCTCCAGGACTTCGCAGAGGCGGCCAAGTATTTCCGCATGGCAGGCCAGCAGGGCATCGCCGAGGCGCAGGCGCGGCTCGCGCAGTATTGCGACCTCGGCCTGGGCGTCGCGCAGAATCAGCAGGAAGCCGTGAAGTGGTATCGCCTCAGCGCAGAGGCCGGCATCGCCGACTCGCAGGCGCGGCTGGGCCAGTTCTTTGAGGCTGGACAGGTCGTGCCACAGGATTACACGGAGGCCGTGAAGTGGTATTCCCGCGCCGCCGAGCAGGCGCACCTCGACTCGCAATTCCGCCTGGGCAACTGCCACGAGCTGGGCCGCGGAGTGGCTCAGGACTACGTGGAGGCCTACAAGTGGTATAATCTCGTCGGCGCCTTCGGCCACCAGCGCGCCATCGAGGCCCGCGACAAGGTCATGCGCCTGATGAGCCCCTGGCAGATCACCGAGGGCCAGAAGCGCGCATCCGAAGCCTACAAGCTCGTCCGTCAAAAGCTCGCCGCCGGCAAGGAAGCCGCTGACAAGCTCAAGGAAGTGCTCGGGAAAAAGTAGCCACGAGATAGCTCTCAACCAGCCGGGAAAGCTGCGGAGCAGCGGCGGATGATAGCCCACGGAGTGAGCCGCAGGAAACGCCAGCGAAGCCCCCGAGCCCCGGCAGGGGCGGCAGAACCTTCTCCTCACCTTCTGTCGCCGCGCTGCGGCTTCAGACAGAGAGCACACCAGATCCTCTGGCTTGCGCCGTGGGCCATTCTCCCTCGCCACTCCGTGGCTGAGTCCGCTCAAAACCGCAGCACTTTGAACTCCGCCTCGAACCACAGCCCGTTGAAGTCGAACTGAAGCCTCGGAGGGTCAAACTCACAGGCGAACAGCGTCACCTCGTTGCGCTGCTGCACCAGCCCGCAGACTTCCTCGAACATTTCCGCATCCAGCGCCAGCAGGCTGTAGCGGTTCTCGCGCAGCTCCGCCTTCTTCATCGCCAGCCGCAGCCGCTCCATCTCCGCCGGCGAGCGTTTCACCACCCAGATTTCCGCGTCGTGGCACTTCACGGCGAGCTTGTCCAGCTTCGCCACCGTGCAGTCGCCGCACTCCACCCACAGCGCAAGCCGCAGCTGATAGTCGAACTGCGCGAGGTCGGGCACGAACGGAATGTCGTCCTGATGCAGGTTGGTTTCGACCTGAAGACGTGGCCGCCAGAAGATGAGAAAGGCCAGCAGCCGGAGAGTGACGTGCGCGACCGTCTCCCCGTCGTGCTGGGCAATGAGAATCTTCCGGGGCAGGTCGGCGCGCCGACGGTCCTCAGATGTGAGGTTGAAACTGAATTTGGCACTCATGCTGACAGCGGAGAATCAAGATTGGGATTACGAACCGAGAGCATCCGCCGCCTCCTGCTCTTAATCGTAATCTTGCTCGAAATCCTTCTCCTCCTTTCTCACTCCACAACACTCACAGGCGTCCCCATCGTCACCATCCGCAGCAGATACTCCGCATTCCAGTTCGCCAGCCGGAAGCATCCGTGCGACTCCGTGCGGCCCACCTGCTCCGGTGCCGGTGTGCCGTGGATGCCGTAGCCGGGCCGGTCGAGGCCGATCCACGCCAAGCCCACCGGATTGTTCGGCCCCGCAGGCAGGATGAGTTTGCGCCCAAGCTTCTGCGCCTCCGCCGACTCTGGAAACACCTCCGGGTCGAAGGTGTAATTCGGATTCGGCGCGACGACCGCCACGTGCAATTGACCCACCGGCCGCTTCTCCACGCGCGCCGCGATGCTGCACGGGAAATGCGCGAGAAGGTTCGTGTTCGCGTCGAAGACCTTCAGCGTCTTGCCCGACAGGTGAATGGTGATCTGCGCCGCCCTTCCATTCGCTGGCGGATAGCTCACGCCCGGCAGCCGAAGCTCCGTGCCGGCGAGCACGTTCGTCCAGTTCACCGACGGGTTCAGCCGCTTGATGAGCAGCGGATGCGCGTGCCCCTTCTCGGCGACCAGTTCGAGCAGCGTCTCGTAGTCCAGCGCGCTTTGCTGCGACTTGCCCAGCCACGTCGTCGCGACGGGTTGCAGACGGGCAAGGTCGTTCGAGCTGACGACGTAGTTCGTGAGCACCGGCGAGGTCAGGAGCAGCCGGCTCCTGGTCTCCGCGTCTGCAATGCCCGATTCGCCCAGTCGTTCGCGCAGTTGGAAGGCGCGGATCGCCGCCCGCGTCTGCGAGCCGGCCACGCCGTCGAACGAGCCGGAGGAAATCCCCGCCCGTGCGAGCGCCACCTGCACTTCGAGCGTGTCGCGCGGCGACCGGGGGAAAACACTGCTGTCCACCACCGGCTCCATCACGGTGACGCGGTTCGTCGCGGGGATCGGAGCGGAGCGGTTGGTCAGCAAGATGTTCGCGCCCACTACCGGGCGCGCGTGATTGGTCACCACGGTGACGGGCAATGCCGGGTTGAACGTCTGCAACCGAGCATCGCCGATCGTTGTGCCACGGTCTGGTGCGGACTCCACGCGCACCCAGCGCCACCAAGCGCCGAAGAGCAGCAAGACGACAAACAAGCCCCAGCCCCAATGCGCCCCGCTGCGTGTGCGCCGCTTGGGCTTGGGCTGCTTAAACTTCGTGTAAATCTGCACGGCTGCTGACCCTGCCAGATTGGCGGCCAACTTTGAACTTTGAACTTTGAACTTTGAACTTAGCTTCCCGCCATGAAAGTCCACTTCCACGGGGCGGCGCGCACCACCACCGGCTCAATGTATCTGCTGGAGGTCAATGGCCGGCGCATCCTGCTCGAATGCGGCCTCTACCAAGGCAGGCGCGATGAGTCCAACGAGCGCAACCGCCACTTCCCCTTCGATCCAAGGACGCTCGATGCCGCCATCCTTAGCCACGCGCACATTGATCACTGCGGCAATTTCCCCAACCTCTGCAAGCAGGGATTCACCGGGAACATCTACTCGACCTTCGCCACGCGCGACCTCGCCAGCATCATGCTCGAAGACTCCGCGCGCATTCAGGAGTCGGACGCTCAGTTCGTCTCGAAGAAGCGCGGCAAGCAAGGCAAGCCGCCCGTCCTGCCGCTCTACTCCGTCAGCGATGCCGAGCGCGCCCTCCGCCAGTTCGTCGCCATCAACTACGACCGTCCCATGCAGGTGGCAGAAGGCCTGACCGTCACGTTCCGCGATGCCGGCCACATCCTCGGCTCCGCGCAGGTGGTGCTCGACGTGCGCGAGGGCGCGCGCAAGTT
>JACRKB010000292.1 GCA_016235545.1 Verrucomicrobiota bacterium | reverse complement strand
GAAGGACATCCTCCTCGCGCAAGTCGTGAAGCAGGGCGACGTGGCCTACTGGGAAGCGCGCGGTCGCGGCGGCGTCGGCCCGACCTTCTGCACGGCGGTCTACACGATGATTCTGGCGATGCCGTATCACTACATCCCGCTTTATCAGCGGTGAGGAGAACTTGCATGTGGGTGCCATGCACACCGGATGAGTTGGAACTTCGCCGCAAAGAACGGCTGAGGCGGCGTGTCAAAGAGGCAGCCATTTGCGGGGCTCTCGTGAGTATCTTCCTCGTTCTCTTCTACACAGGGGGCGAGCGTCGGACTCGCACGCTTAAGACCCTGACACCGTCTGAAGAATGGCTTAACCGCGCGCCCGCTGCTATCGCCGTTGGCACGCTTGTCTGGTTGGTGCTCCTTCGGGAGAAGGAACGCCCGACCGCAATTTGCCCCAAATGCGAAACGACCAAGTATCTCGACGTGGTTGTCATGTGCCCATCTGGCGGTCGCTTCGAGAATCAGGATGAGTTGAAGTGGGTTGAATCTGAGTCGTTACCAAAATTATGAATCGCTTGCCGGTAGCAAACTTTTGCCACTCCCTCGCCCCCATCGGGGGAGAGGGCCGGGGTGAGGGGGTAAGGCGGGCAGCACTTCAAGCCGGCTCCGCATCCTACTGCTTTCACTCGGCCACCCTCGACCAAGGCGTCCCTGCCGATGCAGGGTGGAACGGCCAACCTGGCCGTTCTCGGCGGCAACCTGCCGCCGACCTTCGGCACAGCCAACGCTCGAACTCATCGGGTCGCGCTCGGCGCATCAACAGCGGCGGGCGGGTCACCCGCCGCAACGGGCCGGTGGCCCGTTCCACCCGGACCAACTTCGCACCATCCCTCATCCTCACCCCTTCCCTGTGACTCGCGCTCGCCCCGTCCCCATCCGCGCCCATCCGCGTGTTCCGCGGGCATTTCTCTGCTTCCTCGCCTGCGCCACCGCCCTCGCCGCCCACGCCGGCTCCCTCCGCACTCGTGACGGCAAGTTCCTCGAAGGCACCGTCCAGCTCGACGCGCCCGCCGGGGTCAAAATCACCCTGCTCAACGGCGCGCAGCAGAAGTTCCCGCTCGCGAGCGTCGAGCAGGCCGTCTTCACCAGCGGCGCGGCCAACAGCCTGCCGCCCGAGGTCGCCGCGTTGATGAAGGGTCGCGGCAATGGCCTGCTCGGCACCTACTACGAGCGCGTGGACTTGAGCGGGCGCGCGGTGCATCGCCTCGACGAGACGGTCAACTTCGACTGGGAGACCGGCGAGCCGATTCCCGGCGTGCAGAAGGATTACTTCAGCGCGCGCTGGGCCGGGCAGCTCGAAGCGCCCGTCTCCGGCAAGTTCACTTTCCACCTCGACGCCGATGACGGTGCGCGGCTCTGGCTGGCCGATCGCCTCATCTGCGACGCCTGGCGCGTGGCCGACAGCACGGAAATCTCCGGCGACATCGAGCTGACTGCCGGCCAGCGCTACGACCTCCGCCTCGAATACTACGACAACCTCGGCCCCGCCCGTCTCCGCCTCTCGTGGACCGGCCCTGGCATCCCGAAGAGCATCGTCCCGCGCAACCAGCTTCACGCCGCGCTCGGCACGAAGCCCGCCGACACCGCGCCCACGCGCGGCCTGCTCGCCGCCTATTACCGCCGCACGGAACTCGACAGCAGCAGCGCCGTCACGCGCATTGAACCGCAGCTCGATTTCAACTGGGGCGAGAACGCGCCGGTGCCGGACGTGCCCGCGCAGAGTTTCAGCGCGCGTTGGAGCGGACAGGTCGCCGCGCAGTTCACGGAGAGCTACACCTTCCACATCGAGGCCGGCGGCGGCGCGAGGCTGTGGCTCGACGGCCAGCTCATCCTCAACCAGTGGAACGACAAGCCGGGCGAGTTCTACAGCACCGTTGTCCCGCTCACCGCCGGGCAGAAATACGACCTGCGCCTCGAACACTTCAGCACGAGCAAGGAGGCCCGGATGCGCCTGCTCTGGAGCAGCGCGTCGCAGCGCAAGGTGCCCATCCCCGCCGATGTGCTCACGCCGTCGCGCCCCGCCGAGTCGGGCGCGCGCAAGCCGCAGCACGGCTTGCTTGGCACTTACTTCTCCCGTGCCGACTGCTCCGGCGAAGTCCTTAAGCGCCTCGACGCACAAGTGAACTTCGACTGGGCCGACAAACCCGCCGCGCCCGGTGTGCCGACGGAGGATTTCTCCGTGCGCTGGACCGGCCAGGTGCAGGCGCAGCACTCGGAGAACTACACCTTCCACGTCGAGGCCGACGACGGCGTGCGCGTCTGGCTCGGCGACCGGCAAATCATTGACGAGTGGCGGCAACAGTCCACGACGCTCGTGAGCCTGCCCACGTCCCTCAACGCCGGGCAATTCTACCCGCTCACCATCGAGTATTTCTCGGCCAAGCCGCCCGCGATGGCGAAGCTCAAGTGGAGCAGTCCGTCCACGCCCGTCGGCGTCATCCCCGCGGCCCGCCTCTATCCGCCGAACGCCCCGAGCACGCCCGCGCCCGGCGAGCGCCGCCTCGGCCTCGACCGCGGCGTCGTGACGTGGGACGGCTCCTTCCTCGCCGCGCCTCTCGCCTCGGCGGACGACACGTCGCTGCAATTCGGCGGGGCGCAAAGGGACTTCTCCCTCTCCACCGTCAACGCTGCGCGCATCGTCTTCCAAAACCTCTCCGCCCAGCGCGCCGCGAAAATCGAGCCGGGCCGCGCCGGCGTGCTGCTGGTCAACGGCGACTTCGTGGACGGCGAGTTCAAGGGCTTCGAGCGCGGACGCGTGAAGATGAGTTCCGTCCTGTTTGGCTTAAAGTTCTTCGACGCGACCTACGAAGTCGTCGCCGTCATCCTGCGCGACCCAGCGCCAGGCGCACCGACGTTTCGCGTCAAGTCCAGCGACGGCTCGGTGCTGCTGGTGAAGAAGTTCGCGATGTCCGCCGAGGGCCTTACGATGGAGGACGCCACGCTGCGCGGCTACCGCGTGCCCGCGCAGGAACTCATCGAGTTGCGCCAAGGCAGCGGCACCAACCTCTTCTCCGCCGCGCTTCGCCTCGGGCCGAGTTCGTTGCACGCCGAGGTCGCGAAGGTGGATTCCGCCGCGGAGCGCGAGTGGAAGACCAAGGCCGAGGCTGTCCGAAACCTCGTCGCCGCCGAGAACGACAAACGCGCCCGGATGGACGACGACGAGCAGCGTCGAATCCGCACCGAGCTGGGTGCCGTGGCCGAAGCGGAGCGCTCGCTCAAGATCGCGACGGCCAAGCTCGCCGACTACCAAGACCAGCTCGCCCGCGCACGCAACGACCTGAAGGACGCCGAGGCGAAAGCCGAATCGCTCCAGGCCGACGCGAAGAGAGCCGCAAAGGAAGCGGGCGCAAAGTCCACAGAGGCCGATCATGCCAAGGCCGCGCACGAGCAACGGAAGGCCGAGTTCACGCAGCGTGCAAAGGAGTGGAACGCAGCCGTCCAACACCGGGACGCGACGCAGGCGAAGTTGAACGGCGAGGTGGCCGCCGCCGACGCCGCGCTTGCCAGTGCGCGCCGCAAGCTGGAGCAGACAAAGACGGAGGAGGTCACGCGGGTCCGTTCCGCCGAGAGCGCGCGCAGGAGCGCAGCGCTTTCAGCCGAGCAGACCGAGGCCGCGCGGGCAAAGGCGGAAGCTGCTTGGAAGGCCGCTCCCACCAACACCACGAAGCGCGAGCTGGACCGCTTGGTTGCTGAGTCCAAGGCCAGGTCCGCCACCGCGAAAACCGCCCAGGCGACCTGCGAGAAAATCGAGCGTGAGATGAAGGAGTCCCGCGCCAAGGCCGAGGAGCAGTTGAAGCTGGTCGAGGCCAGGCTCGCGACCGCCAAGGCCGCGCGTGAGCAACAGGTCGCCGTGTTAAGCACGAAGGTGAGGGATTTGGAATCGGCCCGGAAGACCTTGGAGAAGGAAACCAACGACGTCGGAAACGCCGTCCTGAGGCTTGCGCAGGAGCGAAGCCAATTAAAGCTCCGGCAAGCCAGCGCCGACGGCGTCCTCGGCCGGGCGAACACGGATGTGGACTTGCGCAAGCGCGCCGTGCAGAGCGCAGAATCGCTCGTCGCGCAATCCACCGAGAAGAAGCTGACCAGCGAGAGGCTTCTGGCCGACGCCCGCGTCTTCATTGAGAAACGCGCCCGCGCGCAGTTCAAGTGAGCTGCCAAACGCACGTCGAGCCGCCTCGCCCGGTAGGGCGAGACTCCGTCGAGCCCCATTTCGAGCGCGGCGAAGCGAGCTTCCCGGAAAAGCCCACGCCCAACCAAGATGCTCGCTTCGCTCGCGCCTCCTTCGTCGGCAGATGGGGTTCGACGGAGTCTCACCCTACCGGTCGGGTTCCGCTCCCGGCTCACGTTCAATCTGCCTGACTTCCCGCTGTCACTGCCGCACGCTTGGCCCATGCGCATCATCAGCGGCACCGCTGCCAACTGCATTCTCAAGGCTCCCAAAGGCCTCGACGTGCGGCCCACGCCCGACCTCGTGCGGCAGGCGGTCTTCAACAGCCTCGGCGAGCGCGTGCTGGACGCGCGCGTGCTGGAGCTGTTCGGCGGCACGGGCGCGTTGAGCCTGGAATGCCTGAGCCGCGGCGCAGCGGACGCGGTGTGCGTGGAGCTGTCGTCGCGGCACGCGCGGTTCATCGAGCAGAACGTCATTGATGCCCGACTGCCACGGGAGAAGTTCCACCTGCGCGTGCAGGACGTGTTTGTCGCGATGCCGCAACTCGTCGCGAACGGCGTGATCTTCGACCTCATCCTCGCCGACCCGCCCTATGGCGAGAAGAACGTCGGCAAGCGCTCGGAGTCCTTCGCGCAACGGCTTCTCGATGACCCCAATCTGCCGAAGCTGCTCGCGCCCGGCGGCCTCTTCATCCTCGGCCACTCGAAGCGCGACACGCTCGAAGTGCCGCCGACTTGGGACGAGCGGAAGACGATGAAGCACGGCGACTCGTGGATGCGCTTCCTGCGGTGCGCGTAAAACGGACGCGTCCGCCTCCTTACCTCGGAGGCTACCTGCTACGGCGCGCGCAGGTGGGTCTCGAAAAGCTTGTAAGCCTTCTCGCGCATCGCGTCAGGGAAGTCGTGGTCGCAGTCGGGGTGCTCGACGAGCAGGTTTCCCGGCTTGCCGTGCAGCTTGTAAATCTGCGCGGCAGCAGCGGCCACGCGGTCCACACTGTCCCACTTGAAGTTCGAGTCCTTGATGGGCGCGTTGATGAAGCACACGCGCGGCGCGAGAGCGGCGACCATTTCGTGGAAGTCGAAGGGGATTTCCTCCAGCCGCCCTCGATAGCCCGCGAGCTTGAGCATGTAGCGGGTCTGGCACCAGCCGCGCTCCGGCTCCCAGTTCTTCGGATTGCCATCGTAGTAGTCTAGGTAGGAATCCAGGCCGCAACTGGAGACGATGACCTGTATTCGCTTGTCGAAGACGGCTGTGTAAATCGAGTTGTGCCCGCCGAGCGAGTGGCCGATCGTGCCGAAGCCAACCTTGGCGTTGACGAACGGCAGCGACTCCAGCAAATCAAGTCCCCGCAGATTATCCCACACGGCCTTGAGCGTGCCGCTCTCCCAGCCCAGCGCCTTGATGTCGGGCTGGTAGTTCGCCAGCAGCGGATACGAGGGCGCGAGCGTGACGAAGCCGCGCTCCGCAAGCTCCGCGGCGTATTGGCGGTTCGGCTTGCCGCCGAGACCGACGACGACTCCGTGGCCGGTTTTGTTGTCTGTGCCGTGCAGGCAGAGGACGGCGGGGGCTTTCTGCTTCCCGTCCAACGCAGCCTTTGGAATCAGCAGGAAGGCGGGCACGCGCCCGCCCAGCTGACTCTGATATGTGATGAGCCGCCGGACATAGCTGCCGCAGTCGGTCTCCTCCTCCACCTTCACGTCCAGCGCGCAGCGCTTCTCGCTGCCGGGCAGCAAACCCATCACGCGCTCCATGCCGCGCACGATCTCCGCTCGCCGGTGCAGCCAGTCCTTGGGCGACTTCACCGGCTGGATGCGGCCGGCCACGTCGCGATATACGAGAAGATTTGTGCGTGCCAGACGGGGCATCCCGACGGGCGGGAGGTTCTCGGCGGCAACGAGCAGGAGCGGGGAAATGGCGAGGAACAGTGCGAGTGCGCGGGTCATGGGCGTGGTTGTAACGCGGTCTGCGATTGCGGAAAAGCTGTTTTCACAGGCCTTGCCCAGAGCGCAGCACGACTGGCTGCGGGCCCGCTCCCGCGCCCCAGCCCGTCACTTCCCGGGGGAGTTTTTCAAATACCACTCGTAGGTGCTGCGGATGCCCTCGGCCAGCGGGATGCGCGCCTTCCAACCGAGCGCGTTGATGCGGGTCACGTCCAGCAGCTTGCGCGGCGTGCCGTCGGGCATCGTGCTGTCCCAGACGATCTCGCCGGGGTAGCTCACGATGCCACGAATCAACTCCGCCAGCTCGCGCAGGGTCACGTCCTGACCCACGCCCACGTTGATGGGCTGGTCGGACTCGTAGCTGTCCATCAGCGCGGCGCAGGCCTCGGCGAAGTCGTCCGCGTGCAAAAACTCCCGGCGCGGCGAGCCGGTGCCCCAGAGCGCGACCGCCGGAGCTTGGGCGGCCTTCGCCTCGTGAAACTTGCGCAGGAGCGCGGGCAGCACATGGGATTTCTCCAGGTCGAAGTTGTCATTCGGCCCGTAGAGGTTCGTGGGCATCGCGCTGATGAAGTCCCGCCCGTATTGGCGGCGGTAGTAGGCGCAGAGCTTCAGGCCGGCGATCTTGGCCAGCGCGTAGCCCTCGTTCGTCGGCTCCAGCGCGCTGGTGAGCAAGGCGTCCTCGCTGATCGGCTGCGGGGCGTGCTTGGGATACACGCACGAGCTGCCGAGGAAGAGCAGCTTCGCCACGCCAAAGTCGGCGGCGGCCTCGATGACATTGTTTTGGATGCGGAGGTTGTCGAGGAGGAACTCGACCTGGAAGGTGCGGTTGGCGTGGATGCCGCCCACGCGCGCAGCGGCGAGCACGACGTGCGTGGGCCGCTCCTGCGCGAAGAACGCGCGCACGGCCGCGGTGTCCTCCAGCTCCAGCTCCGCGTGGGTGCGGGTGATGACCCGCCAGCCGGGGAGCCGTGTGTAGTGCCGCAGCAACGCGCTGCCCGCCAGCCCGCGATGTCCTGCGATAAAAATGGATTTGTCAGCCATGCTCGCGCTGCCACCCGCGACGCTGTGAATCAGCGGGCTGTCAGAAAGCGCGTGTTCTTCTAAGGTCCGCCCTCCTGCAAGTAAAGCGCATTGGCGTGGCGCAAACCCGCTCGACAACCCCGCCTCCCTTTTCCACTCTTCGCGCCATGTCTAAACCTGCTTTGGGACGCGGCCTCAGCGCGTTGCTGGGAGGCGGGGCCGCCGGTGTGAAGCCCGCGCCCGCCCCTGCCCCGCCGGCGCCCACCGCGCCCGGAGAGCACGTCCGCCCGATCTCCATCGAGCGCGTGCATCCGTGCGCCTTTCAGCCGCGCAAGGATTTTGCGGCGGACACCCTCCGCGAGCTGGCCGACTCCATCCAGGCGCAGGGCATCCTCTCCCCGCTCATCGTCCGCACGCGCGGCGATGGCTTTGAACTCATCGCCGGCGAACGGCGCTGGCGCGCAGCGCAGCTCATCGGCCTGAAAACCGTCCCCGTCATCGTCCGCGAGGCTGATGACCGCACCGTCATCGAACTCGCGCTCATCGAAAACCTCCAGCGCGAGAATCTGAACCCCATCGAGGAGGCGCTCGGCTACTCGCAACTCATCGAGCAGTTCCAGCTCACGCAGGAAATTGCCGCCGCCAAGGTCGGCAAGAGCCGCGCCGTCGTCGCCAATGCCCTTCGCCTGCTCAAGCTTGCCCCCGAGCTGCAAGCCTACCTCCGCCACGGCCAGCTCTCCGTCGGCCACGCGAAGGTGATCCTCGGCCTGACCGGTGCGGCAGAACAAAAGCTCGCCGCCGAACGCGTGCTCAAGGACGGCCTGAACGTCCGCCAGACCGAAGACCTCGTCTCCCGCCTCCAGCAATCCAGCACGCAAGCGCCGGTCAAATCGGCGGCCGGCGGCAAGCCCGCCCCGCCACGCGACGTGCATACCGCAAGCCTGGAAACCAAGTTGCAGGAACGCTTCGGCACCAAAGTCGCGCTCCGCTACCGCAAGGGCAAAGGCGCGGTGGAAATCCGCTTCTTCAACGACGACGACCTCGACCGGATTCTCCAGATTGCTGGCATCAAGATGGATTAGCCGCGAAAGAGCACAGAGAGCGCAAAAAGCATGGCTCTGCATATTACAGCATCGCTGGTGGCGCTGGAACCCGCTTGTTCCGAGGCTCTGCTTTGCATCCTCTGTGCCCAATCGCGGCATGCCCCCGATTCCCTCGCATGACATTACCTGTCCACAAATACGGCGACCCAATCCTCCGGAAAAAGGGCGCGCTCGTCACCGAAGTCACCCCGGAAATCCACCAGCTCATCGCCGCCATGTTCGCGACGATGGAGGCGCACCACGGCGTCGGCCTCGCCGCACAGCAGGTCGGCCACGCGCTCCAGCTCACGGTGATAGACATCCGTCCCATCGAGGACCGCCCCTCCACCCTGCACCTCGACGGCCAGCCAGCGGACCCGAACTCACTCATGCCGCTGGTGCTGCTCAATCCAGTCGTGAAAGCCGTCGGCGACCCCGTGGCCGGCCCGGAAGGCTGCCTGAGCTTCCCGAAAATCTACGGCGAGATCGAACGGCCCGAGTCTGTGGATGTGTCCGCCACCAACGAGAAGGGCGAGAAGGTTTCCTTCCGCGCCGGCGGCCTGCTGGCGCGCTGCATCCAGCACGAGGCCGACCACCTCCACGGCATCCTCTTCATCGACCGCATGGGCCGGGAGACGAAGGAAGAACTGAAGCCGGACCTGGACGAATTGCAGGCGGCGACGAAGGCGGCGATGAAGAAGGCGAAGAAGTAAGCAGTGTTCAGTGTTCAGCAATCAGTTTTCAGTGCTTCGCTGGAACATCGTTACGGTTGTGTCACGCGCTCCCCACTGAACACTGATTGCTGAACACTATCCCTCACCTGCTCCCCCTCCGCTGCGGCGTCAACCAGCCCTCCCCGTTCTGCGCCTGAAGGAACGCCATCAGGTCCAGCAGCTCCTCTTTCGTCAGCCCCGCTGTCAGCCCCTCCGGCATCACGGAGATCGCGCCGGGCGTGATGCTCTTGATGTCGCTGCGCGGGATTCGCTGCTCCAGCACGGCGTTGAGCTTCATCACCACCGCGCTGCTGTCCTCGCGCACGATGTTGCCGGTCACGTAATCATCCTTCGTCTCCACGCGCATCGGCTCGTAGCCGGGGACGAATGTCGCGTTCGGAAAAACAATCGCCTCGAGGATGTCCCGCCCGGAGCGAATCGCACCGATGGAGGTCAGGTCCGGCCCCAGCGTGCCGCCTTCCTTGCCGATGGCGTGGCAGGCGGAGCACTGGGACTTCTGGCCGAAGAACACCGCGCGGCCTCGCCCCACGTCGCCGCCGGAAAGCAGCGGCTCCAGCTCTGCCAGCCGCTTGATGCGCTCGGCCTGAAGCGACTCGATGCGGCCCACCAACGTCTTCGTGCCAGAGCGAACGCCATCAGGATAGCTCGCCACCAGCTCGGTGAGCTGCGTCACGCTCAACACCTCCGCGGCTGACTTGTTCCGCTCCAGCGCGGCGAGCAACGCCTTGCCCACGCCCTCGCTCTTGCCGCCGCGATACGCCTCTGCCAGCGCGAGCAGCGTCACACTGTCCGCCGACGCCACCACCGACTCCGACAGCCTCACCAGTTGCGCCTCGCTCAACTTCGCCTTGCCCAGCACCTGCGCGGCGGTGGTGCGCTGGGAGTAGTCCTTGCCGGCAAGAGTCTCGCCCAGAAAGTTGAAATGGTTCGTGGCCAGCGGCGTGGTCCGCGCGGCCAATGCGCCAATGGCCGCGAGCCGCACCGGCTTGGTCTCCGGCAGGGCGGCGGCGAGACGGCGCAGCAGACTGTCAAACTCCGTCAAACCGCGCGCGCGCACCAGCACGAGCGTCCGCAGGCGAAGCGTCGGGCTCTGCCCTTCGAGAAGCGCGCTCAAAACCTGATTCCACACGTCGGGAAATTTCTTCAACGGACTGCGCTCCAGCACATCGAGCAGGAAGAGGCGGCGCTCCTCCCTCGTTTCCGGAGTGTTGAGAGCCACGGCCACCACACCCTGCAACACCGTGTCGGATGCGAGGCTCAACAAGGTTTCTCGCAGCAACTCCTGCTCGCCGGCGTCCCACTTGTCCGCCTTCAAGCGCGACTTCAGGTGGTCCCGCACGCCCGCAGCCCAGTCAGGGTGACGCGAGAAAACCCAAAGCGCGGTGCGGCGCAGCTCCGCGTCCCGGCTCCGCAGCAGCGGCTCGACGTGCGACATCATGAGCTGGCTCCCGTCCATCTGGTCGAACGCCATGAGCGCGGCCTTCGCGCTGCGCGGGTGCAGGCTCGCCAACTGCGCGGTCGCGACGCCCACGTTCCGGTTCGTCATGCGCGAGAAATTCTGCATGAGCGCGTAGGTGAGGGCGTGCTCCTCAAAGCGGTCGGCTGAACGCGCGGCGGCGGTGACGAGCGGGCCGTTGCTGCGCTTGTCGCCGATGCGCCCCAGCGCAGTGGCGGCCTCGCGTCGCACCGGCGCCTGGTCCTGCTGGAGAATCGCGTGCAATGCGTCGAGCGCTTCCTTGTCACCGCCCAGGCCAGCGGCTTGCGCGGCGGCGATGCGCACTTCCATCAAGCTGTCTTGCAGCGCGGCGCGCACTTCGGCGAGAGCCTTCGTTGAACCGATGCGGAACAGGCACCAGACCGCCGCGCACCTCGCGTCCGTGCTGGCGGATTTGCGGCGCAGCTCCGCGAGCGGGGCGACCGCGCCTTCCCCCATTTTCACGAGCGCCTCCACAGCGCGGTCCACGACAAACGGGCGGGGGTCTTCGATCAGCTTCGCCAGCGCGGCGGGCGGGAGCTGCTTCCAGCCCAGCGACTCGCCACGCGGGTCGTTCGCCCTTGCGGCACCCGCGCGGCGCACGCGGTAAATGCCACCCTTGAACTCCGGCTTGCTGGTGCGGGAGAGCGGGCACTGGTCCACATACCAGCCGCCCGTGTCCACCACGAGCAGGCTCCCGTCGGCGTCCTCCAGCACGTCGCACGGGTGAAAGTCCGGGTCGCTGGAGACGAGAAAATCCGTGTCCGCCGTGGCAAACGTCGCGCCGTGCCGGGCGACGACATGGCGCTGGACGCGGTGCGGGTTGAACTGCGCGCTGAAGAGGTTGCCTTGAAACTCCGGACCAAAGCTCGTTCCGCGATACCGCGCGAGCCCCGCCGGCGCGATGCGCGCGAACCTCGTCATCGGCGGCATGAGATCGCCGGTGAGCTTGAACTCGGCGACGCTCGCGTGCCACTTGCTGTAAACGCCGCCGTGCAGGAAGTGCATGAGCGCGTCACGCTGGCCGTGCTGCGGGTCCACGAAATATGTCATCGTGCCGACCATCTCGCCGGCAGGCGTCCACACGACTTCGATTGGATTGTCAAAGCCGCCGCCCGCGAAGGACTGCAGCTGCGTCCCATCGGGGCGCACGCGCCAGATGCGCGAGGCGAGGCCTTTCAAATTCGTGCCCTCCTTCGTGTTGATGTCGAAGCCATGCCGGCCGTCGGTCAGATACAGCCAGCCGTCCGGCCCGAGGAACGGCCCGTGCAGGCTCGCCGTGCCGCGCACGTTCCAGCCGCTCAACAACACCGTCCGGGTGTCCGCCTGTCCGTCACCATCCACATCATCGAAGCGCAGGAAATCCGGCGGCGATGCGACGAACAGCGCGCCGTCATGCCACAGCACGCCCATCGGAATGCCCACGCGGTCCACGAAAATGGTGCTCCGGTCGAAGGTGCCGTCCCCATCCGTGTCCACCATCATTCGGATGCGGCACTCGGGCGCCTGCGCCATCGCGAGGCCCTTGATGTTCTTGCCGGAGGATTCCGCGAGGAACAGGCGGCCGCGCTCGTCGAGAGCGCCGAACATCGCGTAAGGAGCGAGATCCGAACCGGCGGCAAGCTCCACCCTGAAGCCCTCCGGCACGTGGATGGCGGCGAGGCCGGTGACGGGCTGGGCCGCGGCATTTGCAACCCCGGCGGCAGCAAGGGCGGCAAAGAGAAAATGGCTGGCAAGTTTCACAGTCTTCACGCGCGCAGAGTAGCTACTTGTCGGCAAATTGCCACTCTCCAACGCGCCAGATTGGAGGAGGGAGTTGAAAGTTGAATGAGAGCAATTGAGGTTCCTCACTGTTCTGGGCCCGAACTCCGAAGTTCAGCCGCGAAAGGGCACAAAGGAGCCGAGTCTGGGATGACTGGAGCTGGGACTGTTTCCAACCGCCCCGTTCTCCTGCCAGAAACCTGGCCTAGCTCTCTTTGCACCCTTTCACGGCCATTCCATCTCGGAGTTCGGGCGAAACACCATTGCGGCCGTAACGCTACGACCGCAGTGCGGCCAACTCACCGGGAAAAGTCAGAACCTCGCTCTTGCGATGCCAGTGCGGTGAAAAAGCAGGTTCCCCGAGAAGCTGAGCGAGCGTATTTTTCATGGCACCCTGCGTGCCTTGGTTGGCGTGCAGGGCTCACTGAAGCGGGGGTCGAAAACGCGGCGCCAGACGGAGCGTGCAACTCGACAAGCCTTGCGCCATTGGGTTGGTGGAGCCGACAGGAATCGAACCTGCGACCTTCTCATTGCGAACGAGACGCTCTACCAACTGAGCTACGACCCCGCCCCAATTGCGGGGCGCATTATGCGAACGACTATTGGCGCGGCAAGACTTTAGTGACCTGACCGGATGCCGTCATTCGCCACCGCGCGCGGCTTGTTTTTGACACCGGCTGGCGTTCCGCCTACAACGCTGCGCGATGAAAGTCCTCATTCTCGGCGCTGGTTACGCCACACGCCTGTATCCTCTCACGCTCACCCAGCCCAAGCCCCTGCTGACCGTGGCTGGCAAGCCGATGATTGACTACGTGATGGACAACCTCGCGGCCATCGGCGGGATTGACCGTGTCTATGTCGTGACCAACGCGAAGTTCGCCGGACACTTCCAGAAATGGGCGGACGACTACGCCACGCGCGCGCCCTTCGCCTTCACCATCGTCAACGACGGATCCACGGACGACTCGAACAAGCTCGGGGCCATCGGCGACTTGAACCTCGTGCTCCAGCGCGAGCGCGTGGATGACGACATCATTGTGGTGGCGGGCGACAACTTGTTCAGCGAGAAGCTCGGCGCGTTTGGCGAGTTCTGCCGTGCGAAGAACGCCCCGGTCCTCGGTCTGTATGACGTGGGCAGCCTCGAAGCGGCGAAGAAATACGGAGTCGTGGCCGTGGACCGCGATGGCGTCATCGCCGACTTCAAGGAGAAGCCTGAGCAACCCGCCAGCACGCTCATCGGCATCGCGCTCTACTACTACCCGCGCGCCATTCTCCCGCTCGTGGCCCAATACCTCGCCGAGGGCAACAACCCCGACCAGCCGGGCCGGCTCGTCCAGTGGCTTTACCCGCGCACTCCGGTCTTCACCTGGACGGTGCCGGGCATCTGGTATGACATCGGGTCGAAGGAGACGCTGGAGGAGGCCAACCGCATCTTCGCGCGCAGGTAACCTGCGGGAAGGTTGGGCCACAACAAGGGAGAGAAGGCCCAATGGGAGATAGCACCGCGTGCCTGAATGTGTTGGCCTCAACCGCTGCCGCGCCGCCCAGTGGTTTTCCGTATTGAGCCTGTTGAACCTCTTTGTGGCTAACCCTTCGGCGCTTCATCGTGGCGCGCGGTGATCTGCCCTATGGCCCACCGCGCGTGCTCTGCGATGAGCGGCTCCGGGTCTGCGGCGGCCCGCTCCAAGTGCGGGAGCGACATGGCATTGCCAACGTTGCCCAGCGCCACGCAGACATTGCGCAGCAGGCCGCGACGCTTCGTGCGCAGAATCGGCGTGCCCGCGAAGCGCTGCTTGAAACCTGTGTCGTCCAGCGCGAGCAACTCCAGCAGGTCTGGCTGCGCGAGGTCGGCGCGCGCGTTGCCTCGCATGATGCGTCCCTCCTGCGCGAATTTGTTCCACGGGCAGGCCGCCAGGCAATCGTCGCAGCCGTAGATGCGGTTGCCGATGGCAGGCCGCAGCTCCACCGGGATGGCCCCCTTCAACTCGATGGTCAGGTAGGAAATGCAGCGCCGCGCGTCGAGCAGGAAGGGCGCGGTGATGGCCTGCGTGGGGCAGGCCGTGATGCAACGCGTGCAGGAGCCGCAACGATTCTTCTCCGCAGTGTCCGGCTCCAGCTCCAGCGTCGTGATGATCTCGGCGAGGAAGAACCAGTTGCCCAGCCGCCGGCTGATGAGGTTTGTGTGCTTGCCGGCGAATCCCAGTCCGGCGCGCTGCGCGAGGTCGCGCTCCAGCAACGGCCCCGTGTCCACATACCAGAGCGAGCGCGTGCCCGGGCCACCGGACTGGTTGACCGTTTCTGCGAGCTGCTTGAGCGGCGAGGCCAGCACATCGTGATAGTCCGCGAAGCGCGCGTAACGGGCGACGACTCCAGTAGTCAGTGGCCAGTGTTCAGTGTTCAGTGACGAACGCTCGCCTCCCTCGCCGACCACTGACCGCTGACCGCTGACCGCTTCCCCCTCCGCGTAACTCACCGCGAGCGAGATGACGCTCCTCGCCCCCGCCAGCACCTGCTCCGGTTCCGCGCGCTTGTGCGCGTTGCGCGCGAGGTAGGCCATTTCCCCATGCTGCCCGGCTTCGAGCCAGCTTTGGAATTGCGCCGTGTGCCCCGGTGGCGCGGCGGTGGTGAACCGGCAATCCTCGAAGCCCAGCTCGCGGGCGCGCTGGCGGATGGCCGCCTTCACAGCCGCGGCGGGTCGTGCCGCGCCGCGCGGATGTGGTGCAGCACATGGGCGGCGATTTCCTTGATGGACCGCTGCTCGGTGTTGACCAGCACATCCGCCTGCTTGTAGGCCGCCTCACGCGTGGCCAGCAGTTCGCGAATTTTGGCCAGCGGATCGGCCGCCTGCAGCAACGGGCGATGGGTCTGGTGCTTCGTGCGCTGGTAAATCGTGGCCGGCGAGGCCCAGAGGCAGACGACGAGCGAATGCGATTTGAGGCTGGCGAGATTGTCCGGCTCCACCACCAGCCCGCCGCCTGTGGAAATAACCCTGCCGCTCCACGAGGTCATCTCCGCGACAAGCTCGCGCTCAAACTTGCGGAAGACCTCCTCGCCGTGCAGGGCGAAGATTTCGCTCACCTTCACCCCCGTCCGCTTTTCGATGACCTCATCCGTGTCCACAAACTCAAACTGCAGCTCGGCAGCCACCAGCCGGCCCACGGACGACTTGCCCACGCCCATGAAGCCCGCCAGCGCGACGTTGCGAATCTGACGTGGCACGCTCATGCGCCCGAGCATGGCGCAAGCCCCTCGCCGAGGCACGCAATTTTCCCCGCCCCTGCCCGCAAGGGGCGCATCCCAATTTCCTGCAATTGCGTGGCTTTTCCCCTCCTGCTCGTAATCCTGATCCTAATCTTGCTCCGCAGAATGAAACGAGAAGTGAGGAGCAGGATTACGAGCAAGAGGAGCCGGCCCATTGCCGGCCAGCTAATCCCGAACGCCGCAATCGCAGGCTGAAAGCCTGCCCCATACCAGCCCAGGGCAACGCCCTGGGTGAAAGGCAACGAGCCTCGCCGCCCTGAAGGGGGAGACATTTTTGCGCCGCCCCTTCAGGGCTTTGCCACCCGTGGTCGCACGTCCCGGGGCGTTGCCCCGGGCTGGTTTGTTGTGCTCCTTCGGAGCGCCGAGTTCGGAGTTCGAGCTATTGTCCAGTCTCGCCCGTTTCCCTGCAAAGAACTGCGATGTGCCCGCTCGCAGCCAAAGGAAAAGGCCGGCCTGCTTGCGCAGACCGGCCTGTTGAATTTCAGCCCGTGATGGACCGAGGGGCTGGATTACATGTCCATGCCGCCGGGACCGTGGTGGTCACCGCCGCCGGCCGCCGGCTTGTCCTTCTCGGGCAAGTCGGTGATGAGGCACTCGGTGGTGAGCAGCAGGCCCGCGATGGAGCTGCTGTTCTGGAGCGCGGCGCGGGTGACCTTCTTGGGGTCCACGACGCCGGCCTTGACGAGGTCTTCGTATTCGCCAGTGGCGGCGTTGAAGCCTTCGTTGCCCTTGCGCTTCTTGATCTCCTGCACGACGACGGAGCCTTCGTAGCCACCGTTGTTGGCGAGCCACTTGGCAGGCCATTCGACAGCGCGCTTGACGATCTCGACGCCGAGCTGCTCGTCGGTGTTGGCGCCCTTCACGGCGTCAATCGCGGGCAAGCAGCGGAGCAGAGCCACGCCGCCGCCGGGGACGATGCCCTCTTCGACAGCTGCGCGCGTCGCGTGCAACGCGTCTTCGACGCGGGCTTTCTTTTCCTTCATCTCTGTCTCGGTGGCTGCACCGACGTTGATGACAGCGACGCCGCCGGCGAGCTTGGCGAGGCGCTCCTGGAGCTTCTCGCGGTCGTAATCGCTGGTGGTCTCGTCGATCTGGCGGCGGATCTGGTTCACGCGGCCCTGGATTTCGGAGGACTTGCCGCCACCTTCAACGATGGTGGTGTTCTCCTTGTCCACGACGATGCTCTTGGCGCGGCCGAGGTCGGCGAGTTCGAGGCTCTCGAGCTTGAGGCCGAGGTCCTCGCTGATGAACTTGCCACCGGTGAGGATGGCGATGTCCTCGCACATGGCCTTGCGGCGGTCACCGAAGCCGGGCGCCTTGACGGCCACGACGTTCAGGATGCCGCGGAGCTTGTTGACGACGAGGGTCGCGAGGGCTTCCCCTTCGACTTCCTCGGCGATGATGAGCATGGGCTTGCCGACCTTGGCGACCTTCTCGAGCAAGGGGAGCAGGTCCTTGAGGGACGTGATCTTCTTCTCGAAGTTCAGGATGTAGGCGTCTTCCAGCTTGGCTTCCATGGTGTCCGCATTGGTCACCATGTAGGGGCTGAGGTAGCCCTTGTCGAACTGCATGCCTTCGACGACGTCGAGGGTGGTCTCAATGGACTTGGCCTCTTCAACCGTGATGGTGCCGTCCTTGCCGACCTTGTCCATCGCGTCGGCGATGATCTCGCCGATGGTGGCGTCCCAGTTTGCGGAGACGGTCGCGACCTGCTTGATCTCTTCCTTGTCCTTGACCTTCTTGGCGATCTTGTCGAGGTGGCCGACAGCGGCGTCCACGGCCTTCTGAATGCCGCGCTGGATGCCGATGGGGTTCGCGCCGGAGGTCACGTGCTTGAGGCCTTCGCGGAAGATGGCTTCAGCGAGGACCGTGGCCGTGGTGGTTCCGTCACCGGCGGAGTCGCTGGTCTTGCTGGCGACTTCGCGGACCATCTGAGCGCCCATGTTTTCGTAGGCGTCAGCGAGCTCGATCTCCTTGGCGACAGTGACACCGTCCTTGGTCACGGTCGGAGAACCGAACTTTTTGTCGATCACGACGTTGCGGCCTTTCGGGCCGAGGGTCGCGGCGACTGCCTTCGCGAGCTTGGAGACGCCCCGCAGGAGCGTCTGACGCGCGGCTTCATCGAACAGGAGTTGTTTTGCTGCCATAGTAGTTTCTGTTTTCTGGGTTAATGGTTTTGGCCGGGGTTACTTGATCACCGCGAGGATGTCGTCGCAGTTCATGATCTTGTATTCCTTGCCGTCGATCTTGATCTCGGTGCCGCCGTATTTGCTGACGAGCACGCGGTCGCCGACCGCGACCTCGAAGGGAACCTTCTTGCCGTCGTCGTCGGTTTTGCCGGTGCCGAGAGCGCGGACCACGCTCTCCTGCGGCTTCTCTTTGGCGGTATCGGGGATGATGATGCCGCCCTTCTTGGTCTCTTTTTCCTCAGCCGGCTCCACGAGGACGCGGTCGCCGAGGGGTTTCACGTTTAGTGCCATGGTGTGTTTCTGTGTTTGTTGTTTTGTTTGATTTACTGCGAATCAAATCCCGCAGCACGCGCAGCGGGAAAAGTGGCTTGTGTTCAATGGATCGTCAGGGAAGGCAGGCTGCTGCGGCTACTTCTTCTTCTCGTCAACGACCTCGGCGTCAATGACCGGGCCTTCGTCTTTGTCCGCCTTCTTCTCGTCCGCGCCGGGTGCGCCGGTGGCGGTCTTCGTGGCCTGGGCTTTCTCGGCAGCGGCCTTGTAGAGTTGCTCGGAGGCGGCCTGGACGGCTTCGTTCAACTTGTCGCGCGCCTCGCGGACTTTGTCGGCATCGGTGCCGGCAAGCGCTTCCCGGGCCTGCTTCACGGTGTCCTCGATCTTGGATTTGGTCGCGGCGTCCAGCTTGTCGCCGTTTTCCTTTAGGAGCTTGTCGGTGCGATAGACGAGGGCGTCGGTTTCATTGCGTGCCTCGATCTCCTCGCGCTTGGCCTTGTCCTCGTCGGCATGGGCCTCGGCGTCCTTGCGCATCTTCTCGATTTCGTCCTTCGAGAGGCCGCTGCTGGCAGTGATGGTGATCTTCTGCTCCTTGCCAGTGCCAAGGTCCTTGGCGCTGACGTGGAGAATGCCGTTCGCATCAATGTCGAAGGTCACTTCGATCTGCGGCACGCCACGCGGCGCGGGCGGGATGTCCGTGAGGTGGAACTTGCCGATGGTCTTGTTGTCGCGGGTGAACTGGCGCTCGCCCTGGAGCACATGAATCTCGACGCCGGGCTGGCTGTCACTCGCGGTGGAAAAGATTTCCGACTTGCGCGTGGGGATGGTCGTGTTGCGCTCGATGAGCCGGGTGAAGACGCCGCCGAGCGTCTCGATGCCGAGCGAGAGCGGAGTCACGTCGAGCAGGAGGACGTCCTTCACTTCGCCCTTGAGGACGCCGCCTTGGATGCCAGCACCGATCGCGACGACTTCGTCCGGGTTGACGCCTTGGTGCGGCGGCTTGCTGACGAGTGCGCGGGCGGTCTCGACCACGCGTGGCATGCGGGTCATGCCACCGACGAGCACGAGCTCGTCAATCTTGTCGGCACTGAGGCCGGCGTCGTTGAGGCAGCTCTTCACAGGCGCGATGGTGCGCTCGAAAAGCTCGTCGCAGAGCTGCTCCATCTTGGCGCGGGTGAGCTTGGAGGAAATGTGTTTTGGCCCGCTGGCGTCGGCTGTCACGAAGGGCAGGTTGATGTCATAAACCTGCGCGCTGGACAGCGCGATCTTCGCCTTCTCAGCTTCCTCCTTGATGCGCTGGAGAGCGTCAGGCTGCTTGCGGAGATCAACGCCTGATTCCTTTTTGAACTCGTCGAGAATCCAATCCATGATGCGGTTGTCCCAGTCGTCGCCGCCGAGGTGGGTGTCTCCGTTGGTGGCCTTCACCTCAAAGACGCCGTCGCCAATCTCCAGCACGCTGATGTCGAACGTGCCGCCGCCGAGATCATACACGGCGATCTTCTCGTCCGCCTTCTTGTCGAGGCCGTAGGCGAGCGAAGCCGCGGTCGGCTCATTGATGATGCGGAGCACTTCAAGGCCGGCGATCTTGCCTGCATCCTTGGTGGCTTGGCGTTGAGAGTCGTTGAAATAGGCCGGCACCGTGATGACTGCCTGCGTGACCGGTTCGCCGAGACGCGTCTCGGCGTCGGCCTTGAGCTTGGCGAGGATCATCGCGGAGATTTCCGGCGGGCTGAACTGCTGTGGCTTGCCGTCCACTTCGACCTCCACAGCGGCATCGCCGTTGGCGGCGCGCACCACCTTGTAGGGCACGCGCTTCAACTCTTCCTGCACCTCGGTGAACTTGCGGCCCATGAAGCGCTTGACCGAGTAAACCGTGTTGCGCGGGTTCGTGACGGCCTGACGCTTGGCGGCCTCGCCGACGACGCGCTCGCCGGACTTGGTGAACGCCACGACCGAGGGAGTCGTGCGCTTGCCCTCAGAGTTTTCCAAAACCAGCGGCTCGCCGCCCTCCATGACCGCCATGCAGGAGTTCGTCGTGCCCAAATCAATGCCCAAAACTTTTGCCATAGTATGAAGTTGTTAAAAGCCAAGCTCCTCCCAGCAGTGCCGGTGCCAGCAGTTCGCTTTGGGAGAAATACTCCTGAAACGCCCATTTTTTGCAGGGGAATGCCGCTTCAACGCCCGCGCATTCCGCCACGAAACCGTCCCAAGTGTGCCGCCGGCGGCACAGCGGCCAGCGCTGTGACACAATTCAGCGACGCAGCGTGCGCCCCTTGGCCAGGCCTCTGCCTCGCCCACGAACATCACCCCGGCGGCACCTTTCAGTCCGGCGTTTCCCAGCACATCTCCGCTGCCCGACAGAAATTTGGAGACCCCGCTCCACGACACAGAAGTTCGTGAAGCCTGCGGAGCAAACTGCGTCCATGTGACACGATTTTGATCGCACAACTTTATTCCTCCATTCCGTCCACAAGCATCCAAATGAACTCAAAGCGCAAACTCGTTTCCTTGCTCGCCGCTCTGGCAGCGTGCTTCACAGCCTTGGTTTCCAACGCAAAGGCGGCAGGCCGCTATCTGGAAGTCACCTACCCGCCGTCCACGCAGACCAACGAGCTTTCGCTCGGCGTCACCTACCGGCTGTGGATTCCCGAGGGCGTGAAGACTGTGCGCGGTGTCGTCGTTCACCAGCACGGCTGCGGCGTCGGCTCGCGCAAGGGCGCGGAGCCGGGCGCGCACGACCTGCACTGGCAGGCGCTCTGCAAAAAGTGGGATTGCGCGCTGCTCATGCCCTCGTATCACCAGGAGGAAAAGGACAACTGTCGCCTCTGGTGCGACCCGCGCAACGGCTCGCACAAGACTTTCCTCAAGTGCCTCGCCGACTTCGCCGCGCAGTCCGGCCATCCCGAACTCGAGCGCGCGCCGTGGTGCTTGTGGGGCCATTCCGGCGGCGGCTTTTGGTCGAGCCTCATGCAGACGATGTATCCCGAGCGCATCGTCGCCATCTGGTTCCGCTCCGGCACGGCGTTCGAGTATTGGGAGAAGGGCGAGGTCGTGAAGCCGGAGATTCCCGCCGCCGCGATGGGCATCCCGATGATGATGAATCCCGGCGCGAAGGAGAATGGTGACAAGCGGTTTAGCAGCGCATGGACCGGCACGCTGGCGATGTTCAAGGCCTACCGCGCGAAGGGCGCTCCCGCCGGCTTCGCGCCCGACCCGCGCACGGCGCACGAGACCGGTGACTCGCGCTATCTCGCAATTCCATTCTTCGACGCCTGCCTCGCGCTGCGCCTGCCGGAGAAAGGCAGCAAGAGCCAGGCGCTCAAGCCCGTGAACCAAAAGGCAGCGTGGCTCGCACCGCTGATGGGTGACGCCGCCGAGCCTGCGGCGAAATTCTCCGGCAGCGTCGCCGAGTCCGTGTGGCTGCCGGGCGAAGCGTTCGCCAAAGCGTGGACGCACTATGTGAAGACCGGCGCGACTGAGGACACCACGCCGCCGCCCGCACCAACCAACGTGAAGGCCACCGCGAAGCCCGATGGAATCGCGCTCGCTTGGGACGCGGAGGCGGACTTCGAGAGCGGCCTGACGGCGTTTCTCATCGAGCGAGATGGCCAGCCGCTCGCCCAGTTCCCGGAGAAGCCGCAGAACCGATACGGCCGCCCGCTCTTCCAGAACATGAGCTACGGCGACACACCGGTCGCGCCGCTGCTGGATTTCCAGTTCACCGACAAGACCGTCAAGGCCGGCGAGAAACACGTGTATCGCATCTTGTCCGTGAACAGCGCCGGGCTCAAATCCGCCGCCAGCAAAGCAACGAACACTCCGTAATCTCCGCGCGGGCGTTTCATCCCGTGGATGCATGAGACAGGCCGACGCAGCACCGCCTGATGAAACCAAATTTGGAAACGCGGGGATGCACGAAAGCCAATGGGCGCAGGGCGTTCACGCCGCAGCAAGCTGGGGAGGAACAGTGCATTCGACAATCGGTTGGGTTGGGCATTATTCGCCATCGACTGGCTTCCGACTTCATGGAACCGGCTCAGGCCGAATTCCGAAGTTCAGCCACGAAAGGGCGCAGAGGAGCCGAGTCACGGACGACTGGAGCTGGGACTATTTCTACCTGCCATGTTCTCCTGCCAGAAACTTGGCTTTGCGCCTTTTCGCGGGCATTCCATTTCGGCGTTCCGGCTCAGCGGACCTTGATCTCCGCAAGGTGCCGCTCGCGGTAGGCGGACGGTGTCTGCCCCGTCTGCCCGCGGAAGGCGCGGGTGAAGGCGCTCTGATCGTAGAAGCCGCAGTCGAGCGCGATGGCACCGGCGGTGCGATCTGTTGCAATGAGATCCTGGCAGGCGGCGCGGATGCGCTGGCGGATGAGGTAACGCATGGGTGATTCGCCAAGCAGCTTGTGAAAGAGGCGGGTGAACTGCCGCTCGGAGAGATGCGTGAGCGCGGCGAGTTGCTTCGTCTCGACCGGCTCGCGGTAGTGTGTGTGCAGATGGCGCAGCGCGGGTTCCATCTGCTGAAAGTGGTGCGTAACGCCGCCGACCTCGTGCAAGTCGTAGAGCACGATGGCCACGCCGCAGATGCGCCGGCGTGCATCGCACAGAGGAGCCACCGAGACGACATACCAGTTCAGCGGGCCGTTGATGTCCGGCACCATCTGCGCGTAATAGGTCCGCGTTTCACCGGTGCGCATGACGCGCCGGTCCTCATCCACGAAGCTGGCGGCCAGCTCGCGGGGGAAGAAGTCGCGGTCCAGCTTGCCGAGCATCTGCCACTCGTGCTCCAGGTTGAAAATCTTCAGCGTGCGGACGTTGGCGCAGACGAAGCGGCTCTGCTCATCCTTGGCCAGAAACGCAATCATCGGCAGCGTGGCGAAGAGCGTCGAAAGCTGAAGGCCACCGCCCATGCGTTCGAGAAAGGCCTGCTGAAACTGCAGCGCCTCTTGTTGGGCAGTCATGGCCGAAAAATATCAAGGCTCGCTGTTTCGGACCAATTCATTCTGCGGTCACCGTCCAGCGTGGGTGCATCCCAGTTTCTTGCGACCTCATCGAGGCACTGCCCAAAACCCGCAAGGCTCCAATAAGAATAGTCGTGGGTGAAACCCACGGTGTCAGGGCGCAACGCCAGCAACCCCGAAGGGGGTGAACACTCCCCGTGCCTTCATATCACACGGCTCGTTCGACCCTTTGCGGGGTCGGCTCATCGTGATGACGGTGTCTGTGGGTTTCACCCACGGCTACTGGGACGGAAGCCCTGCGGGTTTCTCCGCAGCCGCAAGGTCCATTGCAAGACAATGAGATGCGCCCTTGGTCTTCGAGCTTTGGCGAATCAGCTTGCCGCGAACCCGAATCCTCGCAAGATACTTCCCTGATGGAACGCATCGGACCAGATTTGCATACGGCGTCTTCTGCCACGCATCCAACGTGGCAGGCGGGGCTGGCATGCGCTTTTGCGGTTTCATGCAACCAGCCTCACATCGTCGGGTTGCGGGGTTCAAGAGCGGCGCAAATTTTTTAAGCTAGGCGGTTGGAGAGGTGGCTGAGTGGTTTAAGGCACACGCCTGGAAAGCGTGCGTGGGTAACACCACCGTGGGTTCGAATCCCTCCCTCTCCGCCATCCGCTGGCCCAGGTCGATCGCATATTTCGCTTCCCATCGGTGACATGGAGGACCATGCCGCGCAGCTCGGCGTTTCATCGGCACACCGGTTTGATCTCACGCAGGTGCTCGTCGAAGGCGTTGGCCAGGATGTGCAGGTCGTTTCCAAGCTCGGGCCAGCCGTGCGCCTTGCCGGGGCGGTTGTTCATCTGCGCCTGCACCCCGCCGCCGTCGCCTTGTTCACGAAAGTCTCCGCCTGCTGGCAGGGCACGAGCATGTCCGCATGGCCGTGGATGATGAGGGGGAAGCAGCTTGGCGGTGATGCGATTCCGCGGCGAGTTTTCCCGGCCCAACTGCTTTCCACACTCCTCCGTTTCGGCGCGCCGACCGAAGGGGGCTTTGTAATCCTTCAGTATCCCCACGCCCACCGCGTCCTCTCCGGGCTGGCCGCGATTGAGAAAGTCCGTCGGCGGGAAGAAGCACCCCTCGGCGTGCACGGCCCCGCTGGCGCGGTCCGCAGGATCCTTCGCCTCGCTCGTGCCGGCGACTGGCAACCGCCGTGATTGGGAAACTCATCCTAAAAACCGCAGTTGGTTCACGCAAAGGACGCGAAGGATGCAACGCCGAAGGACATTTTTTCAAAATGGAGGCGCCGACAGCCTTCACCCGACGGGTGAGAGGTCGCGGTTTCAAATGTCTTTTCCTTTGCGCCCTTTGCGTGAGGTTCAACTGCGGAATCCAGGCTCATCGTGGGAAAGGTGACTCCAAGCCGTCGCACGGCCACGGCTCGACTTTCGCCTCGCCAAAGCGCTCGCGCCGCAGTCGAATCCGCGCATGGCGTTTGCAGATTTTCCGGCCCAGCAGCAGGCAGTCGCGCTGCTCCAGCGCAGCCTGGAGCGCGGGCGCCTCGCTCACGCGTATCTGTTCACTGGCGACGCTCTCGATGAGCTTGAAGGGATGGCGCGCACGCTGGCCAAGACGTTGATCTGCCAGCAGCCGCGCCGTGCCGGCCATGCGGCGCTGGATTCTTGCGACGCGTGCCTCGCGTGCCGAAAGGTTGACCACGCCAACCACGCCGATGTGCAGTGGCTCCGGCCCGAGATGCGCTCGCGAGTCATCTCCGTGGACCAAATCCGGGAGCTGATTCACACCGTCAATCTCAAGCCCACCGAGGCCGAATGGAAGGTCGGCGTCATCGTCGCCGCCGACCGGCTGACGCCATCGGCCACGAACGCATTTCTCAAGACTCTGGAGGAGCCGCCCTCGCGCAGCATCCTCATCCTGCTCACCGCCGAGCCGCAGCAGCTTTTTGAAACCATCCTCTCCCGCTGCCTCCGGTTGAATTTCGCCGGCGGTGGTGGCGGTCGGAAATTCGCGCCGGAGCACGTCGCGTGGCTGCGGGATTTCGGCGCGCAGCTCGCGGAACCGAAGCAGACCTTGCTGGGCCGCTACCGTGTGCTCGGCCAGTTGCTTGCGCGACTCGCAGCGCTGAAGGATGGAATCAAGGAGACGCTCACCGCTCGCTCACCGCTCCAGCGTTACGCGGACGCCGACCCGAAGCTGCAGGAGAAGTGGGAAGAGGAGCTGGACGCCGCCATCGAGGCCGAATACCGCCGCCAGCGCGCCGAACTGCTGCTGACGCTGCACTGGTGGCTGCGCGATCTATGGCTGGGCAAGTTGGGTGCGGAAGCGGAACTGGCGGCGTTCCCCGATCTGCGGAGCCTGGCCGAGACCGTGGGCGCGCGCGTCAGCGCCGCCGAGGCGCTGGAAAACCTCCATGTGCTGGAGCAGACGCAGCGGCTGCTGCGCACAAACGTGCAGGAGGCGCTCGCGCTGGAAGTCGGCCTGTTGAAGCTCCGGCTTTGAGATGGGGCAGGTGAGGAGCTGAGAAGCTGAGAAGGTGGGAAAGTGAGCAGGTGAGAAAGTGAGGGAGTGGAATGGAGCGCTCCAACGCCGTCCCACTTTCCCACTTTCTCACCTGCCCACTTTCCCACCTGCCTGCCTCTGATCCCCGGAATCCCACTTGCGCTTTGGGGCTTCATTCCTAGACTCGCCCTCCCGCTGGCCGAAGGCTGGCGATTGAGATGAGCCACCGCAGGATTTATTACTTCGACAACAACGCCACCACGCGGGTCGCCCCCGAGGTCGTGACGGCGATGACGCCATTCTTCACCGAGCTGTGGGGCAACGCCTCCAGCGCCTATTCCTTCGGCAACCAGGTGGTGAAGGATTTGGACCTCGCCCGCGAGCAGGTTGCCGCGCTCATCGGCGCAGACGCGCGAGAGATCGTCTTCACAAGCTGTGGCACGGAGTCGAACAACACGGCGATCCACAGCGCGCTTGTGACGCAGCCGGGCAAGCGCCACGTGCTCACCACGGCGGTCGAGCATTCCGCGAACATCAAATACTGCGAGTTCCTCAGGCGACGCGGCCACGACGTGACGTTCCTGCCGGTCGAGTCGGACGGCTCTCTCGATTTGCACCTGCTGGAGAAATCCATCCGGCCTGACACCGCCATCGTGTCCGTCATGTGGGCGAACAACGAGACGGGCGTGCTTTTCCCGCTGGAGGAAATCGCCGCCATCTGCCGCAGCAAGAGCGTGCTCTACCACACCGATGCGGTGCAGGTGCCCGGCAAGCTCAAGGTGGACGTGGATGAGCTGGGCGTGGATTTCCTCTCCCTCTCCGCGCACAAGCTGCACGCGCCCAAAGGCGTGGGCCTGCTCTACTGCCGTTACACGGCTCCGTATCATTCCTATCTCCTCGGCGGCGGGCAGGAGAAGGGCCGGCGCGGCGGCACGGAGAACGTGCCTTACATCGTCGGCTTCGGGCGCGCAGCCGAGCTGGCGCTGGCCTCGATCCACGATGAGAACTCTCGCATCCGTGCCCTGCGTGACCGGCTGGAGCAGACGATTCTTGCGACCATTCCCGACACGAGCCGCAATGGCGGACGCGATGCACGGCTCCCGAACACGAGCAACCTCACCTTCGCAGGCTGCGAGGGGGAGGCGATATTGCTGCTGCTGGACCGCGAGGGGATTTGCGCCTCCAGCGGCTCGGCGTGCACCACTGGCTCGCTCGCACCCAGCCATGTGCTGACGGCGATGGGCCTCTCGCCCGCGCGCGCGAAGGGTTCTGTGCGCTTCAGCCTCGGCATCTACAACACGGCGGAAGAGGTGGACTACCTGCTGGAAAAACTGCCGCCCATCATCGCACGAGTGCGAGGCGCGGCGGCGGCAAGTTGAGGTTGGCGGGGCGTTTTCCTCCGGTCCCGCCATGCACTCCCTCCGGGGCGGGCCACTCCGCGCGTTCGCTTTCCAGCAAGTGCTTGCCGTTGGGGCTGGCGGATGTTTAGTCTCCCCGGCATCGCCACACGGCGTGCCCGTCGGCCCGCCCGGCGAGGAACGACAGAGTTGGCAACCGAAAACAGCGCCGGCAAGCTCATGCGAGTCATCTACAGCTATCAGGGCAAAGAAGAAATCCGCACCTTTGATCGGGGTGAGGTTCTCATTGGTCGCCTCAGTCCGTTGAGCGCGCCGGACCTCGACTTCGGGGCCGACCCCACCGTTTCGCGCAAACACTGCCGCATCAAGGTGACCAACGGCGAGGTCTGGATCGAGGACCTGCGCAGCACCAACGGCACGGTCGTTGATGGCGAATACATCGAGAACGCCCCCATCACCCCGCAGAGCGTCATCCGCACCGGAGAGACTTCACTCCGCGTCGAATTCGCCGCTGTCGCACCCAAAGCTGCTGCTTCCAAACCAGTTCAGCCCAAGCCAGCCGCCGAGCCAGATGGCGACATGCTCATCCCGTCGGTCAACGTCATGAGGCCATCGCCCTCGTCGGCGGCCCCGGCTCCCGCACCCAAACCCGGGGCACAAGGCATCCTTCCACCCAAGCCGGGCGTCGGCGTCCTGCCCGCAGGAACCCCAGCCGTCCCCAAGCCCGCCGCACCCGCACCGGCTCCAGTCATCGAGGCCCCCAAGGTTTCCGTAGTGCCCAAGCCCGCCGCGCCCGCGCCCGCTGCACCACCCGAGCCTGTCGCACCACCAACTCCGGCCGCCGCTCCCGTTGCCGCTCCGCAGCCGACCCCACCAACCCCTGCGCCAGTGACCGCGCCACCGGCCCCGGTCGTCGTCACTGCCGCCGCTGACACCACGGCAGACGCTGATTTCAAGCGCCGCCTCGCCAGCCTGTATCAAGTCCCGCTGTCCTTCACGCCCGACATGCGGCTGCCGGACATGCTCCAGGCCATCCTCACGCGCGTCCTCACGCTCATCCCTGGCGCGAAGCGCGGCGCCCTCATGCTGCACGACTCCGCCACCGGTCGCGTGCAGGTCGGCGCGAGCATTCCGCAAGGCGAGGTCATCGTCAGCGAATCACTCGCCCGCAGAGTCATGGAGGAAGCACACGGGTTCATCCTCCAGCGCAGCAACGAGGCAGCCCTGCTCGACAAGAAACTCATCACCGTCGAGACCGGCATGTATGCGCCGCTCCTGCTCAAGGAAAAGCCGCTGGGCGCGATCTACCTCGACGACCCGAAGCGCAGCGAGCCTTTCAGCGAGGACGACATGCAGTTCCTCCTCGCCGTGGCCCACTACATCGCCGTCATCATCTTCAACCAGGAGTTGCAGGCCAAGCTCGCCCACAACGCCTCGCTGCTGGACCGCATCACCACAAAATTCCCCCCGCGCGTGCAGGAGCGGCTGCTGGAAAACCTCCGCTTGGAACGCCTCCAGCCCACCACGCTCAAGTCGGAACTCCCCGTCCTCTTCGCCGATCTGCGCGGCTTTGCCGTGGTGCCCGGCCTCGCGCCGGCGGAAGCCGCCTCGCTGCTGCGTGACTACCTCGGCGCGGCGCTCGACGCCGTATTCCGCTACGACGGCACGCTCGTCAAATCCGGCGGGGAGGAAATCATCGCCGTCTTCGGCTCGCCGGAACCGGACTTGCAGCAGAACGAGAAGGCCGTCTGCGCCGCCGTCGCGATGGAGCAGGCGGTCAAGGAAATCAACGCCAAGCGCAAAGGCCAGGCAGCCCCGCACTGCGAACTTGCCGTGGGCGTCCACATCGGCGAGGTGCTCCACGGCTTCATCGGCACCGGTGACCGGATGGAGTTCATCGCGCTCGGCTCCGGCATCACCCGCGCCTCGCACTACTGCAAGGGCGCGCACGACGGCGAGGTGCTCATCGGCCCCGAGGTTTATCAAAAGGTCTTCAAGATCATTGAGGCCGACCGCGCCACCGTCTCGCACAAGGAACTCGGCGAGTTCCACTGCTACCGCGTCAAGGCCCTCAAGGGCGGCAAGCCCGCGTGACGGACAGCGGACGGCGGACAGCTCTCAGCACTCAGCGAAGGAGCGCAGCGCCCACTTTGCCAATTGCTGAACGCTGAACGCTGAAAGCTGAAAGCTAACAAACCATGATTCACGTCGGCATTGGTTACGACGTCCACCAGCTCACCGAGGGCCGCAAACTCATCCTCGGCGGCGTGGACATCCCTCACACGAAGGGCCTTGACGGCCACTCCGACGCCGACGCCCTCATGCACGCCATCACCGACGCCGTGCTCGGTGCGATTGGCGAAGGCGACATCGGCCAGTTCTTCCCGAACACCGACCCACGCTGGAAAGGCGCGCCCAGCCGCATCTTCCTCGAAGAAGCCGCGCGCCAAGTCACCTTGCGGCAAGGCCGCCTCGTCAACGTGGATGCCACCCTCATCGCCCAAGCCCCCAAGCTCATGCCCCACGTCCAGGCCATGAAGGCGAACATCGCCGCCGCACTCGGCCTCGACCCGAAAAAGGTCGGCATCAAAGCCACGACCAACGAGCACATGGGCTTCATCGGCCGCGAGGAAGGCATCGCCGCGATGGCCGTGGCGAGCGTGGACTTGCCCGAGTAACCGAAGCCGGAAGTGATTAGTGATTAGTAAATAGTTGCTGGCACTACGCGTTCGGTGGACAACTGGCATTTATGACAGCAAAAGAGATTAACATCAGCGTGTGCGCCGTCGTCGTGGTGACTGGAGCTACCGCGTTGCTATTTCGCTCCCTAATTATTGGCTGGCTCGCCGCCGGTGCCGGTGCCGGCGGTGGTGGCGGAACAGGCCCTGACCTTGGGCCGAGCGGCGGTAGCGACGGCAACAGCAGCGATGGTGATGGAGGTGGGGATTGAGCATGACAGGAACCACGTCGCCGACCTTTCGGTGCGATTGTCATCCCCAAGTGTGTAGCTGTGGTGCAGAGCATGCGCCGTCCGCAACCGCGAACACGGCTGACAACTCCTCACTAATCACTAATCACTAATCACCCTCCCCACATGGCCATCAAATCCGAAGTCGGCTGGACCCGCAAAAACGAGGACGGCACCAAGTTGGAAATCTCCGTCCGCCGCTTTGGTCGCGAGTGGCTTTTCTTCCACCAACTCAAACGCGGCGAAGACTGGGAACCCATCAAAAGCCCACCGCTCGAAGACTGGATCGAACTCCTCGACACCGTCCGCCGCCGTATCAACCGGCGCCTTCTGCCGCCCGACGAAGAGACCCGCGTGAAGAAGATGATCTACGACCGCTACCCCGGCACGAAGCTCGACTAGGAGGCAGGAGACGAGGAGGAAGAAGATTTTTATGAGGAGAGCAGGAGGGCAGGAGAAAGCAGCGAGGCCCCGCGCCGCCGTGTGCATCTGGACGCAGCCCGCGACCACCCACGGGCCGGAGCGCGGGCGTCCCATCCGCAGCGCATGGATGAAGCCTCTGGGCTGCGCACTTCAAACTCTTCTTGCCCCCTTCACCCGCTGCGGCCCGGAGGGCCGTGCTCCAGGGCAGGAGAAAGCAGCGAAGCTCCACGCCGCCCGCGCGCATCTCTCTCCTGCCCTCCTGCTCTCCTGATAAGAATCCCATGCCACCGCTCATCCTCGTCACTCCTTGCCAGCAGGCCGCCGGCACTGAGTTTGCCGACGCCTCGATCAGCCTTTCCAACCGCTACACGCAGGCCATCAACGACGCTGGCGGGATGCCCCTCATCCTCCCCGTCACCGCCACGCGCGACCAAATCGCCGAGCTTGTCCGCCGTGCAGACGGCGTGCTGCTCACCGGCGGCGAGGACATCGAGCTCAAGCACTACGCGCCTGACACGCCACCAGAAATCGCCGCCACCATCAAGGACGTGGAGCCGGAGCGCGACGTGCTGGAGTTCGCCCTCGTGGATGAAGTCTTCCGCCAGCGCAAGCCTCTCCTCTGCATCTGTCGCGGCCATCAGATGCTCAACGTCGCACTCGGCGGCACACTCATCGTGGACATCCCGGCGCAACTCCCCGGCGCGCTCGCTCACAAGCAGCTTGAGCGCAAGATGGAGCTTGTCCACGACGTGTCCCTCGCGCCGGACTCCCAGCTCGCCGCCCTCCTCGGCACCACGCGGACCGGCACCAACAGCACGCACCATCAAGCCGTCGCCCGCGTCGCCGGCGCGCTCCGCGTCACCGGCACCACCTCCGACGGAGTCATCGAGACGATGGAACTCAAGGACGCGGGGCAACTGCCCTTCCTCCAATCCGTCCAATTCCACCCCGAGCGTCTCTACGACCGTCATCCGCACTTCGCCGAACTTTTTCGCGCCTTCATCCGCGCCACTGCGCGCAAGTAAGCCGTGCTCTACTTCGACCACAACGCGACCTCGCCGCTCCATCCCGCCGCGCGGCAGGCGTGGCTGGACGCGGCTGAGCGCTTCATCGGCAACCCCTCCAGCCTGCACCGCGTCGGCGCGCGAGCAGACGCCGCGTTGAGCGAAGCGAGGGGGAGGCTCGCCCGCCTGCTCGGCTGCGATGCCCTCGACATCGTCTTCACTTCCGGCGCGACCGAGTCCGCAAACACCCTCTTCCACCACGCCGCGCACACGCTCCCGCCCCACGCCGAAGTCTGGCTCTCCGCCATTGAGCACCCGTGCGTGACGCAAGCCGCGCGCCACCATTTCCCGAACCGCCACCGCCTCATCCCCGTCACCCGCGCCGGCGTCGTTGACTTGAAATGGCTCCGTGCCCAACTCCGCAACTGCCGCGCCGAAGGGCCAGCGGCCAACTCAAAACTCAAAACTCAAAACTCAAAACTCCCCGGCCTCCTCGCCGCCATGGCCGTGAACAACGAGACCGGCGTCATCCAGCCCACACACGAAATCCTCGCCCTCTGCCGGGCGCACGGCATCCCGTTCTTCTGCGACGCTGTGCAAGCCCTCGGCAAACTCCCCGCCGCAGCGTTTGGCGACTGCGATTGGGCCAGCGGCAGCGCGCACAAATTCGGCGGCCCCCGCGGCGTCGGCTTCTTGAAATGCCCGTCGAAAGGCCGCGTCGAGCCCCTTCTGCGTGGCGGCTCGCAGGAGGAGGCCCGCCGCGCTGGCACCGAAAACGTCCCCGGCATCCTCGCGATGGTCGCGGCACTGGAGTTGCGCGACCGCGAAGGAGCGCGGACGCCCACGTCCGCAGCCGCTTCCGTCCCAGCACTT
>JACRKB010000290.1 GCA_016235545.1 Verrucomicrobiota bacterium | reverse complement strand
GCGGCAGGCGTCCGGCAACTCACCCCATTCCCCATCACCTATTGCCCATGCCCTCCTTAAGCCGTTCCGCATCGTCGTGCTCCAGCCGCGCCGTGTGGCCGCGCGGACGGTCGCCGCGCGCGTGGCGTGGGAGCGCGGGTGCAAGCTGGGGCAGGAGGTCGGCTACCAGATCCGCTTCGATGACCGGCTCGGCGACGCGACGCGCATCTGCTTCGTGACGGAGGGCGTGCTGTTGCGCTGGTTGCAGGATGACCAGCAGTTGTCCGACGTGGCGGCGGTGCTGTTCGATGAGTTCCACGAGCGTAACTTGCTGAGTGACGTGGCGCTCGCGCTGGTGAAGCGGCTTCAGCAATCATCGCGACCGGACCTGCGCATCGTTGTCATGTCCGCGACCTTGGATGCGGAGCCCGTGGCGAAGTATCTGGGGCAAGCGGGCGGGCGGGAAAGTGAGCAGGTGGGAAAGTGGGAAAGCGAGAAAGTGGGCGAAGGCACTGACTCAACGGCACACCTGCCCACCCTCTCACTTTCTCACCTGCCCGCTTTCTCTCATGCTCCCACCCTCGTCAGCGAGGGCATCAGCTTTCCTGTCGAAGTGCGGCATGCGGAGCATCTCAACCGCGCGCCCGCTGCCGAGCAGGCCGCGGAGGCGGTGGAGCGCATCGTGAACCACGGCGGCCCGGGCGATGTGCTCGTGTTCATGCCGGGCATGGGCGAGATCAATGCGACGATCAACGCGCTGCGGGCCGCGCGACTGGCGGAGGATTGCGACTTCATCCCGCTGCACGGCGACCTTTCACAGGATGATCAGGACCGGGCGTTCTCGCCGAGCGCGCGGCGGAAGATTGTTGTCTCGACGAACGTGGCGGAGACGAGCGTGACGATTGATGGCATCCGGCATGTGGTGGACAGCGGAGAGGCACGCGTGGCGCGTTACGATGCGGAGCGCGGGATTCAAACGCTGTTCATCGAGGAGATTTCCCGAGCAAGCGCGGACCAGCGCAAGGGCCGGGCGGGCCGCACCGCGCCGGGGACGTGCTGGCGGCTGTGGACGGAGAGCGGGCACTTGAACCGGCCCGAGCGCAACACGCCGGAGATTCAACGTGCGGATTTGGCGGAAGTGGTCTTGCTCCTCCACTCGCTGGGCATCCAGAGCGCGGTGACGTTTGACTGGCTCGACAAGCCGGACCCGGCGGCGGTGGAGCGGGCGGAGCGGTTGCTGGTCATGCTGGGTGCGCTGCGCGAGGAGGCAGAGGATAGAGGAGAGAAGATAGAAGATAGAGGGGCGAGCGGCGGCTCTTCTCTATCCTCTATCCTCTATCCTCTATCCTCTCAGTCGGACCTTACGGATACAGGCCGCCAGATGCTCGGGCTGCCGATGCACCCGCGTTACTCGCGGATGCTCGTGGAGGCCGGGAGGCGCGGGTGCGTGCGGGAGGCGGCGTTGTGCGCGGCGCTGGTGAGCGGAAGAGATTTGCTGACGCGTGTTCAGCGGGGAGATGCGCGCTCGGCGGAGACGCGGGAGGAGTTTGAGGCGAGCGAGGATTCGGACTTCATCACGCTGATGCGGGCGTTCGAGTTCGCGCAGGATTGCCGGTTTAATCTCGACGTGTGTCGGAGTCGCGGCATCAACGCGAAGGTGGCGCGGGAGGTGGAGCTGACGTTTCAGCAGGTGCTGGCGATTGCGGAGCGGGAAAGTAAGAAGTCGTTAGTGATTAGTAATCAGTCCGATGCGGCAGCGAAATCCGATGCCCCACAAATTACTAAGCCACTAATTACTTTGGCCACGAAGACGTCCGCACCCGCCGAAGACGCCCTGCTCAAGTGCCTCACCGCCGGGTTCATTGACCAGCTCGCGCTACGTCGCGACCAGGGGACGCTGGAGTGCGAGCTGACGGAGGGCAGGCGCGGGACTTTGATGCGCGAGAGCGTGGTGCAGAAGGCGCCGATGTTCGTCGCGGCGGCGATGCGCGAGACGGCAGGGGCGCTGCGACCGCTGACGTTGCTGGGCTTGGCCACGGCGGTGAAGCCGGAGTGGTTGCGCGAGCTGTATCCGCAGCACTTGCACGCGACGGTGGAACACATCTTCGACCGCACTCACAAACGTGTGGCGGCGGTGAAGCTGGCGCGGTTCCGGGACTTGGTCGTCGGGCACGAGCATCAGCGCGAGGTGGAGCCGGTGGCGGCGGGGCAGTGTCTGGCGGCTGCGGCGATGCAGGGTTGGTTTGAGCTGCCGAACTTGGGCCACGAGGTGAAGCAGTTCATCGCGCGGGTGAACCTTGTGACGGCCGCCTTGCCGGATTTGGAATACCCGCCGTTTGATGATGCGGCCTCGACCGCCGCGCTGGCGCGGGCGTTTGCGGGGCTGACGTTGCAGAAGGAAGCGCAAGGGGCACCGCTGAAAGCCGGCTTCGCCGCGCATCTCGCACCGGAGCAAGTCGGCTGGCTGGAAGAGCTGACGCCAATGCAAATCCCGTGGCCAACAGGCAAGCCGGTGAAGCTGGTTTACTCGGAGGAGGCCGAGGGCGGCGGGCGCACCGCGATGTCGCCCGAGGCACAGGTTAAGCTGCAGGAGTGCTTCAAGCTGGAGGCTCACCCGCTGGTCTGCGAGGGCGTGGTGCCCGTGAAGCTCTGGCTCTGCACACCGGACGGCAAGCGGCTGACGAGCACATGCGACTGGCCGCATTGGAAGGCGCACGAGTGGCCGAAGCAGAAGGCGGCGGTGCAGAAGAAGTTCCCGAGCGTGACCTTCGCGTAGGAGGGGAGTTTCCAAAAGGAGAGCCAGCAGGCAGGAGAAGGGAACTACGACGGATGACTCGACCTCGTCGTTTCGATTCCTGCCTTCCTGCTTTCCCTATGAAGAACTCCTCCCCTTCCCTGTTCAGCATTTGACCCGACACGCGTCGCGTGAAGGAATGGGCACGCTCTGATCCGAATCCACGCAGTTGGAGACGCGCTCCTTTAACGCCGAGACGCAGAGGGCGTGGAGGAACGCAGAGTTGATCCAAGCAGTTTGTGTTCACCATCTGGTGGCCTTCGCCAGTGGCTTCTCCGCGCATCTTTGCGTCTTCCGCGTTTCTGCGTTTGAGCGAAGCCATCGGATTTCAACTGCATGGTTCCGGCTGATAACCGTGCTGGCCTCCCCACTGGCCACCTAACATTCACGCAGTCCCGCGCCCAGGCACTGGCAGGCCAGCTTGGGTCGCCGCGTTGCTTCCAAAACCAAAAAACGCCGCAGTTGAACCACCAGTTTCAAACGCTTGGAGCGCGTCACCGCTTATCCCGGCCCGCCGTTTCATCCAGAGCCTTCAAGTGCCAGGCGGGCGCGCACCACACCAGCACCGCCACCAAGCTCCCGTCCTCTCTCACCAACTGACTGAGCCTATCGCCGACTTGCCGGCTGGCCCCCAGCCCGTGTTCCAGTCCCAGCGCCGCCAATGCGATGCCCAATGCGCCGCTGTTGCTTCCAGTGCGCCCGGCTTTGCCCTGCGGGCCCACGAAGTTTGGCCCCGTGCCTTGACGGCCCGACGGCGAGTGCCATTATCCACTCTTCGTTTTCAGTCCTGAATCCTATGCCTACCTACGATTACGTGTGTGACAAGTGCGGCCATCAGTTCGAAAAGTTCCAATCGATGAAGGACACCGCGTTGTCCACTTGCCTCAAGGAGGGCTGTGGCCAGAAGCGGTGGGGCAAGGGCAAGGTCCGTCGCCTCATGGGCACGGGTGCGGGCCTGATCTTCAAGGGAAGCGGCTTTTACATCACCGACTACCGCAGCGAGAATTACAAACAGGCGGCGAAGAAGGACTCGGCCCCTGCCGCAAGTTCCGCAAGCGAGAGCAAGGGCGGCGCTGAGAGCAAGGCAGCTCCCGCCGCCACGGCTGCAAAGACGGAGAGCAAGCCCGCCAAGACCGAGACCAAGTCTGCCAAGGCCAAGGCCTGACCCATGTTCCACTGCCCTGCCAAGTCCAGGCGAGCGCTGCTCAAGGCGGCCTTGGTGTGCGGGCTTGTGATGGGCTGGACCGTTGCGTGCCTTTCCGCGCAGCCGCTCGTGCCCTCGCAAGGACTCATGGTCCTGCATAGTCGTTCGGATCAGTTCGTTGTCCTGGGCGCGCTGCCCGGCTCGGCGCTCGGTCCGCCATCGCTCTCGCTCATCGAGACAAATCACCTCCAGATGGACCCGACGCTGCTCGTGTTGACGTGCGAGCGGGTGAAGACGGTGCTGCTCCACGAGCTGGGCCTCTCCGACACTTGGTCGGGCCGGATTCAAATCAACGTGCGTGGCGGGCTGCGGCCCACCGAGCCAGTCGTGATCGAGTCGCATTGGAATCCGGGTGGCTGGCGCTACCAGATCGTCGTGCCAGGGCAACTGGAGCGCACGCGGCTCATGCGGGCACTGACGCGGGCGCTGCTGCTGGAGGTCGCGAACCGGGGCAACACATCACAACGACCCGCCGAGATTCCCCTGTGGCTTGAAGAGGGTCTCGCCAAGCATTTGCTCGCGTTGCACGGCGATTCGTTGATTCCCGAAATCCGAACGCTCACCTCCGTCATGCAGGCGGCGCATCCCGACGTGTTCACCGAGGCCCGCCGGCAATTGCGCGGGCGGCATCTGGTTTCCTTCGCCGACCTCTGCATGGCGCGGCCGGACCAGTTCAACGCCGAGCAGTGGGAAGCCTTCAGATGCACCGCGCAGTTGCTCGTCGCCGAGCTGCTCTACCTGCCGGAGGGGCGCGCTTGTCTGCAAGGTTTTCTCCGCCAGCTGCCCGGCTATCTGAACAGCCAGATCGCCCTGCTGCGCGGCTACGCGCCCCATTTTCAAACCATGCTCGACGCGGAGAAATGGTGGGCCGTGGTCTGGATGAACTTCACGGGCCGGGAGCGGCTCATGCGCTTCTCGGTGGACCACGGGCTGCGCCAGATCGAGGAAATCCTCGCTCCAGCCATCGCCGTGCGGCTCGGCACCAACGCCGTGCCGGGCCGCAAGGAGCTGCCGCTGCGCGAGGTCATCGCAAACACGGACTTCGCGCAGCACGAGCAGGCCGTCGCGCTGGCGACGCAGCAATTGCAACTCCTCCAAGTCACCGCGCCCGTCGAGCTGGCCCGGCTTATCAGCGACCACCGGCAGGCGTTGCTAACCTACCTGCGGCGGCGGACGGAGTATTCCTCCAAGACCAGCTCCAAGGGCGCCGATGCCAAGCTCGCCACAAAGGAAGTGCTGGAGCGCCTCGACATGCTGGAGGTCATCCGGCTGGACATTGTCCGGCTGGACGCCGCCGCCGCCGCTGACCCGGCGGGCAGGTGATTTCGACATTTCGGCACGCCACAGTTGCGCACCGCCCGCGCCCCTTCCTAAACTCGCCGCCTTTGTGGCTCCGACAATTGCCGACATCCACGCCGCCGCCGAGCGCATTGCGGGCACCGCCCATCGCACGCCGGTGCTGACGTGCGGCAGCCTTGACTCCCTTGCGGGCGCGGCGCTCCACTTCAAGTGCGAGAACTTCCAAAAGGGTGGTGCCTACAAGTTTCGGGGCGCGCTCAACGCCGTGCGCCAGCTCACGGATAAGCAGGCCCGCCACGGCGTCGTCACGCATTCCTCCGGCAACCACGCCACCTGCCTCGCTCTCGCGGCGCGGCAGCGCGGCATCCCGGCCCACATCGTAGTCCCGCGCAACGCCCCGCTCATCAAGCAGCGCGCCATCGCGGCCTACGGCGGCCAGCTCACGCTCTGCGAGCCGACTCTCGCAGCACGCCAGGCCGAGGCTGACCGCATCCAGAGCGCGACCGGCGCTGTGTTCATCCACCCTTACGACGACCCGGTGGTCATCGCGGGTCAGGCCACGGTGGGCCTGGAATTCCTTGAGCAGGTTCCGCTGCTCGATGTGCTCATCGCGCCCGTGAGCGGCGGCGGATTGCTGAGCGGCCTCTGCCTCGTCGCGCACGCACTGGCACCGCACGTCGAAGTCTGGGGAGCCGAGCCAGCCATCGCTGACGACGCCTTTCGTTCCCTGCGCGAGGGCAAACTTCTCGCGAACACGAATCCCGCCACCATCGCCGACGGCCTGCGCGCGTCGTTGAGCGAACGCACCTTCACCGTCATCCGGCAGCACGCGCGAGGCATCGTCACCGTGACGGAGGAGCACATCATTTCCGCGATGCGCCTTGTGTGGGAGCGGATGAAGCTCGTGGTGGAACCGTCCGGTGTCGTCCCGCTGGCCGCCGTGCTCGCGGCTCCTGAGAAGTTCCGCGGCAGGCGCGTCGGCATCATTTTCACCGGCGGCAATGTGGATTTGGACAGGCTGCCGTGGCAGTAGGCGGGACATTTTCAGCAACGGATCGAGGACGGGTTGAACACGGAGGAGAGCAGCACGGACGCGGATGACAGACCGCCACGCTTGTCCGCAGACTTCGCTCCCTTCCGTGTTTCATCCGTGGCTCGATTCGGAACCGGAGCTCAGAGCTTGAAGAAAATCTTCCGCCGATAGAGCCAGTAGAGGACGGCCCATTCCGCAAGCAGCACGAGCGCGCCTTGCAGCACGTTTCCCCACAGGCCGAGAGGTTCGGGCCACGCGTAGCTCGCGGGCCTGGCGATGGCGTCGGCAAGGTGCGGGCGGTCAAGCAGCAGCGCGACGAGCGGCTTGGAGAAAACGGCAATGCCCCGGTCGAAGAAGGAGCCTCGGAAAAGCTGCGCCATGCTGTAGGCGAAGATGGAGTTCATCCCGACGACCACGAGGAAGGTCGGCCAGCGACGCCAGCCCTGCACCTCGATGAGCCAGTAGAACACGAGGAGGAAGAGGATGGTCCAGCCTGCGGCCCAGAGCGTGAAGCTCGCTGTCCAGATGCGCTTGACCATCGGGACGAGAGGCGTCGCGCCCGCGCTGAGAAGGCCGCCGAGGACGAAGCCCGCGATGGCGGCTGCGAGGAGGAGTTGCATCACGCGCGGCTTGGGCAGTCCGCTGCCGACGAGCCGTCCGCACAACACACCGAAGAGGATTGTGGCGGTGGCGGGCACCGCGTTCAGCCCGACGTAGAAGCCGCCGTAGTTCCGGCCCACCAGCCACAGGTCGAAGGTGGAGCCGATGTTTTTGTTGCCCATCACCCAAGGTCCGGCGGGGTCGTTGCCCGGGTAAAGCATCCACGCGGCGGTGTAGCCAATGAGGATGAGCGCTGCGGTGATTCCCTGCACCCAGTAGCTGCGCCCGAGCAGGAAGAACGCGAGCAGGTAGCCGATGGCGATTTGCTGAAGCACGCGCATGAAGCCGATGGTGAAGGCGTTGCCGGTGACGCAGTCGAGGGCCATGCCGACGAGGCAGAGGCTCAGCGCACGCAGCGCCGCGTGCCGGAACAGGAGGCCCCACGAGTCGCCAGCGGCCTGGCGCTTGGCGAAGGCGAAAGGCATCGCCACGCCGACCATGAACATGAAAGCAGGCTGGATGAGATCCCAAAAGACGCAGCCCTCCCATTTCACATGGTCCACCTGCGCAGCGAGCCAGCCCAGCGTCGGGTCGTTCTTGAAGGTGGCGAAACCCAGGCCGTTGCAGATGAGCAGCGCCATGATGAAGCCGCGATAGGCATCGAGTGAGAGCAATCTCTCGGTGAGTCTGGAAGGTGGAGCGGCTGCGGAAATTCCCGGGGTCGCAATGGGTGCTGGCATCTGGCTACTGACGCAGAGGAGAGATGAAAGTTCACGCCGCAAGCTGCGGCGCAGGCGAGCAGTGCGTTTTGGAGCGCGGGTCTGTGGCGCGCTTTGTGGCGCATCTCAGTTTCTTGCAACGCAATGGCTTTGCCGCTCCTGCTCGTAATCCTGATCCTCGTCCTGCTCCCTCCCCTCTTCCCTCGTGTATCTGCCAGCGGAGCAGGATCAGGATTACGAGCAGGAGAAGCGGCCCAGCTGCTTCACTCGCCACATCGGGTCTGCAAGAAACTGAGAGCGCCCCGCGCCGCGCTGCCGCTAAAAAATGGTTTCGACCCGGGCGCACCCTCCGCTACGTTTCCCCTCAGCTTCGAACCATTGCGGATGCAACGCCCATGAACACGCAACCCCCCGGCACCTGCAACACGGACAACCTCCACGTCACCCGCTGGGTCGGGGAAGTCGCCCGCCTCTGCCAGCCCGACACCATCCACTGGTGCGACGGCTCCGCAGGGGAGAAGCAAACGCTCACCACCGAGGCGGTCGCGCGCGGCATCCTCATCCCGCTCGACCAGCAGAAATGGCCGGGCTGCCACTACCACCGCTCGAATCCCAACGATGTCGCCCGCGTGGAGCAATGCACATTCATCTGCACGCCCACGCAGGACGAGGCAGGCCCGACGAACAACTGGGCCGCGCCAGCCGAGATGTATGCGAAGCTCCACGACCTGCTCGATGGCGCGATGCGCGGGCGCACGCTGTATGTCGTGCCCTTTCTCATGGGGCCGCCCGGCTCGCCGCTCGCGCGTGTGGGCGTGGAGCTGACTGACTCCATTTACGTCGTCCTGAGCATGGGCATCATGACGCGCATGGGTCGAGTCGCCTGGGAGCAGCTCGGCGCGGATGCCCGCTTCACGCGCGGCGTCCACTCGATGCTCGATGTGAATCCGGACCGCCGCTGCATCGCGCACTTCCCGAAGGACAACACGCTCATCTCGGTGGGATCGAACTACGGCGGCAATGTCCTTCTCGGGAAAAAGTGCATGGCGCTGCGGCTCGCATCACACTGGGGTCGCGACGAAGGCTGGCTCGCCGAGCACATGCTCGTGCTGGGAGTCGAGTCGCCAGATGGGGCGAAAATCTTCGTGGCCGGGGCGTTCCCCAGCGCGTGCGGCAAGACGAACTTCGCCATGCTCAAGCCGCCCGCGCGCTTCGCCGGCTGGAAAGTTTGGACGGTGGGCGACGACATCGCGTGGATGAAGCCCGGCGCGGACGGACGGCTCTACGCCATCAACCCGGAGACGGGCTACTTCGGCGTCGTGCCCGGCACGAACCACAAGTCGAACCCGAACGCGATGGAGTGCATGAGGAGGGACACCATCTTCACAAACGTCGCGCTCACCGCCGACGGCGACGTTTGGTGGGAGGGCAAGGATGAGCCGCCGCCCGCCGAATGCCTCGACTGGCGCGGTCAGCGCTGGACGCCGGACTCGAAGGAGAAGGCCGCGCACCCGAACAGCCGCTTCTGCGCGCCGATGACGAACAACCCGATGCTGGCACCCGAGGTCAACGACCCTGCCGGCGTGCCCATCAGCGCCATCATCTTCGGCGGCCGCCGCAGCACGACGATGCCGCTGGTGTATCAGGCCTTCAACTGGGTCCACGGCGTCTATGTCGGCGCGACCATCGGCTCCGAGACCACCGCCGCCGCGGCAGGCGCGGTGGGCCAGGTGCGCCGCGACCCGATGGCGATGCTGCCCTTCTGCGGCTACAACATGGGCGACTACTTCCGCCACTGGCTCCAGATGCGGCGCGTGATCAAGCATCCTCCGCGCATCTTCAACGTGAACTGGTTCCGCCAGGACGCCGCCGGCAAGTTCCTCTGGCCCGGCTACAGCGAGAACATGCGCGTGCTCAAGTGGATCGTGGACCGCTGCCGGGGCGACGCAAACGCGAACGAGGCGCTGCTCGGCTGGGTGCCCAGCGCGCACGACTTCGACCTCGACGGACTCGGCGGCTTCAACGCCGAGCGGCTGGAGCAGGCGCAGAGCACGGACATTGAGGAATGGCGGCGCGAAGTGCTCCAGCAGGACGAGCTGTTCATCAAGCTCTACTCGCAACTGCCGAAGGAGATTATTTTCCAGCGCGAACTTTTGATTGCCCGCCTCTGACCCAAAGCAGCCGCTTGCTCCGTGTTCCGTGTTGCGTGATTCGGTTCGAGAGCGCACGGCCGTAGTCACGCAGCACGAAACACGCAGCACGCCGTGACCCGCTCCCAGCCACTCTGCCCCGTCGCCGACCTCCCGCCCGGCACGACGCGCAAGTTCGTCTTCACCCACGAAGGCATCCGTCGCGAGGGCTTCGCGGCGAACGTGCGCGGGCACCTCGTCGCCTACGAGAACGCCTGCCGGCACATCCCCATGCCGCTGGATGACGACAACGACTTCTTCACGACCGACGGCGAGTTCTTCATCTGCCGCACGCATGGCGCGATTTACGAGCCGCTCAACGGCCGGTGCATCCACGGGCCTTGCGGTGGCCTCAGCCTCAAGTCGCTGCGCGTCGTGGAGGTGCAGGGAGAGTTGTGGATTGTGCTGCCGCCCGAACCGGAAGAATCCACAACCCCGGTAGAGTGAGACTCCGTCGAACCCCAATTCGAGCGATAGCGACGCGAGCGGAGCGAGCATCTCAGAAGAGATGACCAAAATGCTCGCTGCGCTCGCGCCGACCGCGTCGGCAAATGGGGTTCGACAGAGTCTCACCCTACCTGGGACTTGAACATCCACAGCGCCAACCCGTCCAAACCGCTCGTTCTGAAACCAAATACCAACCAATGAAACGGATCACATTCCTCCACGCCCTCGCTCTTGCCACCCTTCTTGCCTCCCCCTCGCCGCTCTTCGCACAGGCCAAGACCGACGCCAAGAAGGACGCGAAGAAGGATGCGAAACCCACGATTCCCAATCCCGTCCAGCCGCCTGACATCGCTGCGCCGAAGTTCAGCAATGGCCAGCCGGACGCCGGTTTCCTCAAGACCCACGAGGGCTATGTCGCAATCGCCAAGGCGGGCGGTGTGGATGTGCTCTTCCTCGGCGACTCCATCACCGCCGGCTGGCGCGGCAACGGCAAGGAAGTCTGGGAAAAGAGCTTCGCCGCCTACAAGACCGCCAACTTCGGCATCGGCGGCGACCGCACTCAGCACGTTCTCTGGCGCATCACCAACGGCGAGTTCGACGGCATCAAGCCCAAGGCCGTGGTGCTGATGATTGGCACGAACAACTCTGGCTCCGATGACGACGACGGCATCGCCAAGGGCGTGACCGCAATCGTGAAGGCCATCCACGCGAAATCCCCGGCAACGAAAGTCCTCCTCCTCGCCATCTTCCCGCGCGGCAGCAAGCCCGACGGCGTGTTCGGTCCGCAGCAGGAAAAGCTCAAGCAGGTCAACGCCAAGATCGCCAAGCTTCACGACGGCAAGAGCGTTCACTACCTCGACATCGGCGAGAAGTTCCTCACTGAGGGCGCGCTCAAGGCGGAAATCATGCCCGACTTCCTCCACCTCTCGAAGGCCGGCTACCAAATCTGGGCCGACGCCATCACTCCCAAGCTTGCCGAGTTGACGAAGTAATCCGCCGTAAAGGGGACACTCCTGTCCCCATCACGCATGCGATGGCAGCGTGATCGCCTCGTCCACCAGCAGCACCGGCACGTTGCGGCGGACGGGATAAAGCGCCTTGCCATCCGCGCGCACCAGCCCCCCGTCCAGCTTCACGGTAATGGGCTGGCCGGCTGCGTTGCGCAACTGGCCGGCTGTCACCAGCTCGTTTAGCCGCGAAACCATCGCCGTTTCCGCGACCGCGAGCGTCTGCCGCGTCTGCGGACAGCGCAAAATCTGGAGCAGTTCAGGAGTCATTGTTCTGACGCGAGACTACCGTGGTCCACCGGGAGGGGACAGCCAATATCAGGGGTCAGGGGCCATGAGCCAGAAGTCGGCGGACGACTGCGGCACTTGGAACATCGCGCGCGACTCGTGGCTCCCGACTCCTGACTGCTGCCCGCGTCTGCGAACAACACCGTAGTCCCACCGGCGGGTTTCCGTTTGCCAACACCGCCGCCTTTTGGCAATTGAAACGCACCGATGAGACGACTTGCCTTTGCTTTCCTGATCGCCTGTGGAATCGCCGTGACCGGCTGCCGCAAGAAACCTGCGGCCCCACCGGCTCCCAAGCCGCCGGCCAGCCCTGCGCCTGCGCCCGCCGGGCCGGTCTTCCGCCTGCATTTCGCCGGACTCAATAGTCTCTCAACCGATCCGGACAACGCGAAACTCAACGGGCTGCTCAACTCGCAGGAAGCCATCGCCATGCGCAGACAGACGTGCGACCGGCTCGCGGTCTCGTTGGCGGACACGATTTTCGGGGCCGACGCCTCCCACCGTGCCAGGCGGGCCGCGCTGCTGCGTCCGCTCCTGGACGATTTGGCGGCCAGCAAGTTTCTCCTCAGTGTGCCGGACTCGCCGGGCGGGAGCTGGCTGCTCACCGTTTTCCTTACGCCGAGTCAGCGCGCGTCCTGGAGCACCAACCTCTGGCAAGCCACCGATTCACCACCAGTCGCACTGCCCGCCGTGACTGCGAGCAACAGCGCTTGGAGCACCAAAATCAGGAACGGTTCCCTGCTTACTGTCGCGGTCTTCGACGACTGTCTGATGCTTGGCAAGTCCGCGAGCGGCACGCCCGCGGCGTCCTCTGCCGCTGGCAGCAGCTCTGCGGGGCATCCCGCGCTTTCCCCCAACCTCATTGACATCACCGCCGACCTGCCGCGCCTGCAAGCCGCGCTCGGCTTGCCGAAGTCCATCGCGTGGCCGCACCTCTCCGTCAGTGTCACCGCGAAGGGACAGACGCTGCGCAGCGAGGCCACGTTGAAGTTCGCCAGCGCAGCGCCGTGGAAGCTCGATGCCTTCCGCCTGCCGACCAATTCCGTCCGCGACTCGGTCGGCGATCCGCTCATCAGTTTCACGGCTGTGCAGGGCTTCGGCAACTGGCTCGCGCACCGGCCGGAGTTCAAGGAGTGGGAGCTGTTGTCCACGCCAAACCAGCTCTTCACCTGGGCGCGCAAGGATGTGCCCTACAACCTCCTAGCCGCCGTGCCGATGGCCGACGCGTCGAACACCGTCGTCCGCGCCGCCCCGCACGCGCTTCACTCGCTTGGGACAAACATCACGAAGGCCGGCATCGGGCGCATCGCCTTCACCACGAACCGCACGGAAATTGGCTGGGTAGGAATGCCCATCCTCGTGCCCTTCGTCCGCCCCGCGCCGGAGCCGGACAACGACTTCCTCCTCTTCGGCAGCATGGCGGGCATCGTCCCCACCGGGCCGAACACGAACCCGCCGCCCGTCGAATTGCTCAACCAGTTCCTCCCGCGCACGAACCTTGTCTATTACGACTGGGAGATCACCGAGGCGAAGCTCGCGCAGTGGATGCCCATCTTCCAGCTCACGGCGATGCTCTCGCCCAATCCGTCCTTCCCCGGAGCCGCCGCCGCGAACCAGTGGCTGCGCGCCGTGTCGCCCAAGCTCGGCAACACCATCACCGAAGTCACCGCCGTTTCCCCGACGGAGTTAAAGGCGGTGCGCCGCTCTGAACTCGGCCTGACCGCCATTGAACTCACCGTGCTCACGCGCTGGCTCGACAATCCAGCGTTCCCCGCCTTCGCCTATCCGACGAATGCGATGCCGGGTTTGCCGACGATGCCCGGCGCGAAGAAATAATTGGTTTTCCTTCCGCCGCCATTTCTCGGCGGCTACGTTCGCCTCATGCTGAAACTCGGCGTCAACATTGACCACGTCGCCACCGTCCGCGAGGCGCGCTATCACGGGCGCGGCGCGGGCGAGCCGTGCCCCGTTGCAGCCGCGCTCCTGTGCGAGGCGGCAGGCGCGCACGGCATCACGGCACATTTGCGCGAGGACCGCCGGCACATTCAGGACCGCGACGTGATCGCGCTGAGGAAGAAGATTTCCACCCGCCTCAATTTGGAGATGGCGAACTCCGAGGAAATCATCCGCATCGCGCTCAGACTGAAGCCCCATATCGTCTGCCTCGTGCCGGAGCGCCGGCAGGAAGTCACCACCGAGGGCGGCCTCGATGTCGCGGGCAATCTTGCCGCGCTCAAGCGCACCGCCCGCCGCATGGGCGACGCGGGCATCGAGGTGAGCCTCTTCATCGCACCCGACCCGATTCAAGTTGCCGCCGCCGCGATGACCGGCAGCCAGTTCATCGAGCTGCACACCGGCGCTTACGCTGAATGCTTCGGCAAGGCGCGCGAGCGCAAGGCCGAGCTGAAGCGCCTCGCCGCCGCCGCCGCGCAGGCGCACGAGCTGGGCCTGCAAGTCAACGCCGGCCACGGCTTGAACTGCACAAACGTCCCGCCGCTGCTGGCCATCGTGCCGCACCTAGTCGAGCTGAACATCGGCCACAGCATCATCAGCCGGAGCATCACCATCGGCCTCGCCAAGGCGGTGAAGGAAATGCTCGCGGTGATGAAGTAGTTCCGGGTTTTGAGTCTGGATTTTCGGGTGGATTTTCGGGTTGGCGCACTCCGCCCGGAGGACTAGTTTCCCGCCATGAGCACGGTCGTTGAAATCCAAGCTGCCATCGAGACACTCTCGTTTAAGGAGCGCACCGAGTTGGAGCGCTGGCTGCGCGCCGGTCCAGCTATCCCACATGAGCCGTCTGACTTGAACCCCGAGGAGGACACGCCGGAGTTGGAGGCGGAGTTGCTGAAGGCGGCGAACTCCCCGCTCAAGCCATACTGCCGTGAGGAGATGCAGGCTGTCTGTGACCGGATTCTCGTGGAGCATCGGCGCAAATGAGTCTGCCGCTCCTACGGCGGGACACGTTCGAGTTCGACGTGGCTGAACGGTTTCGCTGGTATCTGGAGGAGGCGGGCGAGGAAATCGCACAACGCTTCAAGAACGCCGTGGACGAGACGCTCGACGGCTTGTCTCCCCATCCCGGACTAGGCCGTCGCCGCCGCTTCCCCCATCCGCTGCTCACCGGCCTGCGCTCTTTCCGCGTTGAGCCGCCGTTCAACAAGGTCGTGCTCTTCTACCGCATCACCGACACGCACCTCGAAGCGTGGCGCTTGATGCACGGCTCGCGCGATTTGTCCCGCCGCTTGCTTGAGCCACCCGGCCTCGACTAAAACCTCCCGCCCGCGACACAACATGAAAGCCCTCCAACTCGAAAAGCCCCAGGCCTGGCGGCGCATCGACATCGCCGAACCCGCCGCGCCCGCCGCCGGTGAAGTCCTCCTCAGCGTCCATCGCATCGGCATCTGCGGCACGGACATCTCCGGCTACCTCGGCAAGATGCCCTTCTTCAGCTACCCGCGGATCCCCGGCCACGAGTTGGGGGTCGAGGTGCTCGCCGTCGGCCCGGGCGTCACAAACGTCGCGCCCGGCGACCGCTGCTCCGTCGAGCCATACATCAACTGCGGCCACTGCTACACTTGCCGGCGCGGCCACACCAACTGCTGCGAGACCAACAAAACCCTCGGCGTCATGTGCGACGGCGGCATGACCGAACGCATCGTTCTGCCCGCGCGGAAAATGCACCCGTCCAAGAAACTCTCCTTCGACCAGCTCGCGCTCGTCGAGACGCTCGCGATCGGCTGCCACGCGGTGAACCGCGGCGAGCCGAAGCCCGGCGAAGCCGTGCTTGTCATCGGCGCGGGACCGATAGGCCTCTCGGTCGTCGAGTTCGCCAAGCTCTCCGGCGCGAAGACCATCGTCATGGACATGAACGAGCAACGCCTCGCCTTCGTGCGCAACACCATGGGCGTGCCCGACACCATCCTGACCAAAGGCGACGGCGAAGAGCTGAAGCGCCTTGCTGAGCTGACCAACGGCCAGCTCGCAGACGTGGTGGTGGACGCCACCGGCAGCAACAAATCCATGGGCCAGGCGTTGAGCTACTGCGCCTTCAAGGGCCGGCTCATCTATGTCGGCATCACGCAATCGGAGATCAGCTTCCTCCAGGCCCCCGCGCTGCACCGGCGCGAGCTGGACATCCGCGCCAGCCGCAACGCCCTGCCCGGCGATTTCACCCGCATCATCCGCCTCATCGAGGACGGCCAGATCGACACCCGCCCGTGGATCACGCACCAGGCCGGCTTCGAGGACATGATCGGCGTCTTCCCGAGCTGGACCAAGCCGGAAACCGGCGTCATCAAGGCGGTGGTGGCGGTAGATTAAGGCTCCCGGCCAATGCCGGCTTGACGTCCCTTTTCTCCCTGTCCCTTTTCTCCCTTGCGACCACGATTTGAGACCAATAGTTTAGCCTCATGAATTCAGCGGCCATCATTGACGAAATCCTGCACCTGCCGCCGTCAGGGCAGGCCGAAGTAATCCAGTTCGCTTTTCGACTGGCCAGTGAGCGGTCCCTCGCCCCGGATGAACTCACCCGCCTCGCGCAAAGGATGGTGGAATCCGACGATCTGGCGGAAGTCGAGAAGCTCAAGTCAGCCATTACGCGCGGCTTCTACGGCGCGGCGTCCCATGCCTGAAATCCGACGCGCCAAGCTGCCACCGGCGCTGCTGGCGCATCTGCTCGAGCGCATCCGACAGCGGCAGATTCCCGCCGAACGACTCGGCCTGCTGGCGACATGGTTGGACACTCAGCCGGAAGTTCCCATTGGCCCTTGGTTCAAACGCTTCCCCGGCATGACGTTGTGCGGCGAAGGCGAACTGGTCAAAACCCTCCTGCTGCCCGGCCATTTGCCCTTCGGCCAGGAAATCCAATAGGAGCTGCGCCCGTGGATCACGCACCAGGCCGGCTTCGAGGACATGAGCGGCGTCTTCCCGAGCTGGACCACGCCGGAAACCGGCGTCATCAAGGCGGTGGTGGCGGTGGCGTAACTGCGCGGGAGCTGTTCTTTCCCACTTGCGACCTTGGCTTGCGGCCAATAGCCACGGCCGATGCACTCGCGGCCGTCATTGACGGAATCCTTCCCCTGCCGATGGCGGGGCAGGTTGAGCGCTTTCAGCCCGATTTCCGAAATCGGGTTCAAGCCAGTTTTTGGGTTTTCACCAATCCGTTGGATAGGAATGCGCCCGCAGCGGCGGGATATTGTGGCGTGTGGCTCCGGTCCGCAGGCCCGTTCTGGTTCGGTCGAGGTGGTCGGCGTCTTTTGTCGCCTTTGCGGCGGGCCTGCCGGCAGAAACCGTTGAACCAAAAAAACCGCAGTTGGTTCACGCAAAGGACGCGAAGAACGCAACGCCGAAGGGCATTTGTTCCAAATGCAGGCACCGGCAGCCTTCACCCAACGGGTGGGAGCTCGCGGTTTCAATAGTCTTTCCCTTTGCGCCCTTTGCGCCCTTTGCGTGAGGTCCCACTGCGGATTCAGGGTTGAAACAACTCCTCCCTCGCACACCTGCTTCACCGGGCTCAAGCCCGGTGCTGATGAGAGGCTGCAAGAAACTGAGACGCGCCCCGCGCCGCCCTACTTTTTCAACCGGCCGAGCAGCTCGAACAGGACGGCGGTGATTTGCGGAGACGCTCCGGTTTCAAGGTAGCTGGATTTCGCGCGCCAGGTCTCGTAGCCGCCCAGCGCGTGCTGCTGCGGCGTGGGGAGATAGGCGTTGTAGCCGTTGGCCAGAGAGATGGTGAAGCTGGCGGGGAACGGGTTCTTCGCCTTCATCTCCAAACCAATCTCCACGAAGACTTCGCAGGGAATGGCCGTGATGGCGAGGTCTCCGAGACGCAGGGCCTGGAGGATGATTTCCACTCGGTCGGGGAAGTCGGCCATCTGCACCGTCTCGCGGGCGTAAATCTCATCCAGGCCCCTGAGGCGCGGGAACTGGTTCGGAGCCTTCGCGAGAATGCCTTGCGCGCGGGCAATCGCGGCGGAGTCGGGCTTGCGGACGGCAAGCGAAACCTCCTTCTGCGCGGCACCCAGGGGAACCCAATCGTGGAACTTCACGGCGGGCAGCGCCTTGATGACCTCGGTGGCGACGCGGTCGGCGACTTTCCTCAGCTTCTCGCCGGGGCCGTATTTGTTCGTGTCGCCGTCGCGCCACGGGATGTTGTTGATGTCGCCGCTGGTGCCGTTTGCCATGATGCCGACGAAGGGCGGGTCCTGCCTGTCGGCGCGAAGGAGCTCCTGGATGCGGTCCGCGAAGGCTCCAAAGTAATCTGCGGAGATGCCGGGATTGCCGCCGACATAGTGGAGTGAGTAATTGGCGAGCAGGGCGAGGTGCTGGCCGTTGGTGCGCTGAAGGGTGAGGAATACAACCTCGGGGTCCGTGGGGCCGGCGGGCTTGACGAGCGCGGGATTCTGCACGCCAGGGTTCATCCGCACCTTGTCCTCGCCGCCGAAAGGATTCTTCAGAACGGTGCCGGGCGCCATGTGCCAGCGACGGTTGTGGACCTGGTCGGGCACGCTGGCCTTGCCCCAGCCAAGGCGCGCTGGAGCGAGGTTGTTGTGCGCGCGGAGCACGGCGTCGGCGATGCGCACGGCGAGGAAGGCGCGGTATTCCATGTCTGCCTCGCTCTGGAAGACGGACGCCGAGGTGGCCGCCGAATGTGTGTGCGTGGCGGACATCATCATGTGGCTGGCGGGGATGCCGGTGGCGGCGCTGGCGAGGCGCTTGGCCTCGTCGAAGACCTCGCGGGGAATCATGCACGAGTCGTTGACGACGATGGCGATCTTGGAGGAGCCATCGTCGAGGACAAGGGCGCGGGAGTGCAGCTCGTCGTGGATGTGCGTCGCCTTGCCGTCGGACATCCCGCCATTTATGGAAACCCCCAGCTTTGGGGTGATGTTGCTCGTGGCAGCCCCGGCACGAAGGACCCTAGGCTTGTCAGCCCCGGAACTCTTCCATGCGAAGATGCAGAGGATGCAGAACAGCGCGAAATGGCGGATGGCAGAGTGCTTCATGATGCGTTGTTGGACGGCGGGAGCCGGGAGGCACGTTCGAGGAAAGTCGAGCGGGGCGTCAGCACCGCGTGGCTCCCGGCTCGGCATCAGGGGTATGACTCTCACTGCCGATGCGACTGTGTCCATCCTTGTTCCTCAATCACATTCTGCCGGGCAAGGATGACGGCACACACACGCGACATGAAGCGGTGAATGACAGGCAGTGCAGGAAAGAAGCGAACCGAACACAGCGGCCCTCCTCCTGCATTCATGCCCTCCTCATTCAGCCCTCTCATCTTCATCCGTGGCTCAAGTGAACGATTGGATGAGGGTTCAACTGCAAATACCATTGTCAACGAAGCAGCTCTTGCCGTCGCCGCACGCGGCTCGCTAATCTGAACCCCGTTCACCATGCCACGTATTCTCATCGCCGAGTGCAAACAGGAAGTCTCGACGTTCAACCCGGTGTTGAGCGGCCAGGAGGATTTCACCATGCGCCACAGGCAGGAGGTTCTGAACTACCACCGCCGCGTGCGCAGCGAGGTGGGCGGGGCGTTGAGCGTGTTCGACGCGACGCCCGGCGTGGAGCTCGTGCCGACGTGCAGCGCGCATTTCATCACGTCGGGCGGCACGCTGGCGGATGCGGCGTTTAAGCGCATCGCGGGCGAATTGCTCGCGAGCATCAAGGCTGCTCCGGCAGTGGACGGCGTTTACTTTTCCCTGCACGGCGCAATGGCCACGGAGACCGAGGGCGACCCCGAAGGTTACCTGCTGGCTGAGACGCGGAAGATTCTCGGCGAGCGCGTGCCCATCGTCATCTCGCTGGACCTGCATGGGATTCTGACCGACCGGATGCTGGAACAGAGCGATGCGGCGGTGGCGTTTCACACGTATCCACACGTGGACTTCTTCGGGACGGGCGTGCGTGCGGCGCGGCTGCTGTTGCGCATCGTGGCAGGCGAGGTCAGGCCGGTGACGGCGAAGGTCACAGTGCCGGCGCTGGTGCGCGGGGATGAACTCATCACCGAGACCGGCTCCATCCGTCACGCCGTGAATGCAGCAAAAGCCATTGAGCAGAGCCCCGGCGGACTCTCGGCGGCGATGATGTGGGGCAACCCGTTCACCGACGTGCCCGCGCTGGCCTCGAACAGCTTCGTGGTGACAGACAACGACCCGGCACGGGCGGAGCGCGAGGCGGTGCGCATTGCGAACCTGTTCTGGGAGCACCACGAGAAAATGCAAGTGCCGCTGACGTGCCTCACCGACGCCGCGCGCATCACAAAGGAGAACTCAACCGGCACCGTGGTGCTGGTGGACGCTGCGGACGCGACCAGCTCCGGCGCGTCTGGGGACAGCAACGCCATCCTGCGTGCGCTGCTGGACGCGGGCTATCAGGGCACCGCGTTGATTCCCATCGTGGACTCGGGCGCGGTTTCGGCAGCGTTTGCGGCAGGGATTGGGAGCTTGGTCAAGACGACCGTCGGCGGCGCGCTGGACAGAAGACGGTTCACTCCGTTGCCCATCGAAGGCCGCGTGAGGATGCTTTCCGACGGCTGGTTCCACAGCGAGACGACGCGCGAGCTGTGGCAGGCTGGCAGGACCGCCGTGGTCCAGACCGACAACTTCACGCTGATTCTGACGAGCCGGGCGGTGAGTCTGTATGACCGTGCGCTGTTCCTCGCGCACGGCTGCGACCCGGAGCATTTCGGCGCTGTGGTGGTCAAGTCACCGCACTGCGAGCCTCACATGTTCAAAGCTTGGGCGGCCCGCTACGTGGACGTGGATGCACCCGGCTCCACGAGTGCGAATCTCCGCAGCCTCGGCCACACGAAGTGCAAACGACCGATGTTCCCGCTGGACCCTGATGCGGAGTTTGCCCCGGAGGTGAAGCTGTTCCAACGGGGGCAGGGAAGTTGAACCACGAAGACACGAAGGACACAAAGGCAGAAGCAGATGGAGATTTGCTTCGTGTCCTTCGTGCATTTGTGGTGAAAAATCGGGCAACAATATGAAGATTCGCGAAATCCGCTGCGCCGGCCTGCGCGGCGCAACACCTGAAGGCGGCTGGAGCAATGAGCTTCGGCCGGAAGACTGCGTTCACACGCTCATCGCCGTCCACACGGATGAAGGTGCGGTGGGCCTCGGCAGCGTGTTCACCAACGACGCGCTCGTGCGCGCCGCCCTCGCGGTGCTGGAGCCGCTCTATCGCGGCGAGAACGCGCTGGAGCCGGAGCGCGTGAGCGAGAAGTTGAGCCAGCACATGTTCTGGCTCGGACGCGGCGGGTCCATCACACACGCCATCAGCGGCGTGGACATCGCGCTGTGGGATTTGCTCGGGCAGGCCACGGGGCAGCCGGTGGGGCGCTTGTTGGGCGGGCGTTATCGCGAGCGCGTGCAGCCTTACGCGTCGCTGCTGATGGATGAGCCGGAGAAGTTGCGGGACCACCTGCTGCGAGTGAAGGCGCAGGGTTTCCGCGCGTTCAAGATCGGCTGGGGGCCGTTTGGCCGGCGCAGCCCAGCGACGGACGAGGCCATTGTCCGCGCCGCGCGCGAGGCGGTCGGACCAGACAACAAGCTCATGGTGGACGCGGGCGGCAGCGACGCTCACTGGAACAACGGCTACAAGTGGGCGCTGAACACAGCAAAGATGCTCGCGGACTACGATGTGTTCTGGTTTGAGGAAGCACTCGTGCCCGATGCGCTCGAAGATTTCGCGAAGCTCCGCGAGCATTCGCCCGTGCCCATCGCGGGCGGCGAGGTGCTCACGCGGCGGCAGGCGTTCCAGCCGTTCCTCGAAGCGCGGGCCTTCGACATCATCCAACCCGACGTGACGAAGGTCGGCGGCATCAGCGAGGAGCGGCGCATCGCGTGGATGGCGCAGGAGCACGGCGTGCGCTTCATTCCGCACGGATGGAACACGGCGGTGGGCCTCGCAGCGGACCTGCACCTCGCGTCGGCATTTCCCGGCACGGACATCATCGAGTATCTGACCGGCTCGCCGTTCATTGACGAGATCACCGCCGGCGGCTGGCACCTCGACGCGGAGGGGATGCTGGCGATTCCCAGCAAGCCCGGCCTTGGCCTCACGCTCGACCGAGATACGCTGAAGAAATACACGCGCGGGGAGAAACTGCTGGACTGAGGTTTGCCGGCGGAGCTATTCCACTTCCACGGACAGCAGGTCGAGGATTTTGGTTTCGCGCTTTTGCAGGAGGCGGGCAAACGGCGCGAGCGTATGCCAGTAGAGCGCAGCTGCTGCTCCGGCGAGCAACGAGGAGAGGAGCAGATTGACTGCGTCTGGCATCCATGCCGGCCAGTCTCCGTTCGCCCAATACAAAGCGGCCGCCGGCGGGAGGAAGGCCGGCGCGAGCGCGAGCGGGAGAAGCAATTGCGCGAAAATCATGGCGAGCATGGCCACGGTGGGCATCTTCGTGGGTTTCATGGTGCCTGGTTGAATGCGATAGGGAACCATAATGGAAAGTAAATTCCCGGCGGTGAACCCGAGCGACAACGCGGCGGCAAACTGAAGCAGGGCCGCACCGAACACCGCGAGGGACAGGCTGAAATAAATGGTCGCGACTGAGATGAGCAGGAGGCCGAAGACCGCTGCGAGCGGCAGGTGTGCCAGGTTCTTGCCTAGGAGAATGAGCCGGCGGTCGGCGGGGGACAACACGAGCGCACGGAAGCCGGCGCGGTCGAAGCCGAACTGATTGCCGAGAAACTGGAACACCATGAACACCGCCAGGGCGGCCATGCCGGTGACGATGAAAGGCTCGGCGGCGGGCGGAAGCTTCAGGGAGCGGCGCATGAACATGGAACCCATCATTATGACCATCACGATGAACGAGGTCGCGAGGTTCATGCGCACCTCGGGAGCCCGCAGCAAGGAACGGAAGGTGGCCAAGGCCACAGCGGCAGCCTGCTCCGGCACACCGGGCAAGATGCGCTCAAGGAATTGGTCAGGCGCGGAAGCCGTGGCGGTGGTTGGCGCGGTCGAAGCCACCGGTGCTTGCCCACCCGTTTCGCCGCGATAGAACCGCACCGTGCTGCGATAGGCGCGGCGCAGTCCCAGCGCGCCCAAGCCGAGGCAGCCGAGCGTGCCAAGCAGCGCGGGGCCGAAGCGCCCTTCCGCCAGCGCCTGCGCGCCAACGGACACCCAGAACGGCGGGAGGAAAGGCTGCACGGCGAGCGCTTGTTCCAATCGGCTGCGGTCCACCACGCGGCGCGTTTCGCGCTGGCGCTGCGCTTCCTCGGGCGAGGCGGCGGGTTGGGCAACATCGCGGTTGCCGCGCGCGATGACGTTGAAATAGAGATTTGGCAACTGGAAGATGAGGATGAATCCCAGCGTGATGCCCATGACGACGTTGCGTCGGCGGCGCGGGTTCGACATCAGGGCGGCGAGCCAGCCGCGCAGGCAGTAGGTCCATGCCGTGACCATGAAGACCATGCTCAAGGCCAGCGGCGCGAGCAGCAGCATCGCCGGGCCGTGGCTCAGGACGAGGCCGAACGTGAGGCCGAGCATCGCAGGCACGGCGAGAATCACGCTGACGGCGGCATGCGATGCGAGGTAGTTGATGAAGAAGAGCTGGCCGAGCAACACGGGCAGGTGCATCAGCCGTTGCAAGTCGATCGTCTCCGAGCGCTGCAATTCCGTGAGCAGGCCCAGGCTCCAGAAGAAGATGAACCCCACCGTAAGGCCCACCCAAACGAGCATGAGGTGAAGAGAGCTGACCCCGACCAACGCGAACTTTCCAACCAGCAGCCCGCCAACGAAGAGGGCGAGGCCACTGACCACGGCGGCGGCGAGAAAGACGGTCGCGACCACCGCACCGAGGCCGCTGCCACGGAAGAATTGGTTCCGCGCGAGTCGCAGGCGGAGCCAGAGAATGGTCTGAAGTTGCGGCCAGTTCATTCAGCCTTCGAGCCAGCTCAGGGTTTGCGCTGGCACCTGGTCGTTGCCCACGACTTTGATGAACTTGTCCTCGAGCGAGCCGTCCCGGCGCAGTTCCTCCATCGTGCCCTGATGCACCAGCTTGCCGCCGGAGATGATGCCGACATCGGTGCAGAGGCGCTCGACGATTTCCAGGACGTGCGACGTGAGAAAGACGGTCGCGCCGCGTTCGACGCAGCGCTTGAGCATGTCGCGCAACGCGCGGGAGGCCACAGCGTCCACGCCCTCGAAGGGTTCGTCGAGGAACAACAGCTCAGGGTCGGGGATGAGTGCGGCGGCTAGCGCGAGTTTCTTCTTCATGCCGTGGGAGAATTCCAACGTGAGTTTCTTCTCGTCCTTGAGGAGATCCATCACCGCCAGCAACTGCTCGCAGCGTTCGCGCACGGTCGCGGGCGGCAAAAGATACATGCGGCCAATAAAGGTCAGATATTCGCGCGCGGTCAGGTTGTCGAAGAGCGCCAGATTTTCCGGCACCACGCCGATGCGGCGCTTCACCGCCAGCGCGCGCTGCGGGTCGCTCACGTCCTCGCCGAGGATACGCACGATGCCGCTGCTGGGCCCTAGCAGGCCAGTGAGCATCTTTATGGTGGTGGATTTTCCCGCACCGTTGGGGCCGAGGAAGCCGTAGAAGTGGCCGGACTCGATGCGGAGGTTGAGTTGGTCCACGGCGCAGAACGTGCCGAAATGGCGGGTGAGATTGGTGGTTTCAACGGCGACGTCCATGATGGGTTTTCCTGCGGCGCAGGCTAGGGATGGCGGAGGAGGGGTGCAACCGGAAACCCGACGCAACCAGACGCTTCGGAGAGGCGGCGTCTCGGAATTCTGTTGTCACCGGCTGCCGGCTGATCACCATGTCGCGTATGAAATCACTTCTCTTCTCGGTCTGCGCGCTGGCTTTGATGCAACTCTCTTCGCCTGCCCAGGATTCCAAGACGCCCGCCGTCGTCCCTGCCAAGGAAGCCAAGTCCAAGGTCGGCGAGACCATCGTCGTCGAGGGCAAGGTGGCGGAGGTGAGCAAGAACGAGCGCATCATCCGGCTCAACCTCGGCGCGAAGTATCCCAAGCAGGACTTCACGCTCGTCATCTTCCCGCGCAACTTCGAGTTGGTTCCCGACGTGGAAAAGCTCGTTGGCAAAACGGTGCGGGCGTCCGGCAAGGTGGCGGAATTTCAGGGCCGCCCGCAAATCGTGCTGGAGCGCAAGGACCAGTTGAGCGTCCCCGCTGACACGAAGCCGGACGAGAAGAAATCCCCGTGAGCTGCGCACGGCAAACCATGCGCGGGTTGCGGCAAGTTCGGGATGGCTCCAGGTTCACGGCGCGACGAGGTTCCCGTGCGTCTCAGGTTTTGCCTCAATTGCCGGGCGGGCGGATTTGGGCTAACCAGACGGTGCGGTTTGGGTTTGTGATGAGCACATGATGAACGCGCTTGGACTACGATGGATGGGCCGGCTCCTTCGCCTCGGCGGAATAGCCGGGTTGTTGCTGGCTGCCTGCGCCGCGCGCGCGGACACGGTGCAGACCTTTGATGCGGGAGGAACAGCCTACGAGCTGGCCGTGAACAACACGCTGCCGGCTCCGGCCATCCTGGCGGGCGGGCCAACGGGAAACTTCCTGCGCCTGGCTCACACCAACACGGAACCGAACGTCAACACCATTGCCTTCACCAAGAGCGACGCGGGCACTTACAAGCTCGTCACCGCCGAGTTCGACTTCCGGATCACGGGCCTTGCGGATGGGATGAGCTTCGCGCTGCTGGACACGTTCACATGGGGGCAGGCGGGGGCCATCGCAGTCGTCGGCAACTTCTACCAGGAGCCAAACATCGCGGCGTCGCTGGGCATCGGCTTCGACGTGTTCAACAACTTCGACGGCGGCGACCAGAACGACAACCACGTCTCAATCCACTTCAACGGGCAGAAAATAAACGAGTTCAACGCGGGCGGCGTCAACCTCAAGAGCGGCCAGTGGATTCACGCCAAAGTCATCGTGCGGCCCGGCGGCGGGAACTCGGACGTGAGCGTCATCCTCACTCCCAACGGCGGCGCGCCTCTGACCATCTGCACCAACGTTGTCGTGACCGGCCTGCTGCCCTACGAGTCCCGCGTGATGTTTGGGGCGCGCTCCGGTGGCCTCACGGCGCACCACGACCTCGACAACGTGAGCGTGAAGTTCGAGCAGCCAAACCTCGGCACGGTGGGCTTCGGCTTCGCGACCTATGCCACGCCGGAGACGTTTCCTGCGCAGGTGTATGTGAGCCGCTACGGCGCGAGCACGGGCGATGTGACCATCAACTTCACGACCTCGAACCTCACGGCCATCGCTGGCGTGGATTACGTGGCGACGAACGGCACGCTCACCTTCACGGCGACGGAGCTGGTGAAGTTCTTCCGCGTCGCGCCGATTGACAATCCGACAATCCAGGCCAACCGCCAGTTCGCCGTCCACATCAGCAATCCCGGCGGCGGCGTGACGCTCGACACGCAGACGGTCGCGACCGTGACCATCGTGGACAACGACGACCCGGCGCGCGTCGGCGCGTGGGGCGCGCCGATAGACACGCCAGTCAACCCGTATCCGGTCGTGCCCATCCACGCGAATTTGCTGCCCACTGGCAAGGTGCTGCTGTGGGATCGGGGCGCGCCCTTCGACACGCCCTTCGGCGGCACGGACGGATATCCATACATCTGGGATGTGGACGCCGGGACGTTCACGCGCACGCCCTTCCACGGCTACGACCTCTTCTGCGCAGGCCACGCGTTGATGGCGGATGGACGGCTCTTCGCACCGGGCGGCCACATCGCCGACGGCGTGGGGGAAATCAAGGCCAGCATCTACGACCCTGGATCGAACACTTGGACGCGCATCACGGACATGAACGCCGGGCGCTGGTATCCAACCGTCACGATGCTGGGCAACGGCGATTTGCTCGTGGAAGCCGGCACCATCGACATCGGCCAGGACGTGAACAAGGTTTCTCAAATCTGGCAGATCGCCAACGGCACATGGCGCAACCTCACGGCGGCCGCAGTGCAGCACGGCATCTTTCCTGTGTGGGCAAACTATTACCCGTTCATGTATCTCGCGCCCAACGGCAAGGTCTTCAACGCCGGGCCACAGCAGATGTCCCGCTATCTCGACACGACCGGGGCTGGACTGTGGACCAACGTGGCGGCGAGCAGCCTGGACTACCGCGACTACGGCACGTCGGTTCTGTATGACGACGGCAAAATCATGGTTCACGGCGGCAACGTGCCCGAGGGCTACACGCAGCCCAGCATCTTTGCCACGACGGCGACGATTTATCCCAGCCGCGTCACCGAAGTCATCAACCTCAACGACCCGACGCCTGCATGGCGGCAAACCACGCCGGCTAACACCGGACGCCGCCACGGCACCGCCGTCCTGTTGCCGGATGGAAACGTCTTCCTCTGCAACGGCAGCAGCGCTCCCGGCTTCAACCTCGCCTCCGGCAAGGTGCTGATGAGCGAACAGTGGAATCCGCAGACCGAGCTGTGGACGCCGATGGCCCCGAACGTCCGCTATCGCGGCTACCACGCGAACGCCTTCCTCCTGCCCGATGGCCGCGTGGCCGCCACCGGCGGCGGCCACCCCAACCCGCCCGACGATCTCGCCGAGGCGAGCGCGGAGATTTATTCCCCGCCATATCTCTTCCGGGGCGCGCGCCCGACACTCACCAGCGCGCCTGCAAACGTGACCTACGGCGAGAGGTTCACCCTCAACACGCCGGACGCCGCGAGCATCACCAACGTTGTCTGGATCCGCCCCGGCAACACGACGCACGCTTACGACCAAAACCAGCGCATCAACCGCCTCCAGTTCACAGCGGGCAACGGCCAGTTGAGCGTCACCGCGCCAAGCGACCCGAACCTCTGCCCTCCCGGCCACCATATGCTCTTCATCATGAACACCAATGGCGTGCCTGCTGTCGCCAAATTCGTCCGGCTCGGCATGGGCATTCTCGCCGTGACGCAGTTTGGCAACGACAACCTCGTGACTGTCACCACATATCCCGGCACCAAATACACCCTCGAACGGGCCGCAGCCCTGCCCGCCACGACATGGACAACCATCGTCGGAAACTTCACCGCCACCGCGAACACATCGCTCATCACGGACCCTGGCGGCGCGGGCGTGGCCAAGCGCTTCTACCGCGTGCGCCAGGTGCCGTGAGCGGGTGCTGGCGGCTTGCAGTCGCCCTCCACACCTGACCTGTGAAAACCGGGCGACCAACGCAAGTCGCCGGCAGCAGGCTCAACGCAAACCGGCTCCAACGATGTGGCCCGCCACCTCGGAGGGTGCGAGCGCAAGCTCCTCGCGGGTCTTCAAATTCTTGAGCTTCGCCTGGAGGCTGCCGTCGGCCTGCTTTTCGAGACGGATGGTGTGCGCAGCGTTGAGGTCGAGCGCGCGCTTGAACTGCTTGTCTCCCTTCGCGGGCGTGAGGCTGAACTCGGTGGCGATGCCCGCTTCGCGGAGCTGCTGGACCATGCGCAGTGAGTCGCCACGAAGCGTCTCGTCCTCGATGAGCACGCAGGCGGCGATGCCGGCGGTGAACTGCGGCAGCAGCCCGCGCGACTTGAGCAGCTCGAAGAGGACCACGTCGCCCATTCCAAAGCCCAGCGCGGGCAGGTCCACCTTGCCGCCGCTGACCTGCTTGATGAGATGGTCGTAGCGGCCGCCCCCGCAGATGGCGCGGAACTCGCCCTTGATGTCGAACGCCTCGAAGACCGGGCCGGTGTAGTAGGCCAGGCCGCGGATGACGCCGTAGTCCACCTTCACGAAGTCGGCAAGGCCGCGCGCGGCGAGCTGGTCGAGGATGAGTTGCAGCTCGGCGTTGGGCTGGCCGCCGGTGATGAAGGCTTGGACCTCCTCCAGCTTGAAGCCCAGCGGCGCGAATTGCGCGGCGCTCTCCTCGGCGCGCATGCGGTCGAGCTTGTCCACGACTTGGAAAAAGTCGTATGCCTTCGTGGCGTCGGGGCAGCGGCTGGAAAAGAAATCGGCCCACGCGGTGCGGCTGCTGAGGCGCACGACGAAATCCGCGCTGGTCAGGCCCAGCGCGCGCAGCGTGTCAATGAGCAGCGCGATCAGCTCGGCATCGGCGGCGCGGTCGGTTTCACCGAGGATGTCGCAGTTGAGCTGGAAGTGTTCGCGTTTGCGGCCCTTCTGCTGCTTCTCGTAGCGGAAGAGCTGCGGGATGGAGAACCACTTGAAGGGCTTCTTGTAGGCGCGCTCGTGCGCGGCGGCCATGCGCGCGAGCGTCGGCGTCATCTCCGGACGCATGGCCACGGCGCGCTCGCCCTTGTCCACGAAGTTGAAGAGCTGGCCGACGATTTCCTCGCCGGACTTGCTGGTGTAAAGCTCGGTTGGCTCCAGCGGCGGGCCGTCATATTCGCGGAAGCCGTAGCGGCGGGCGACCGAGCGCCATGTGTCAAAGATGTGGTTGCGGGCATCCATGCTCCACAGCTCGTCCTTCGTCGGCGGAAGCGGTTCAGGATAAAAATCCCGGAAGCCTGGCAGTCGTTCCATATAGGGGTGCCGACTATGCGGAAGCCGAGGCGACGCAATAAAGGAGAAAAACGGCGGGGATTAAGCCAACGATGCAGCGGAAAAGAGGTGTGTCGCGCGAAGACCGCGAAGGAGGCAAAGTGAACAGCGAGAATGCGACGTTGATGCGACCCACCGTCGAGTGGGTTTTGCCCGGACCCGGTCTTCCCGTTTTCCTTCGCCTCCTTCGCCTCCTTCGCGCGACCTCCCGACATTTCAACTGCATCTTTGGCTGAATCCTCCGCCCCTTCTACCTCCCCGCGCCCGGCGGCGTCACGATCACCGCGCGGAGCTGCCCGTTCTTCGTCCGGGCGAGACAAAGGATTTGCCCCGCCTCATTGATGTCCGTGGCTTCGAGAAGAAACCAGCCGGCGTTCGGCGGAAGAAACTGGTTCAAGTTCCACATCTTCCCGTCGCGCCAGAGGAATGCTCGGTGCTCGCCGGTCGCGAGCTGCGCTGCGCCGACGACGTGCTGGCGGTTGTTGATGGCGTTTGCGAAGGCCCCGGGGCCGCCGAGCGTGCCAAGATCAGACATCTTGCCCTTCGTGTGAAGGAACGCGCGCGATTGCCCGGCGGCATTCTGCGCGAAACCCACGACATCGCCCGCCTCGTTCAGGCCGTTCGCCTGACTGAGCGCTCCCCCCAGCGTGCCGAGGTCGCGCATCTTGCCTCCGGTGTGGAGGAAGGCGTGGCGAATCTGCTGCGCGGTCTCGGCCACACCCGCGATGTCGAACGCGCTGTTGATGGCGTGGCCGTAACTGTTCTTTCCCCCGAGCGTGCCAAGGTCCTCCAGCCTGCCCTGCCGCCAGAGGAAGGCGTGGAACGCGCCGCCCGCAGTCTGCGCCGCACCGGTGATGTCCGCGCGCTCGTTGATGCCGAAGGCGCGGCTGTTCGTGCCGCCCAGCGTGCCCAACTCGATGTGGCTGCCCTTCTGCCAGAGGACCGCGCGGTCCGACTCCCGGCCACTCGCCTGCACGACGCGGCTCCAGCCGGCGGTGTCGCCCAGCTCGTTCACGTCGCTGGCGAAGGTCAGCGTGCCGGGCAGTCCCAGCTCGTGAAACGAATTCGTGTGGATGAAAGCGCGGCTCAAGGAACCGTCGCGCCCCGGCATCGAGCGCGTGCCGACGGCGATGCCCGCGCGGTTCAAGGCCGCAGGCTTGTCCGCCGGAGCGCCCAGCAGGCCGAGGTCAGTGATCTGATAATGGCTGCCCTGCCCGTGCGCTACCGCCACACCACCCGCCAACGCGGCGGCAAGCAGCACGAGGCGGACGTTGGAATAGCTGGGACGTGGCACGCGGGCATCCTGCCAAAGCCATGTGCCCCACCGCAAATACAGCCAAGACCTGATTGTCCGTGCGTGCGACGGCTCGCACGCTGCGCCCGTTCCCAAACCGTGCGAAACCCGATTCAAATTTTCCGAGCCTGTCTGAAATCGCGGCGCACTAGTGGGACAGCCGGGACGGCTGCCCCACTACTGAGCCAGGCTCTCATACCAATTCCCAATGCCAGTCGGTGGAATGCGAACAGGACGGCACGACGCGCGCCTTCTCCCTTCCTCGCAGGGAAGCTGGCCGCAGGCCGGATGAGGGGTGGGGTAAGGCAAAAGGAGAAAAGCAAAAGGCAAAAATACCGAGCCGCTATCAGCTCACTTTTGCCTTCTTCCTTTTACCTTTTGCCTTCTCTCAACCCCTCACCCCAACCCTTTCCCCTCCTCCGAGGAAGGGAGAGGGAGCCATCGCGGGTTGCGGCTACACATCCATTCCACCGATCTCTTTTCGGAAATGGTATCGGATGCGCCGCGACGGCTTTGCTGCTGGCGCTGCTCACCGGGGCAGCTCAGGTGCCGAGGCCCAAAGGTCCCGTCCCCGAGCCGCCCGCCACGGCTGCGGCGGTGGACCGCGTGGAAGCGGCGGTGCAGGCAGGCATGGCCTTTCTCCTCACGCAGCAGCAGCCCAGCGGGGCGATTGCGGATGCGGGGCTGGGGAACAAATATCAAACTGCGCTCACCTCTCTCGCTGCGCTGGCACTCGCGGGCGCGGGCCACTCGCCGCAGGACAAGACACCCGAGGGCGTCGCGCTGCGACGGGCGGTCAACTTCGTGCTGCGCGCGGACCGGCAGACGGCGGACGGATATTTCGGATCGGCGGATTCGTCCGTGATGCACGGGCACGCCGTGACGACACTCCTGCTGTGCGAGCTGCTCCGTCGCTCCACGGACCCGGAGCAGGAGGAACTGATTCGTCGCAAGGCGGCGGCGGCGCACCAGTTCATCCTCCGGGCGCAAGGCGCGGCAAAGACCGCCCGCGGCGACATCGGCGGCTGGCGCTACCTGCCGAACGCGCGCGACTCCGACGTGCCCGTGACCTCGTGGCAGTTGCTCTCCCTCCACGTCGGGACGAAGGCTGGCTTCACTGTGCCCCCGCAGGCGGGCCAGGCCGCGGCGCAGTATCTGAAGAACGTTTATGCATCAGGCTACGGAGTGTTTGATTACGGGCCGAAGCCCAAACTCATGCGAGAAGGTTCGGTCAAAGTCGGAAAGCAACTCATCAGCCGGACCCCGTATGTCAACCCGCAGGGACGGGTTTGCTACCAGTGTCATTACAGCCCCGTCGTGACCAACTATTTTCCCCCGTTGGTTCGCGCACCCGACTCCATGGTGCAGCCCCCTGTCGAAAGGAACCACTTTTCCACCTCGGCGATGGGTTTGCTCGGGTTGCGACTGTGTGGTCAGCCCAACGCACCGGAGGCGACTGCGGCGGCGGCGTTCCTGCTGGAGACGATGAGGGCCGACCCGACCGCGCGCATCCTCGCCAGCGGCGCGTGGCCGTTTCACGCCACGTTTTTCAACACGCTCGCGTTGCAGAGGCACACCGAGCCGCACGCCTCGATCGCGCGGCAGTTCGCCGAGCGCAACTTCGTCATCGGGCAGTCTCCGGACGGATCGTGGACGGACAATTTCGAGGGCAGGCACATCGGGCGGGTGTATTGCACGAGCCTGGCATTGCTGAGCCTGGAGGCGAAATACCGGCGGCTGGCAATCTACGAACCGCAGTGAGTGCGCGGAGCGCGGGCGTCCCGCCCGCAGCGGCTACCGCGTGGAATGACACTCGGACCACAGCTCCCGAGTCCATCTGCTGCGGCCCGGAGTGCCGCGCTCCGTCACCCCATCAGCCCAGCAATCGGCGGGCTGTGGTAGAAGAAGTTCGGGCGTCCCTGCTCGTCCAGCCAGTGCGCGTCCTGCGGAATGCCCAGCGCGTCATAAATGGTCGCGGCAAAGTTCTCAGGTGTCTGCGCCTCGCTCGCGGGGTAGCCGCCAATCCTGTCCGATGAACCAACGACGTGCCCGCCCCGCACGCCGCCGCCCGCGAAGAACACGGACTGCACCGCGCCCCAGTGGTCGCGGCCCGCCAGCTTGTTGGCCCCCGGCAGGGTGGAAATCTTCGGCGTCCGCCCGAACTCGCCCGCCATTACGACCAGTGTGCTATCGAGCAGGCCGCGCTCGTGGAGGTCATCAAGGAGCGCCGACACCGAACGGTCCATCGGCGGGAGCAGGAAATTCTTCAGGTTCGGGAACGCGGACTCGTGCGTGTCCCATGTCTCGTTGTTGCCGAGGTTGACCTGCACGAGCCGCACGCCGGTCTGCACAAGCCGCGACGCCAGCAGCAGCGACCAGCCAAAGGAGTTGCGGCCATATCGCTCCTGCTCCTTCGGGTCCGCGTTCGTGACATCGAAGGCCCCGGCAATCTTCCCATCCGTGAGCAGCGACGTGGCCATCTGCCAATAACGGTCGTGGTCCGTGGACTCTGCCGCGTGGGCGAGCTGTGTCCGCTGGCCGTTCAACTCGCTGGCCAGCGCCAGCCGGTCGTGCAGCCGTCCGTTCGCGAGCCAGTGCGGCAGCGAGAGGTTCGGCGCGCGGAAGTAGAGGGAGGATTGATCCTTCGCGCCCTCGGCGTGGTGGAAGAGGTATTCGGGATACGCGCCGTAGTTGATCGGGTTGTAAGGCGCGCAGTCGAGGAACCACGGCTCACGGCGCTTGCCCGCGATGCCCGCGAACTGCCCCGGAACCACACGCCCCGTGCGGTGCACGATCTTCTCCGGCAGCGTCAGGGCGGAGGGCAGATTGTTCTTCGGCGCGAAACGCGTCCCGGCCAGCGCCGCGATGGACGGCCAGTCAGAGTCCTTGGGCCGGTTCGGGTCGAAGCCCGGCGGGATGTCCGAGCGGCCCGTGAGCATGATGTGGTGGCTCGCCGAATGGTCGTTGGACTTGTGCGTGAGCGAGCGGCAGAGCGCCCAGCGCTCACTGCGCTTGGCCAGCTCCGGCAAATGCTCGCAGATGTGCAGGCCCGGCGTGCGCGTGGGGATGGGCTTGAACTCGCCGCGAATGCCCGAGGGCGCATCCGGCTTCATGTCGAAGCTCTCATGCTGCGCCAGCCCGCCGGAGAGGAAGATGTAGATGACGGACTTCGCGCGCTCGCGACCCGGGCTGCCGGCGGCGCGCAGCCAGTTCAAATGATTCATCCCCAAGCCCAGCAGGCCAATCGCACCAGCCTGCACCGCCGTGCGGCGGGAGCAGTCGGTGGGATGTTTGAGCGGCTCAGGCATCTGGGTTTCTAGTTTGGTCGGCAATATGGACGTGCCGCCGCAGGATGGAAATCAGGTTTTCTCAATCCTTGTCCGCCGGAGCGCAACTCTGTTTCTTGCAAGCCCAAGCGGCAAGCAACGGAGTTGCGAAGGAAAGTAGCCCACGGCGGGAGCCGTGGGGCCGGTGGTGACACGGGCGAGCCGCAGCGCGGCGGCAGAGAAACCAGCACCCATTCATGTGGCTGTCGGAGTCTGCCGCCCCGCTGGGGCTCAGTTGGGGCACTGCCACCCAGGGCTTGCGCCCTGGACTACTCTCTGCCTCTGCTCAGCAGTTGGGAGAATTGAGCCGCCCAGCACACGCTTGCGCTCCGCCTCGTCCAGCTCCCGCCATGTGCCGGCCACCAAATCATCCAGCCGGAATTCCCCGATGCGCACGCGCACCAGCCGCAGCGTCGGATGCCCGATGGCTGCGGTCATGCGGCGGACCTGGCGGTTCTTCCCCTCAACCAACTCCAGCGACACCCAGTAGTCCGGCACGCTCTTGCGGACGCGGATGGGCGGATCGCGCGGAGGCATCTGCGGCTGCGGTTCCAGCAGGCGGGCGCGGCAGGGCAGTGTTTGATGGCCTTGGATGACGATGCCCAGCTCCAGCTTGCGCAGCGCAGCGGGTGAGGGGACGCGCTCGACCTGCACCCAATACTCGCGCCCGTGCGCGTGGCGCGGATGCAGGAGGCGCTGGTTCAACTCGGCCTCGTCACTCAACAGCAGCAGGCCCTCCGAATCCGCGTCCAGCCGCCCAATCGGATAAACGCGCGGCGGGAAACCGAAGTCCGCCAGCGTGCGGAAAGCCGAGCCGGGTTCTGGCGTGAACTGCGACAGCACTCCGTAGGGCTTGTTGAAGGCGAGCAGCATCGCGCTCAGTTCACCCTCCGCACCGTGAAACGCATCGCGGTCCTCCCCCGCAGCAGGGAGACATCCGCCGTGCCCTGCGTGTCCAGCTTCAACTCACGTTCGCCCGCGCGGGCGGAGCTGACTTGCCAGCCATCCGGGACACGGACGCGAAGGAACACCTGCGTCGGTGCGCGCGCCGGCGGCGTGAACTCCGCGAGCACTTCGCCCGCGTTCAACCGCGAGCGGATGGACAACGAGATTTCTCCGAAAGCTGTCGGCGCACGCTCCACTTTGACTTCCTTCCCATCCTCCAGCCAGCGCCTCGGCGTGGCGAAGGCGAGACGCAGCGTGTCGGGTTTGCCATCGTCATCCGCGTCCCAATCCTGCACGATCAGGTGGCGGAGCATCGCGAGGAAGTGGGCGTTGCCGGCGCTGTTTGGCGGGCAGTAGAAAAGCCGCCCGTGCGCGTCCAGCGGAGTGAGCGAGCCACCCTCGCCCGCAATGAACGTGTCACGCGTGAAGCCCTGCGCGAGCATCCCATAGAAGCTCACAAGCGCGCGGTCCGGCTCGTCGCGCCGCAGGAGCGTGAGCACGTGGCGCGTGCCGTAAAGAGGGTTCGCACTGTGCGGGCCGGTCCAAAAAGTCACGTTCGGCCGCGAGCGCGTCATCCCCATCACGAGGCCGCCGTGCTGTTGGATGTAGTCGAGCAGCCCGCGCTCGCGCGGCTCGCCGAGGATGCCGGTGCCCAGAACGTAGTTCGCCATCAGGTTCCAATAGCTGCCCATCTTCGTGCCGGTGATCGTCTCGTAAGGCTCCTCCTCGCCGGACAGAGCGATGGGCACAAAGCCCGGCGCCTCGGCCCGCGTGCTCTTCGCCACGGCGGCGAGGATGCGCTGCTTGAACTCGGCGGCAACGATCGCGAGCCGCTGCGCCTCTTCCCGCTCGCCCATCGTTTCGAGCATCGCTGAGAAGTCACGGAGCGCGCGCCAAGCCTTCGCGTTCGAGTTCAGCGAATAGACCGGCGTCGGGATGTCGCCGCAGTATTGCTCGCGGGGGAAGAGGCCCTCGGCGTTCGTGCGGCTGGTGACGATGAGGCGGATTTCCTTCTCCCAGCGCGGGCGCATCGAGCGGATGAAGGCGTCGTCGCGCGTGAAATCGCGCAGTTGCGCCATGAGCTGGAGCTTGTGGCCGGCCTGATGGAACTCCAGCCCCTTGCGCGTGAAGTCGAGCTGCGAGATGGCCAGCGGGCGCGCCTCGTGGCCCCACCAGAGCAGCGAGTGCAGCGCGTCGCAGCCCTCGGCCTGGTAGAGGCGGTCGTATTGGTTGCCCGCGCTGTAATGCATCCGGTTGCTGCGGATGAGCGCGTGCGTGCCCACAAGCAGCGAGCGCCATGCGCTCATCACCACCGGCTCCGGCACGGACAACTGCATTCCGCGCCCGGCCAGCTCGCTCCAAGTTTTCACGCACAACTCGCGCTGGCGGGTGAAGCCGCCGTTCGCGATCGGCGACGGTGTGGCCGCGTCCATCGGCGTCGTGGCGATGGCCAGAGTGAGGGAGTTCTTGTCTGTGAGATTGGCGACGAGCCGCTGGCGCTGCCATTTCCAAGCTGGGTCGAACCAGACGAGCACGCGGCCTTGTTCATCGCGCAGCGAGTTTTGCTGCACGACCGGCGGCATCTTGGAGTCCACCTGAATTGAAACCGCGCCCTTCGCGCCCTCGGCGAGGCGGAACTTCACCAGCACGACGCCGTGTTCCGCCAGCGCAGGCTCGACGCTCGCGAACGTCTCCTGCTCGAACACGCCGCCGTCGTGCGCGTAGCCGAGCTGCACGATGGGCAGCCAGCCCTCTGCGTAGCGCGGGCCGATGACGCGCCCGATGAACTCACCGAAGCGCAGCTCGTCCGGGCCGACGCGGAAGACGACCGGCGTGCCCGCATCATTCCAACTGCGCGTGCCGCCGCGCAGGTTCACGCCGCTGCCGTTCGAGATGAGCCGCGCCTTCACCGGCGCACCGGGCGCGCTGAGAACGATGGGGTAGTGAAGGAAATCCGCGTTGACGTAACGCAGCGGCGGGAGCAGCGGAGCGAAGAATTCGTAGCTCGGGCCGTTGGGCTGGCGCAGCGCGGACTCGCCCCAAAGATCGAGCTTGGAGGCGAGCGCCTCCTCGCGTGTGGCTGCTGGCGGCTCGGCGAAAAGTGCTGGCGCAACCGCCAGCAGTCCCGCGAGCAGCCAGCAAAAAGAGCGGCGCGCAAGGCGGGGGACGGATGCCAGCTTCACAAGGCGAGAGTGTGCGCCGCGTCCATTTTTGCGGGAAGAAGAAATCCGCTCAACCTGCCGCCGCACTCCGAGTGCGTCAAAGCGTGGCCAGGATCGCCTCCGCAGCCGCGCGCGGGTCCGGCGCGGCGCAGATGGGGCGGCCAATCACCAGCCAGCTCGCCCCTGCGGCCATCGCCTCCCGGGGCGTGAGCGTGCGCTTCTGGTCGTCCGCCCTGCTGTCGGCAGGCCGGATGCCGGGAGTCACGAGCTGGACGTGCTGCGGAAGGAATTGCCGCAGGCGCGCAATCTCCAGCGGCGAGCACACCAGCCCGCCCAGTCCGGCCTTGGCCGCGAGGCTCGCGAGCCGCTCGACTTGATTGCCCACATCGTGCGGCACGCCGACCTCGGCAAGGTCGTTCGTGTTGAAGCTTGTCAGCACCGTGACACCGAGCACGAGCGGCTGCGTCTTGCCGGTGCGGAGCGAAGTTTCCTCCGCCGACCTTTGCGCCGCCTGCATCATCGCCAGCCCGCCGCTGGTGTGGACGGTCAGCATCTGCACATCCAGCCGCACCGCAGCCTCGACCGCCTTGGCGACGGTGTTGGGAATGTCGTGAAACTTGAGGTCAAGAAAGACGGAGGCTCCGGTGTCACGGATGCGCCGCACGATGTCCGGCCCGGTGGCGACGAAGAGTTCCTTGCCGACCTTGAAAGCGCCGGCCACCGGCGCGAGCTGCTGCACAAGGGCGAGCGCCGACTCCAGATGCGGCACGTCGAGCGCGACGATGATGGGATTGCGCGGCTGGCTCATGCTCCAGAAAGAAAAGGATGAATCTCCCCTGCCCTGCTACCAGAGAAATGACTTCTGCTCCGCCAGCATCTGCTCTCCGTCCCAAAGCGTCACGCGCCACGCGGTCACGCCGCCGAGCTGCTGATACGATTCCTTGTCCAATGTCACCGCAGACCACGCGCTGCCGGTCCAGCCAGGTTTCACTGCCGCTTCGAGCACCTTCGGTTGCGCCGCCGCCTTGCCGCCGCGGGCCTCGATGCGGAGGCGGAGATTTGCCGGTTTGCCAGCCGCAGACCAGTTCACGTCGAACCGCAGCGCGCTGATTTCCGACGGCGTCTTGCGCAGGTGCGCCTGATAAGCATCGCGCTCGAAGAGGCTGGGCGAGAGGGCGTGCCGGCCCTCGCGGTCGAGAAAATGGGGCAGCACCTTGAGCACCTTGCCGCCGCCCGCGTGGGCAAGGGCGGCGCTGAGGAAAAGGAGAACGGCTACCAGTCCAGACGCGCTACGCATGGCCGGAGGATACCGGCCCACCCCGCGAAGACAACGGCGTTTTCCGTCGTGGCCCGCGCGTTGCCATGCCATTTCGGAAGAAGATTCGGTGGGATGGCGAGGAACCGCGACGCTCGCTGGCTCCCTCTCCCTTCCTCGGAGGTGGGGAGAGGGCGGGGGTGAGGGGTTGCGTGGGCAGGCATGGGACGCCCCACCCCTCCTCCGAGGAAAGGAGAAGGCGTGCGTCGTGACGTCCTGCATGCATTTCACCGACTGGCATTGGGAATTGGTGTCAGTAGTCCACGCGACGCGCGTTGGCCTTCCAGATTTGAAACGGCCCGGCGGAGTCCGCCACGGATGCGTGCTCCATGCGGACCGTCCGTTCCGCGAGCGGCCTGGCCAGCTCCGCGTAAATCGCCGCGTCGTCGAAGCCCGCCTGCGCGGCGTCTGCGCGGGTCGCGGCAAAGATGACGCGGGGAATGCGCGCCCAGTAAATCGCCGCGAGGCACATCGGGCACGGCTCGCAACTCGCGTAGAGCACGCAGCCGTCGAGGCGGAACGTGCCGAGGCGCTGGCAGGCTGCGCGGATGGCGACGATCTCGGCGTGCGCAGTCGGGTCGTTCGCGCGCGTGACTTGGTTGCCGCCGCTGCTGATGATTTCGCTGCCATTCGTAATGACGGCCCCGAAGGGACCGCCGCCGCTGCGGGCGTGCTCGCGCGCGAGGCGCAGGGCTTCCGCGAGGAATTCCGCAGGGAGGCTTTGCATCGGAGGAACGTAGCGACGGGCAAGGGCGATTCAAGCCTCTGTGGCAGAAGGCGACGTGAGGAGGCGCACTCAGCCGGAACCATTCATTTGAGCCACGGATGGAACACGGATGAGGAAAACGCATCGTCCCAAAGAGCTGAACGCGCACACCGAACGGTGGTGGCAAACACGGCAGACATCGTCAAGACAGCCGCCTGCTGTTCCGTGTTTCATCCGTGTTCCATCTGTGGCTCAACTGCATCGTTCCGGTTCAGAAGTGCGCCTTCTGCGTGGACGCGCCGGGCTGGCCCGCTATCTTGCGGGCGCGCCGCCATGAATTCAGAACCTTCCGCCGCCGAACGCCCCGCCGCCGAACGCCGACTGCGGCTCATCACGCTGGCCTTCCCGTTGGCGGGGTTGTGGCTGTTGTGGCGCGGGGCGGCCACACCTGGGCGCAAGCTGCTCGGCACTCTGGGCATCGCGCTCTTCTCGCTGGTCTATGTCGCGGCGATTTTGTTCCTGCTCCACAAGTTCGCCGGTCTGCGCTTCGAGATGCAGGGCCGGCCCATTCCCATCCCGACGTGGCAGGTGACCGACTACGCGAGGCTGGAGGAGGCGCGCGCGGCCACCGGCGCTTCCCCTGCTGCCACGCCCGCGCCGGACTCATCGAAGCGAGTTGCCCCGGCTTACTGGACCGACTTCCGAGGGCCGCTGCGTGACGGCCACTACACGGAGCAACCGATCAACGTGGCTTGGGCGAAGTCGCCGCCGAAGCTGCTGTGGAAGCAGCCCGTCGGCGCTGGCTACGCATCGTTCGTGGTGGCGGAGGGGCTGGCGTTCACCATCGAGCAGCGGCGCGCGCAGGAGGCGGTGACGGCCTACGAAGTCGGGACAGGGCGCGAGGTGTGGGCGCACAGTTACGCGGCGCGCTTCGAGGAGTGGATGGGCGGCGAAGGCCCGCGTGCGACGCCGACCTGGCACGAAGGGCGGCTGTATTCGCTCGGCGGCACGGGGCAATTTCGTTGCCTTGAAGCCGTGAGCGGCAAGCTCCTTTGGCAGCACGACCTGCTCTTTGAGAATGGTTGCTCGAATCTTTTCTTCGCACTCAGCGCAGCGCCGCTCATCGTGGATGACAAGGTGCTCGTGCTGGCGGGCGAACCGCAGGGCCGGGACGCGCGGATGCTGATTGCCTACGACAAAGTCACCGGCGCGCCCGCGTGGAAGGCGCTGGAGGACAAGGCGGGTTACGCCTCGCCGATGCTCGTGTCGCTCGCGGGCGAGCGGCAACTGCTCCTGCACAGTGCGGGCCATTTGCTCGGGGTATCACCGGTGGATGGACGGGCTTTGTGGCGCTTCCCATGGCGCGTGGAGTTCGACAACGCCATCGCGCAGCCCGTCGTGACGGGCACGAACCGCGTGGGCATCAGCGCGGGCTACGGCACGGGCGCGGTGGGGCTGGAGTTGAGCCGGAGCGGGAGCGGCTTCGCGGTGAGGGAGGTGTGGCGGAACAAATTTCTGAAGAACAAGTTCACCAGCTCCGTGCTGCACAACGGCCATATTTACGGCCTCGATGAGGACATCCTCGTCTGTCTCGACGCGGCGACGGGCGAGCGGCGCTGGAAGGACGGACGCTACGGCTACGGCCAGGTCCTGCTCGCCAGCGGCCACCTTGTCATCCTCTGCGGCAACGGCGACCTCGCGCTCGTGCAAGCATTGCCGGACCGCCATGAGGAAATCGCGCGCATCCCCGCCATCAAGGGCAAGACGTGGAATCACCCGGCGCTCGCGGGCGGAAAGCTGCTCGTGCGGAATGCCATTGAGATGGCGTGCTTCGACCTGCGGTAGGGTTGCGGTGTGCGCGGCCTTGAAGAACTGAACCGACTCCATTTAGTTGAAGATGCGCTCCCTTTACCGCAGAGGACGCGGAGGAACGCAGAATTGGGCGGCTCCAACTGCGTTCACTTTTTGGTGTCCACTGTCGGTCTCTTCTCTGCGCTTCTTTGCGTCCTCTGCGTCTCTGCGTTGAAATGAGGCGTTCCTTTTCAACTGCATGGTTCCGGCTGAACGAAGGACGAGGCCGACCGCTGATGGCCCCTACCGGGCTGGCGGCTTGGGCGCGTCAGCCCGCTGGATGGGAGCGCAAGACAGGAGTGCCTTCACCTCCGTGTCGGTCAACGCGCGCCAGCGGCCGTCGGGAAGCTCACTCAGCTTGATGGGACCGATTTGAGTGCGCTGCAACCTGGCGACGACGAGCTCTTGTGATTCGAAGAGCCGGCGCACCTCGCGGTTCTTGCCCTCGGCAAGCTCGAGTTCCACGATGCTGTGGGAATTGTTGGCGTCCACCAGCCTCGCGTGCTCAGCGCGGAGAGTCTCGCCATCGTGCTCAACGCCAGTCATGAAGAGCTTCAGCATCCCCTGGTCCACCAACCCCTCGACTATGGCGCGGTATTTCTTGCGCACGCCGTAGCGCGGATGGGTGAGGCGGAGCGTGAACTCTCCGTCGTTGGTCAGGAAGATCAGCCCCTCGCTGTCTTTGTCGAGCCGGCCAACGGGATGCAGGTGCGCCCATTCCACCGGCAGGAGGTCCGTCAAGATGCGGCGGCCCAGCTCATCGCTGCGTGTGGAGAGGTAGCCGCGCGGCTTGTTGAGGGCCACGTAGATCTTGCGGCGGGATTTGACGAGCCGCCCCTCGACCTGCACCGCGTCATGGTCCGGGTCCACCTTCGTGCCAAGCTCTTTGACGATCTTGCCATTGACCTCGACCAGGCCGTTGACGATGAGTCGTTCGCTGGCGCGACGGGAGGCCACGCTGGCCTCGGCGAGAAATTTTTGGAGTCGGACTTTCACAAGTGAAGAAAGCCGTCGCACCTCGCGGCGGACGGCTTCCCGAAAACGGGTTCAGCAGGTGGCGCGGCGCGTGGGCCGGCGGATTAGACCGGGGGCTTGGTCTTGCGCAGGCCGGTGACGCGGTCGCCGGATTTCCAACTGCCGGCCTTCTTGAGGATTTCGACGCGCTCGTAGCGCTTCAAGACATTGCGCTTGGCTCCGAGGCTGCTGGTGGCGCGGAGGCTGTTGTGTTGTGACATATCTGTTGAAAGAGTTATCCGCCCGGACCGCCCGAACGGAGCGCGGTTTCTAGCACACCATCGCCATGAAGCAAACGGTAATTTAGCCGCCCTGCGGTGGCTGAGGCGGCAGCGAGGCGCCGTGTTTTGAGAATTGAAATGGATTTTTCAGGAGACGGTTACTAGCTTTCCGCCATGGCAGAGAAGAGTGCGAATGAGATTCCGCGCGGGGTGAGGGATCAATACGAGAAGGGCTTGCTGGCCTTGGAGCGGAGCAATCTGGACTACGCCATAGAACTGCTGCTCGGGGTGCTGAAGGCCGAGCCGGCCTTCCTCGCAGGACGTGACGCGTTGCGCAAAGCTGGCCAGAAAAAGGCCGGACTGGGCGGAGGACGGTTCATGAAGTTCGTCAACAGCGCCAGCAGCAGCCCGGCGCTGGCGAAGGCCCGGCTCATCACGGACAGCCAGCCTCTGGAGGCCATGTTCGTTGCCGAGCAGGTCATCTCCAACGATCCCAAGAGCAGCCTCGCCCACGACATCTTCGCCAAGGCAGCCGTGGTGGCCGGCCTGCCGCGCAGCGCGTTGCTCTCCCTGGAAGCCATGCGGCAGGAGAATCCTGCCGACAAGGATGTCTCCATCCGCCTGTCCGAGGCCTACACCGCCATCGGCGAAAACGACAAGGCTGAGAGCGTCTTCGCCGCGTTGATGAAGCACCACCCGCACGATCCACATCTGAACGAGATGGCGAAAAATATTTCCGCCAGCCGAACATTAAACGAAGGGGGCTATCAGAACCTCGCCGACGGCACCGGCAGCTTCCGCCAGGCGCTCAAGAACAAGGACGAGGCCACCCGGCTGGAGCAGGAGTCCCGCATCACCAAGGACGCCGCCCAGGCCGAGAGCCTCATCGAACAATACTTGGCACGCCTCGCCACCGAGCCGGAAAATCTCAAACTCCTGAAAAACATCGCGGAGCTCTACGCGCAGCAGAAGGATTTTTACAACGCCATCCACTACTACAACCTGATCGAGCAAACCCCCGGAGCGATGGATGCGGCGCTCGAACAGGCGCGCAACGAGGTCATCGTCAAGCGCTTCAACCAGGTCATCGAGCAGCTCGACCCGGCGCTGGAAGACCACGAACAGCAGAAGGCCGACCTCACCGCCCAACGCGACGACTTCGTGCTCAGTGACTGCCTCGCCCGCGTGGAACGGTATCCGACCGACAAGGCGATTCGCTTCGAGCTGGGCATGATTTACTTCAACCTGGGCCGTCTCCCCGAGGCGCTGCCCGAGTTCCAGCAGGCGGAGAACAACGCCCACAAACGGCTCCAGGCGATGCACTACAGCGCGCGCTGCCTGGCAGCCCGCAACATGAACGACATGGCAGCCCGCAAGCTCCAGACCGCGCTCAAGGAAAAGATCGCCTTCGATGACGAGCGCAAGGAACTGCTCTACACCCTCGGCTGCGTGCTGGAGAAGTCCGGCAAGAAGGCCGAGGCCATGGCCCAGTTCGAGCAGATTTACGAGGTGGACATGAAGTTCCGCGACGTGGGCAAGCGCGTGGACGACTACCACGCGGGCGAAGGCTGAAGCCCCGCGCGATTGTCATCGCACGCCCGCCACGGGCGAAACGCCCGCGCCCCGCAGCGCGCGATTGCATCCGTTCGCCGGGCTCTCATCCTGCCCCGCACTCCACGATTTGAACGACGACGCAAACCAGCCTCCCGCTCCGCCGGCAAGCGATGCTCTGGCCCGTCCGTTTGTCTCCTTCGCGCGGCGGCACCCGCTCGTGCCCGCAGCCCTCGCCTACGCCGTCGGTGTCCTGTGCGGCTGGAAGTTCGCGCTGTCATTGCCAGTCCTGTTCGGCACCGCCGGGCTTCTCTCGATGGCCGCCGCAGTTTTGCCCGACCGGCGCGGCTGGCTGCTCTGGCCGCTGCTGGTGAGCCTCGGCTGGGCAAACATCACCCTGCGCTCCACTGCGCTCTCGCCCGTGGATTTGCGCGCACTCGCCAAGAGCGTGCCGGAACTCGTCACGCTCCGCGCTCGCCTGACGGAAACCCCCACGCTGCGCGTCTTCGAGCGCGACGAAAAAGAATCGTGGCGCTCACACGCTGTCGTCGAAGTCGAGGCCCTCGGCCGACGCGGTGAATGGCAGCCCGCCCACGGACTCGTGGCTGTCACGACGCCGGGTGTGCTGACCTCAAACTTCTTTGCAGGCCGGGTGGTGGAACTCACCGGCATCCTCCGCGAACCACGCGCTGCCCTCGCGGAAGGGCTGTTCGACTACCGCGCCTACCTCGCGTGGCAGGGCATTTATTTCCAACTCCAGTGCGCAGACACCAACGACTGGCGACTCCTGGCCAGCGCTCTTTTGCCTGAACAACCACCCGTCGCGGATCGATTCCTCGCGTGGGCGCAACGCACGCTCGCGCGCGGCCTGCCCGTCGAGGACGAAGAGCTGCGCCTGCTCTGGGCCATGACATTGGGCTGGAAAACGGCGCTGACGGACGAGGTCGCCGAGCCGTTCATGCGCTCCGGCACCATGCACGTCTTCGCGAT
>JACRKB010000291.1 GCA_016235545.1 Verrucomicrobiota bacterium | reverse complement strand
GCGGCCAGAAGAGGAGCTTGATGATGACGGTGATGGCGATGATGCACCACGCGTATGGAAGGCCAAAGCTGTGCAGGCCGTTCATGGAAAGCAGCAGGGCCTTGGCGAAGAAGCCGAAGAAGCCGCCGTAGTCCATGATGAGGTCCAGCTCGTTGCCCATCTGCTTACCGAGGCGGGCGAGCGTCTGGTATTCCTTCGGGCCCACGTAGAGCGCGAACTCGCGGTGGATCGCGTTCGTCCCGCCGGGGTGGAGCGTCTGCCCCGGATAGACGAACGCGCTCTGGAAGCCGAACGGGCTTGGGAACGCCTTGTCGCCATCGGGCACGTCCGCCGGATCGTGCTGCGGCAACCCGATGCGGTGCGTGACCAGCTTCTCCGGGGGCTGCTTCGGCACGGCGGCGATGGTGAAGAACTGGTTCTGCGCCGCAGCCCACGCGAACTTGCCCTCAAGTTGCTGCTCGGTGCGCCGCGTGCCGGGGAAGCAGCCCAGCGTGGCGTTCTCGAAATACGACTCGGCCACCGAGCTGCTCTTGCCGTTCTCGAACCAGCTCACCTTCATCAACGCGCCCTTGTCCAGCGGGTTGATGGGAGTGGCTGTGGCGAAGACCCATTCCTGAGCCGGCACGCGGATGGCCTCGCCCCGCGTGTTTTCCAGCCACACGCTGACCTGCATCAGGTAGTTCGTGCCGGGCGTGAACTCCTTCACGATGCGAAGGCCGGTGGGCAAAAGCTTTTCCGCGCGGACGCCCTTCTCGGACTTCGCCAGCGTGAAGAGGCCATCGCCCTGAATCGAATCGCCGCCGAGCAATGTCATCGCGGCGACCGGAGCCTTCGTGTTCAAGGTCACGACGCGCGAGGGGTCGGTGACCTTGCGGTTGCCGACGATCTTCGGGAACCGCTTCAGCTCCGCCAGCTTCAAGCCGCCGCCGTGCGACGTGAACGTGTAGCGCACGTCCGGCGTGTCCAGCGTGAGCAGTTGCTCCTCAGCCTTCGGCGCGGTCCATTGCGTGGTGCCGGGCGCGGGAGCCGAGAGCGTCGGCCCGGGGAGGCTGGTTCCATCAACTGCGGTCAGGGCCTGATTGGTCGCGCTGCCGACAGCATTGGTGCCCCTGGCGACCGCGCGCGGCGGCGGCGGCGGATAAAGGACTTTGACCAGCTCGAACCAGCCGATGATGAGCAGGAACGAAACGAGCAGGATGACAACGGATTTACGGTCCATGAAAGAAAGCTAGTGAACGGCGGGAGGTTGGGGCGTGCACCGGGTTCCGTGTTTCGTGCGTGCGTCACAGAGGGCAACAGCGCTCGTCTGCAAACTCGGAACTCCAAACTCGAAACCCAAAACTGGAACCGGGTCGCAGCCGCACCCGCCCCAAGGCTGGCAGCGGGCGAGGCGCTTCACGGCCAGCCAGCCACCGCGCACCGCACCGTGTCGGCGCACCGCGTCCATCGCATACACAGAGCAGCTCGGCTCGAAGCGGCACGCCGCGCCGAAGAGCAGCGTGAGCGCGGGCGAGACGAACCAGCGGTAAAGCCGGAGCGCGAGGAGAAGAATGTGTTGGGCCAGATTCACGGGTCAGCCACCGGTGCGGCGGCGGTTCAAGTGTTCTTGAGCAGTCCCGCGACACGCAGCGCGGCGAGGAAGTCTCGTTCCACGTCCGCGAACGCCTTGCCCGCAATCGAGTCACGGGCCACGAGGACGATTTCCGAGGGCACGCGCAGGTCATGCTGGTGGAGGCGAAAAGCCTGGCGCAGGAGCCGCTTGGCCCGGCTGCGGACGACGGCGTTGCCGATGCGTTTCGCGGCGACCACCCCGAGCCGGGACTGGCCTGCGAGGGGGAGTTCCGCCCAGTTCATCAGCACGGAACCGCGCGCGAGGCGTCGGCCCTGCGCCTTGAGGCGCGTGAAGTCGCGCGTCTGTTTAAGGCGTTGGCCGGCCCCGAGCGTCAGCCGCGTGGACGGGCTGGCGGACATGGGATCACACCGGGGTGAGCTTTTTGCGACCGGTCCTGCGGCGGTTGGCGAGGACCTTACGTCCGCCACGGGTGGCCATGCGGGCGCGGAAGCCGTGCTGGCGCTGGCGGCGGATTTTCGAGGGCTGATACTGGCGTTTCATAGGCTAAAGATTGGTTGAAAAATGTTTCGTGCACGGCTCACCGCGCGGTTCCCGCCTCAAGCGGAACGCGGAGGTTAGCGGAGGAAGGGGGGGTGTCAAGCATCGCGCCGGTGGGGCGCATCTCAGTTTCTTGCAAGCAGAGGAATCGGGCCAGCCGGAATGGTTGCCAGCCATTAGGCCGAACTCCGGAGGGGGCGCGCCCGCCCCGGCCGTTGCCGGCCGCGCCCTCGCGGCCAGCCTCTGACGTTCGGCAGTGGAACCAACGTTCGGAACATTTCTGTGCGCCCGAGTTTTCCGCCAGCGCGCGGAAAACGGCGCCCGGGGCGGGCCCGCTTCCCATTCAACCTCGGAGTTTGGGCTAAACCCGAAATCCGAAGTTCAGCCGCGAAAGGGCGCAAAGAACACAAAGGAGCCGAGTCTGGGATGACTGGAGCTGCAACTGTGTTTAACCGCCCCGTTCTTCTGTAAGAAACTTGGCTTTGCGCTCTTTGCGCCCTTTCGCGGCTATTCCATTTCGGAGTTCGGGCTAAATCTTCGCGCCCCTCTTCCGTCAGGGTTTTCAACTGCGGACGTGGGTGTCCGCGCTCCGATCACTTGCCCTTCTTGTTCTTCGTCTGGCTCTGCGTCTTCTGAAATTGCTGCGCCTCAGTGCTGGCCTTCTTCTGCGCGGCGGCGGCTTCCTTCTTCTGCTTGTCCGCCTCGGCGCGGGCGGTCTTCAACTTGTCAGCGGCGTCGCGCTCGGATTGCTGGGCGGCCTTCACGTCGCCGTCCTCCTCGGCGGCCTTTTGCGCCTGACCTTGGACAGCGGCGGCTTGGCGTGCTGCATCGGCCATCTTGAGGCGCAACTGCTGGAGGTTGGGATCTGTCTCAGTGCGCTCCCGCTCCATCTCGGCGGGGCGGCGAAGCGTCTTGGCCAGCTCGGAGGTGATCTCCCGCTTCCGCTCGGCGTCCAGCGCGGTGTCGTCGCGCAACTGTTGCAGTCGGGCGCTGGCCTGCTCGCCGGCTTTGGCGGCGGCCTGGTGGTCTGCGCCGGCGCGAATTTCCTTCACAAGCGCGGTGTGGGCCGCATCGAAGGCGCGCTGCGCGCTCGCGTGCTGGGCGAGTGCGTTGGGCAGGCCGAGTTTCTTGCCGTGCTCGGCGAGCGCGGCCTGGCGGGCCTTCTGGATTTTTCCCTGCGCGGCGAGATGCGCGGCCTCGGCCTTGTCCACTTCCTTCTCAGCCTTGTTTAAATCCTGGTTGGCCTCCTTGAGCTTGTCTTTCGCAGCGTCCAGCTCCTGTCTGGCCTGCTGGGAGGATTGGCTCTTGCTGTTCTTTTGATTCTGCGCGGCTGCGGCGGGGTGGCAGGTGAGGATGATGCCCGCGAAAGCGCTGGAGAAAATCAGAAGGCGCATGACGGGCACTTGGACGGGGCGTCTCGGCGGGGAGTTACAGGCCGCAAGCCCGAGCAGCGGCGGCGGGCTAGCTCATCAGCTTGCAAACTGTGAAGCCCTTCCGCAGTGACGCCCACGGCTCCTGCGCGGAAACATCAACCGGGTCGTGGTCGCCGGCCTTGTCGGCAGGCAGCTTCGCCGGCGAGAGGATGGCGAGGAAGACGAGCGGTTCCTTGTGCGGGTTGTAGGTGGCGTGGATGGTGCCGGGCGGGATGTGCGCCATCTCGCCCGCGCTGAGGATGCGGTGCTCGTGCCCGACCCATTGCTCCGCGCGACCGTAGAGGACGTAGATGATCTCCTCGCGGTGCGGGTGGTAGTGAAACGGATGACAGTGCATCGGGTCCATGTTTGCGCGCACGAGCAGGAGCTTGTCGGCGGCGACCACATCCGGGCGGCAAAGCCACTCGTTGTTGGTCCACGCATTGGTCTCGCGGAGGGCGTCCGCGATTTGCACGAAGCGGCGGTCATGAAGATTCATAGCATTGCGCTACCGACGCTGGCCGGTGCGAAGATATTTCCCCTTCCCCAGCTCCTTCGCCGCCGGGGCCATCAGAAGATGGAAGTTTCGCGTCTGGTTCATCAGAGCGGCCTTCACCGAAACTCGGTGCCAATGCCCGTTTCCAGCGCCACGCGGAAGTCCACTTCGTGCGCCCAGCGCTCGACATAGGCCGCATCGCAGCCGGTGCCGATGAGGTCTTCACAGCGCGCAGCCGCAGCCCGGTGTAAGAATCCCCTCCCGCCAGCCCATGGAACCACACTCATCCAAACTATCGTGTCGGATTTCGCCCCGCGGTGGCGATAGAGTGGGAAAGCATGGACGACGACGCGAACGACATGGATTTGCTCCGGCGGTTCGCCGGGGACGGCGAGCAGGAAGCCTTCGCGGAACTGGTCCGGCGGAACTTGAACCTCGTCCATTCCGCCGCGCTGCGTCAGGTCCGCTCCCCGCAACTCGCCGAAGACGTGGCGCAATCCGTCTTCACCGACCTCGCGCGTGACGCCGCCCGCCTCAAGCCCGGCACCGTCCTGGCCGCGTGGCTGTATCAAGTGACACGGCGCACAGCCATCGACGTCGTCCGGCGTGAGGCGCGCCGCCAGCTTCGTGAACAAGTCGCCGTGGAGATGAACGCCATGAACTCGACCTCTTCCGATTGGGCGCAAGTCGAACCGCTGCTGGACGACGCGATGGCCGCGCTCGACGACACCGACCGCACCGCCGTGCTGCTGCGCTACTTCGAAAACAAGTCCCTGCGCGATGTCGGCGTGGCCCTCGGCACGTCGGACGACACCGCGCAGAAGCGCGTGAGCCGCGCCGTGGACCGCCTGCGAGACTTCTTCGCCCAGCGCGGCGTCACCGTCGGCGCGAGCGTGCTTACCGCGGCCGTAGCTGCCAACGCTGTCCAAGCCGCGCCTGCCGGATTGGTCCTCACCATTTCTGCGGCCAGCACGCTGGCCGGAGCCACCGTTGCTGCCACCACTGTCAAAGCCATCGCCATGACCATCCTGAAAAAAATCGCCGTTACCACCGCCCTCGCCGCCGCCGTAGGTGTCGCGCTATACGAAGCCCGTCAGTTGACAGCATTGAGCAAAGAAAACCAGCGCCTCCACCAGCAACTGCTCCCGCTCACCGCGCAGGTCCAGCAATTGCAACGCGAGCGCGACCGCGCCACGAACCGGTTGTCGGCAGTGACAACTGAGCTGGCCGACGTGAGCAAACAGCCAACGGAAGTCTTCAAGCTGCGCGGCCAGATGGGCGTCTTGCGTCAGGAGAAGGACGCCGTTGGGAGCAAGAGCGCACTGAGCAAGATCACCGCCGATCCCGAGACCCGTAAGATGATGCGGGAGCAGCAAAAGGCGGGTATGACTTACATCTACGCGGAGCTCGCCAAGCGCCTTCAGTTAAAACCCGAACAGACTGGCCAGCTCAACGACCTTCTGGCCGACCATGTCATGGAGAGCATTGATGTGATCACTCAAGCGCTCCACGACAACCGGAGCAGCACCGAGATTGACCGGTTGTTCTCCGCCCAAGAGGCCGCTATGCACGCCCAGGTGGCGGCGCTCCTTGGCCCAGACGGACTGACCCAATACACGGACTACTCCAGGCTGCTCCTGAGCAGCCTGACCGGCGCGCAGTTCGAGGATAGCCTGACCGGCGACAAGGACGCAAAAACGGAGAAGCGAAAAAAACTTTCCAATGCGGTGCAGGATGAATTGCAGGTGGCGCTGGTGGCCGCCGGCCTCCCTCCCGACTACCAGACGATGCCCATGCTGAACTTCAGGAACATCGCCTCCGAAGAAACCGGAGAACGAAGCCTCAAGCTGTTGGGAAACACCTACGCACGCGTGGCTGCGCGGGCCAATGTGTTTCTCACTGCGGAGGAACTGGTCAAATTCAACGAGTTTGGGAAGAAGGCGATCGAGAACAACCGTGCGGCGCTCTTGATGAACCGGAAGATGATGGCCCCCATATCAAAGTGACTGGCGTCCAGCTCCCACCTGAACGGTCTGGTCAGGCCAATCCATCACAACCCCAACCACCACACAGCATGACACAAAACAGGTGCAAGCCATGGAACGCCAGCCGCCACTTGGTGCTCAGTTGAACCCGCGTTGAACAGTCCAAGCGATAAACCATAAACGAAGAACATGAAGAAATCAGAAAAGACCAAACTCATCATTACGAACGTCGCGGTTTGGACAGTTGCGACACTCACCCATCCAATCGTCCAAATGCTCCCCACTGGAACGGGCAGTCCTCCGAAGATATTTTCGCTGCTCATCCCCATTTTCTTCATGATGCTCGCAGGCGTCTCCACGTATCTCCTCAGCGCCGGAATTGGAAAACCGAATGACAAGTGAACGCTGAAACGGCTCCTGCGACGCAACGGGCCAGGCCAGCGAATTGCAAGCTAAGCAAGTTGCGCTGACCTACTTGAGCGCCTTCGCCGCGATGTCGCGCCGGTAGTGCGCGCCCTCGAACTGGATTCTCTCCACGGCGGCGTAGGCGGCGGCTTGGGCGGCGCGCAGGTCTTTGGCCCACGCGGTCACGCCGAGGACGCGGCCGCCGTTGGTCACGGTCTGACCGTCTTTCCTCGCAGTGCCGGCGTGGAAGACTTTGGTGTTGGGCAGCGCGTTTGCGGCATCCAAGCCGGTGATGACTTTGCCTTTCGCGTAGCTGCCGGGGTAGCCGCCACTGGCCATGACGACGCAGACGCTGGCGTTCGCGCTCCACTTGAGTTCGTGGCTGGCGAGGCGGCCTTCGCAACTCGCGAGAAGGAGTTCGACCAAGTCGTTTTCCATGCGCGTGAGATAGACCTGCGTCTCCGGGTCGCCGAAGCGGGCGTTGAACTCCAGAACTTTCGGGCCGCTCTTCGTCAGCATCACGCCGGGGTAGAGCAGGCCGCGGAAATCAATGCCGTCCGCCGCGCAGCCGCGCAGCCACGGTTGGAGGATGGCGTCGCCGATGGTGCGCAGCTCGGCATCGTTGAGGAACGGCGCGGGCGAGTAGGCACCCATGCCGCCGGTGTTGAGGCCGGCGTCGCCGTCGAGGGCGCGCTTGTGGTCCTGCGAGGTGGGGAAGAGTTTCGCGACCTTGCCGTCGCAGAGCGCGTGCAGGGAAATCTCCATTCCTTCGAGCAGTTCCTGAATCACCACGCGCTGGCCCGCTGTGCCGAAGGACTTGCTGACCATGATTTCGTCCACGGCCTGCTCGGCCTCGCGCAAGGTCGTCGTGAGCAACACGCCTTTGCCGAGCGCGAGACCGTCGGCCTTCACGGCACAGCGGCCGCCAAGGCTGGCGGCGAAACGCTTCGCCGCGACCGGGTCGGTGAAGGTGCCGGACATGGCGGTCGGGATGCCGTGCCGCTCCATGAAATCCTGAGAGAAGGCCTTGCTGCTCTCGAACTGCGCGGCCTGTTTGTTCGGCCCCCAAATTTTCAAGCCGTTCGCCTGAAACAAATCCACGACGCCCGCCGCGAGCGGGTTGTCCGGGCCCACCACGGTGAAGTCGGGCCGCTCCTGCTGCGCGAAGGCGAGGAGCTTGGGCAAATCCTCGGCCGGCACAGCGACGCACTCGACGAGCGCGTCATTCTGCGCGAGCCGCTCCTCGGCGATACCCGCGTTGCCCGGCGCACACCACATCTGCGTGACGAGCGGCGACTGCGCGAGCTTCCAGACCAGCGCGTGTTCGCGTCCGCCGGAGCCGATGACCAGAAGTTTCATGCGCGGCGATTGAATCAGGAAGCCAGGAAGGCAGGAAAGGATTTACGCATGTGCCCAAGGCAACTCGATGCTGAATCCACTTTTCAACTCCTGTCTGATGCGGCGTGAACGCCGCGTTCCAACTGCATCGGCCCGGCTTAACCCGAACTCCGAAGCCCTCCTCATACTTTCCCTCGCCTTCGACTTCGGCGTTCGGGCTGAACCACCGCCCGCGCTCCTTCCGTGGCGCACCTGTGCCTTTGGCTTCAGCCTCGTGGAAATGAGCGCTTCTCAAGTGCGATTTGTTCCCGGCGTCAAGGGCATCGTCGGAAAGTTTCCAGTTGTTCACATTTTCCCCCACCGGTTGTCCACAGACCTACGCGAGGCCCTGTATTTTCGGGGGTTTTCTGCACGAATAACCCGCCGATAACTTTTTTCCAAAAACTGCTTGTCACCACAATACCTAGTGCTAGCCTCACCGCCGCTCCCCAACCGATGGGGTCTCCCGCGAGATAGCCACAAGCGGGAATCCTCAGCAGCGACGGGAGCCTTGGCGTCTGATTCGGTCCGGCTGTATGGTGCGGCCATGAACGGAAAAGGTGCCCCAGTGCCCGACAAATCTAGCCAACCGAAACCCATGATTGACGCTCCTGAGCCTATGCTCGCCCCCGCCCCGCCCGCCCGCCGCCCGAAGGCCGCCGTGTCCGCCCCGCGCGCCGTGAAACCCGCCGCCAAATCCGGCAAGAAATCCCTCCGCCTCCAGCGCGTCTTCTCCGACGCCAAGGTCAAACCCTTCGACCAAATCGAGTGGGACAAGCGCACCGCCGAAATCACCGACGACTCCGGCAAAACGATTTTCAAGCAGGAGGGCGTCGAGGTGCCCAGGAACTGGTCGCTCCTCGCCACGAAGGTTGTCTGCTCGAAGTATTTCTATGGCGACCCCGCCAAGGCCGAGCGCGAGAAGTCGGTCAGGCAGCTCATCCACCGCGTCACCCGCACGCTCGCGGACTGGGGCGTCAAGGACGGCTACTTCTCCAAGGCGGACGGCGAGGTCTTCTACGACGAGCTGACCTGGCTCTGCGTGAACCAATACGGCGCGTTCAACTCTCCAGTCTGGTTCAACGTCGGCCTCTATCATCAATACGGCGTCGGCAAGACCTCCGGCAAAGGCAACTGGTTCGTGAACCGCAAGACCAGCGTCGCCGAGCGCGCCCACACCCAATACGAATACCCGCAGGGCAGCGCGTGCTTCATCCAGGCCGTCAAGGACGACATGGAGTCCATCATGCACCTCGCCTACTCCGAGGCGATGCTCTTCAAGCTCGGCTCCGGCACGGGCACCGACCTCACCCCCATTCGCAGTTCCCGCGAGAAACTTTCCGGCGGCGGCAAGCCCAGCGGTCCGATGTCCTTCCTCCGTGTTTACGACCAGGTTGCCAACGTCGTGAAATCCGGCGGCAAGACCCGGCGCGCCGCCAAGATGAACACGCTCCGCGACTGGCACGGCGACATCGAGGAGTTCATTGACGCGAAGCAGAAGGAAGAGAAGAAGGCCTGGGCACTCATCGAACAGGGCTACGATGGCTCCTTCAACGGCGACGCCTACGGTTCCGTGATGTATCAGAATGAAAACCTCTCTGTGCGCGTCTCGGACGAATTCATGAGCGCTGCGCTCGAAGGCAAGGAATGGTGGACGCGCTCCACCACCACCGGCCAGCACCTCCAGAAGAAGGACGCCAACACCCTGCTCAACAAAATCGCCGAGGGCACCCACATCTGCGGCGACCCCGGCCTGCAATACGACGGTGCCATCCAGAAATGGCACACCTGCAAGGGCACCGAGCCGATTCACTCCACGAACCCGTGCAGCGAATACGTCTTCCTCAACAACACCGCCTGCAACCTCGCCTCGCTGAACCTCATGAAGTTCAAGCGTGAGGACGGCAAGTTCGACGTCGAGCGCTACAAGGCCGCCGTGCGCATCTACATCACCGCGCAGGAAATCCTCGTGGACAACGCGAGCTACCCGACCAAGGAAATCGCCGAGAACTCGCACATCTTCCGCACGCTCGGCCTCGGCTTCGCGAACCTCGGCTCGCTCTGCATGAGCTACGGCCTGCCCTACGATTCGCACGAGGGCCGCGCGCTTGCCGGTGCGCTCACCGCCATCATGACCGGTCACGCCTACGAGCAGAGCGCCGAACTCGCCGCGCAGGTCGGCGCGTTCAAAGGCTACCGCGACGCGCGTTGCGCCGGCGTGGACAGCCCGCTCAAGAAGGACAACGTGGACTCGATGCTCGGCGTCATTCACCTGCACCGCAACGCGGTCGAAGACATCCAGCCCAGCGAGGATTTCAACTACCTCAAGGAAGAGGCCCGTCGCGTGTGGGACGGCGCGCTCGCCAAGGGCAAGAAGCACGGCTACCGCAACGCGCAGGTCACCGTCCTCGCGCCCACCGGCACCATCGCCTTCCTCATGGACTGCGACACCACGGGCATCGAGCCAGACATCGCCCTGGTGAAATACAAGCTCCTCGCTGGCGGCGGCATGCTCAAGATTGTGAACCGTGGCGTGCCCGAAGCCCTTCGCAGCCTCGGCTACAACGAGACGGAAATCGAGTCCATCGTCGCGCACATCGAGAAGCACGACACCAACGAGGACGTGGAGGAGAACGGCGCGACCATCAAGAGCGGCGTGAAGCCCGAGCACATCGAGGTCTTCGATTGCGCCTTCAAGGCCTACAAAGGCAAGCGCAGCATCCACTACATGGCGCACCTCAGCATGATGGCCGCCGCGCAGCCCTTCATCTCCGGTGCCATCAGCAAGACGGTCAACCTGCCCAGCGACGCGACCATCGCCGACGTGCGCGACGCCTACGTGCAGGCCTGGCGCATGGGCCTCAAGTGCGTCGCCATCTACCGCGACGGCTCCAAGCGCTCGCAGCCGCTCAACACCAAGAAGACCAACGAAGGCGTGGACAAAGTCGCCAACGCCGCTGCTGCCACGGCTGAGCAAACCGTCACACTGGAAACTCGCGTGAAGGAACTTGAGACCGAGCTGATGCGCCTGCACGGGGAAGTCGGCAAGCCGCTCCGCCGCAAGCTCCCGGACACGCGCGCTTCCTACACGCACAAGTTCGATGTTGCCGGCCACGAGGGCTACCTCACCGTCGGCGTCTTCCCGGATGGCTCGCCCGGCGAGCTCTTCATCACCATGTCGAAGGAAGGCTCGACCATCGGCGGCCTCATGGACAGCGTGGCCGCGCTCACCAGCATGTCGCTGCAATACGGCGTGCCGCTCGAGGCGCTCATCCGCAAGTTCGCCCACCAGCGCTTCGAGCCGAGTGGCTTCACCAAGAACCCGGAGATTGGCCGCGCCAGCAGCATCATTGACTACGTGTTCCGCTGGCTCGCATTCCAGTTCGTCCCCGGCTACCGCGAGGCGAATGCCAAGGACGGCCAGCAGAACCTCCCGTTGCCCGGCCTCACCGAAATCGAACGCCAGAGCGTGAACCGCTCCGTCCCCGAGCTGCCGCTCTCCGACGACACCGACATCCTCGTGAAGAGCGAGGTGCTGAAGCAATCCAGCACTACCACTCGCACCGACTACAAGGTCGAGAGCCTCAGCGACGCGCTGAAACACTTCATGCACGACGCGCCCGCCTGCCCGAAGTGCGGCCACATCGCCGTGCGCAACGGCGCGTGCTTCAAATGCCTCAACTGCGGTGAAAGCCTGGGCTGCTCCTGAGCTGTGAGTGAACCGGGGTCAACTGGCCGGGGAGCAATCCCCGGCCTTTTTGCTTCGTAGGAGACGACGTGAGGAGTCTCTGACTTGATTCCTCGTTCTGAGTTTCGCGCTCCGCGTTGATTGGAGGCTCGTCACCTCGTCTCCTGTGCGGGCAAGCTTCTGAAAGAAGCCGCCCGATTGTTTCAGTTTCCGGCCTGAAACTAAAACAGCACGCCAAACTCGTTGGAAGTTGAGCGTTGAAAGTTGGACGTTGCCACCGTCTTTCCCTACGCTCCGTCCATGCATCACCCTCAGCACAACGGCTTCGTCCGCGAAGACCCCTGGCGCATCTTCCGCATCATGGCGGAGTTCGTGGACTCGTTCGAGACGCTCTCCCATCTCGGCCCTGCCGTCACCGTCTTCGGCTCCGCGCGCACGAAGCCGACGGACCCTTACTACAAGGCCGCCGTCGCCATCTCGCGCGGCCTGGCCAAGCACCACCTCGCCGTCATCACCGGCGGTGGCCCCGGCATCATGGAGGCGGCGAATCGCGGCGCGGCTGAGGCGAAAGGCAAGTCCGTGGGCCTGAACATCGAGCTGCCGTTCGAGCAGAAGGGCAACCGCTACGCCAACGTCCCCGTCAACTTCCACTACTTCTTTTCGCGCAAGGTCTGCTTCGTGAAATACAGCATGGGCTTCGTCTTCATGCCCGGCGGCTTCGGCACGCTCGACGAGTTCTTCGAGGTCGTGACGCTCGTGCAGACCGAGCGCATCTCGCGCTTCCCGCTCATCTGCTACGGCAAGGACTACTGGGGCGGCCTGCTCAAGTGGGCGAAGACCTCCCTCGACAAGGGCGGCTACATCAGCCCCGGCGACCTCGACCTTATCACCGTCACCGACGACCCGGACGAAGTGGTGAAGCTCATCCTCGACTACAAACGCCGCATCGGCCCGCCCGAGTCCGTGCCGCAGGCGTTCGCCTGACTTTTCCTTCCGCTCCAAATCTGGCTGGGCTTGGCGTGGCTGACCGCGCCCCGTCCGTTGCTCGTTCGGTAGGCCGGGGAAACAGCCCGGGGAATTTGCCCGTTGTCATCATCCCGGGCTGGCGGTAGGAACAGCGCGGCTCTCAACCGAATGTATTTCGCCAAACGCCTCGCCTTCATCCTGCCGCTGCTGATGCTCATCAGCCTGATCGCGTTTGCGCTGTTGAAGCTTGCCCCCGGCGGGCCGTTCGACAAGGAGCGCGCGCCGGCCACGGTGGAAATCAAGCGCGCCATCGAGGCGAAGTATCACCTCGACGAAGGGTGGTGGCAGCAATACCTGCGCTACATCGGCGGCGTGCTGCAAGGCGACTTCGGACCGTCCTTCAAGTATCGCAACCACACCGTCACGGACATCATCGCGCAAGGCTTGCCGGTGTCGGTGGCGCTGGGCGGGATGGCGTTCGCGCTGTCGTTGGGCATCGGGATCCCGCTGGGCTTCTGGTCGGCGGCGCGGCGCGGCGAGTGGGGTGATTACACCGGAAGCTTCCTCGCCATTCTTGCCGTGTGCGTGCCAGCGCTGGTGGTCGGGCCGCTGCTCGTGATGGGGCTGGCGATTCAGTGGCGGCTGCTGCCGGTGGCGCTGTGGACTTCGCCCGCGCACGTCATCCTGCCGACGCTCACGCTCGGGCTTTACTTCTCCGGTCGCGTCGCGCGGCTCATGCGCGAGGGGATGCTCACGACGCTGCACGAGCACTACATCACCACTGCTCGCGCCAAGGGCCTCGACGACACCACCGTCCTGCTCAAGCACGCGCTGCGCATCGCCATCCTGCCGGTGGTTTCCTACTCGGGACCGTTGCTGGCGGACTTGCTCACGGGGTCGTTCATCGTGGAGAACCTGTTTCAAATCCCCGGCATCGGCGTGTTCATGGTGAACAGCTCGCTGAACCGCGACTACCCCATGGTCATCGGCCTCGTGCTGCTCTACGCGACTTTGCTGCTCGTGCTGAACCTGCTCGTGGACGTGGGCTACAGCTATCTCGACCGGAGGGTGAAGTATGAGTGAGGAGGCAGCGGTCAGCACTCAGCAGACAGCAGCCAGCGAGTCGTTGAGTCCGAATCAGCGGGCGTGGCGGCGGTTTCGAAAGAACAGGTTTGCCTCCGCCTGCGGCGTGCTGCTCGTGGCGCTGCTTTTCGTGATTCTGCTTTGGCCGGTGCTGTCGTCGCCCACGGTGGCGAAGGCGATGCCAGGTTTTCTCTCCGCCGGATTGCACACTCCGAACGAGCACTCCGCCGAGCTCTTCGCGCCGCCGAGCGGCCAGCACTGGTTCGGCACGGACATCCACGGGCGCGACATCTTCAGCCGGGTGATTGTCGGGGCTCGCGTGTCGCTGCTGGTCGGAGCGGTGGGCGCGTGCGTGAGCCTCGTCATCGGGGTGCTGTGGGGCGCGGCGGCGGGGTATTTGGGCGGGCGGTGGGACGCCTGGCTGATGCGCGTGGTGGACGTGCTCTATTCGCTGCCGAGCATCATCTTCGTCATTGTGCTCATCACGACGTTGCACGGCGCACTGGACAAGTTGCAGTCCGCCGGGAAGCTCACGGTCTCGATGCGCGACACGGCGAAGTTCGTCGGCCTCTTCGTCGGCCTCGGCGCGGTGTCATGGCTCACGATGGCGCGCATCGTGCGCGGGCAGGTGCTCTCGCTGCGCACGCGGCAGTTCGTGGACGCCAGCCGCGCGCTGGGCGCGACGCACACGCAAATCCTCTTCCGCCACATCCTGCCGAACATCACCGGCATCATCATCGTGTATCTGATGCTGCTGGTGCCGGCCATCATCCTCTACGAATCCTTCCTGAGCTACCTCGGCCTCGGCATCCAGCCGCCGCAGGCGAGCCTCGGGTCGCTTATCGCGGACGGCGCGGCGCAGATCAACCCCATCCGCATCTACTGGTGGCTGCTGGTCTTCCCCTGCACGGTGCTGGTGAGCACGCTGCTTGCGCTGAACTTTTTTGGAGACGGCTTGCGCGACGCCTTCGACCCGCGCGGGGACAGGTGAGCGCTGAACCGGATTCTGAAGTTCAGCCGCGAAAGGGCGCAGAGAACACAAAGGAGCCGAGTTTGGGTTGACTGGGGCTGGGGGTATTTCCAACCGCCCTGTTCGCGTGCCGGAAACTTGCCTTTGCGCTCTTTGCGCCCTTTCGCGGCCATTCCATTTCGGAATTCGGGTTGAGTTCTCTTCCGTCCGGCTGGTGGGGATGTGTGGATCAGCAAGCAAGGCTGCCAGCAGTTGCTAGACGCCCAACAGTCCCGCCGAGAGCGGGCAAATGCATCCGCGACTTCGAGCGCGATGGCCTGTCACTGATACTCGTAGCCCAGGTGAAAGCTCACGCGCCCGTCGGGGTGCTGGCGGATGTTCGTGAGATGCACGGGCAGCCCGCCGCCGAGCAGTGAGCGGCTGCTGGGCGTGGTGAAGGGTGTGTAGGCGTCGTTCGCCGCGCTGGGATACGGCACGTCTGTCAGAAATATCCGCGGCCCGCTCGGCCCATCGACACCGTGGCTTTCCTCGAGGATGACGCGGTTGCCGATGACGCGCCAAATCAACAGCCCTTCATCCGGCAGGCTGCCGTCGAAACCGGTCTTGCGTCGGTTTTCCAAGAGCAGGTATTCGCTGCCGTCGGGGCGGATGAGCACCTTGAAGCACTCGTTGGTCGAGCCTTCAACCGGCGCGAGCACGAGCTTCTGCTTCACGGTCGGGTCGAGCACCGCCGGCTTGAGCCAGCCGAGCTGCTCCTTGCACCACGCTCCGAAGTGCTGCGGCCGTCCGTAGGGCGTCTGGTTCGACATCGCGCACCAGTTGCCCAGGCCCTCGGAGCCGGGGTTCTCCGGTCGCGCGTAGAAATCGGGCATGCCGATCATGTGGCCAAACTCGTGGCAATAGACGCTGATGTTCCCCATCCGCCGCCCGCCCTCGGCACAGATGAAGTAGGGCCAGCGCCTGCCCTTGTGCGTGACGCTGCCGCGGTGCGGCCAGAAGAGGCTGCCGCGATTCACGTTCGGGTAGCGGTCGCCCGCGTAGATGAACGCGACGCCGTCGAAGTCCTTCAGCGCGTCCGCCCCGTCGCGCTTGAGCAGCGCGTCGAGCGCCTCGGTGAGAAACGCCGTCTTGGCCGTCGTGCTGGCCGCCTGCGAGTAGTCGCCGCGCTTCCTGCCCAGCTCCAGCCAGTCGAAGGCCCGCCCCTCCACGCGCAACTGCCCGCAGGACTGTTCGAGGTAGTAGTCACGCAGGCTGCCATAAACCGTCTGCCCTGTGGCGTTCGTCTTCGTGTAAGTGCCCGTGCTGAACATCGCCTGCTCCCACTCGCCCATGCTCACGGCAGAATTGTGCCGCGTGTCGGGAAATTCGACGCCGATGATGGCGAGCTTGTAGCCGGGCTTTTTCCACAACACACGCGGCTCCTCGCCGGTGGTGGATGAGCTGTCCGCCGCGAGCGTGACCTGAAATTCCTGCGCCTCGCCCTTGCGCCGGATCACGACCGTGACAGTCTCCCCGGGCGACTTGTCCGCGAGCAAGTCGCTGACGGACTGGCCGGCGGCGACCGTGGCTGCGGCGACTTTCACAATCATGTCGCCGGTCTTCAGCCCCGCCTTGTCCGCTGGCATCCCGCTGGTGATGGAGGACACCGGCGCGCCCTCGTCCGTCACCTCGCCGGTGCGGATGCCCATGACCGCGCGCTGGGCGCCGATTTTGCGTGGCCGGCTGGTGGCGGCGAGCGTGGCGAGCAGGTCGAGCGACTTGCGCCCGCGCTGGACGGCGAGCCGCGCGAAATCTCCCGGGGCCTTGCGCTGGAGCACTTCGCGCAGCGCGTCGGCTGAGGTGAGGGGTTGCTGGTCGAGCTTCAGCAGGATGTCGCCCGCGCGGGCGTCGGCCCTGGCCGCAGGCGAATTCTCCGCCACCTCGCTGACGATGAGCCTGCCCCTCGCGTCCGGCGCGACGTGGATGCCGAGAAAGCCAGACTGGCCTGCTACGGGGGAGTTCGTCCTGGAAATCGTCGCCGTGCTGGCAGTGGTGACGGTGCGGTAGCCCGCGAGGTCAGCGGCCCACACCGCGAGAGCACCGGACACGAGCAGAAGGCACAGGGCGGTTTTCATGGTTGGCGTGGAACGAGTTTGTAGCGGGTTCACAAGTGCAGTGCAATGCGGCTGTCGCCATTCTTGCCTGAACCAGTCGTTCTCGCCGGTCGTCTGAACCGGAACGACTTTTTAGCGACGGATGGAACACGGAAGAAACACGGATGAGGACGAGGAGGACGCATCCTCCCAGAGAGCTGAACGCGCCCACCAAACGGTGGAGGCGAACACGGCGGGCATCGTCAAGACAGTCGCCTGCTGTTCCGTGTTCCATCCGTGGCTCAACTGAATGGTTCCGTCTGAACGCGTGCTGCAAAATCCAAACTCAAGCCCATGAACCGACTGTTTTCCTCCCGGCTCCTCACCAGTGTCCTGCTT
>JACRKB010000293.1 GCA_016235545.1 Verrucomicrobiota bacterium | reverse complement strand
GGCCTCGGCGCGGAGCTGTTGAAGCTGCCGCAGCACCGCGTCGAGCGGCACGGCGCTGCGGGCCTGGATGGCCTTGAGCAGCGAGACTTCGATGAGGATTTTCTTCGAGGTCGTGTCGCGCAGACGGCTCTCACAGTCGGACAACACTTCCATCACTCGCGTCACGGCGTCGGTGGGGGCGAGCTTGGTCTGCTCGCGCAGGGAGGCGACTTCCGCCTCGGAGGCTTCGAGGAGCGTCAGGTCACCCTTCGAGACTTGGAAGATGAGCAGGTTGCGGAAGTGGTTGAGGAGGTCCGTGACGAGGCGGCCCAGGTCCTTGCCGTTCTTGGCGAGGTCGTTCAGCTCCCGCAGCGCGGTGTCCGCCTCGCCCGCCAGCACGGAGCGGGTGAGCGTGAGCAATTGTGCGCGAGCAGTCAGACCGAACATCGAGAGCACGTCGGCCTCGGCGATTTCGCTCCCGCAGAAGCTGATGAGCTGGTCCAACGTGGACTCGGCGTCGCGCATCCCGCCATCCGCGCCGCGCGCGATGGCGTGGAGCGCGGCGTCATCAATCTTCACGCCTTCCTGCTTCGCGATGGCCGTGAGGTGCTTCACGATGAGCGCGGCGGGGATGCGGCGGAGGTCGAAGCGCTGGCAGCGGGAGAGGACCGTGGTCAGAACTTTCTCCGGGTCCGTTGTGGCGAACATGAACTTCACGTGCGCCGGCGGCTCCTCAAGGGTCTTGAGCAGCGCGTTGAACGCCGCCGTCGAGAGCATGTGGACCTCGTCTATGATGTAGATTTTGAACTTCGAGGAGGCGGGCGCGAACTTGCATGTGTCGCGCAGCTCGCGCACCTGCTCGACGCCGTTGTTGCTCGCGCCGTCAATCTCCATCACGTCCAGCGAGCGGCCCTCGGCAATCTCAACGCACTTCGAGTCGGCCACGTCGAAGTCCGCCGTCGGCCCGCCTGTGCAGTTGAGCGCCTTGGCGAAGATGCGCGCGAGCGTGGTCTTGCCCGTGCCGCGCGGGCCGCAGAAGAGGTAGGCGTGGGCAATGCGCCCGGCGGCGATGGCGTTGGCCAGCGTGGTCGAGACGTGCTCCTGGCCGACGACATCCGCGAAGCGCTGCGGGCGGTATTTGCGGGCGATGACTTGGTAGGACACGATGGGGGGAAGGATGAATTATGAAGTATGAGGTATGAAGGAAAAATTCTCGGAGCCGACTGTCTCATTCACCACTCATGCTTCATCCTTCAGAATTGAAAAAGTGCCAGGGTGACCGCGGCAGATGCGAGCAAGTTACCGTTGCTGCCTTCCGGCCCTGGCGGGGTTGGCCTGTCAACATTCCGCGGGCCCTGACGCGGCGGATTAAGCCGGAGCATCCCGGGGACAGCAAGCGGATTTGCCCGCGCGCCGGGCGCGACTCAGCGTCCTGCAACCCTCCCCGCGCCGCACACGCCCTCACGCGCTCAGTCTTGGGGCGGTTCCTTCGCGTCCGTCTTCGCCGAGTCGCGTTCGAGGAACTGCACCACCTTCCAGAAGGCGAAACCCACAACGCTCAACGCCAGCACCGCCCACAGCGTGCCCACAGCCATGTCGTGCCGCCGCTCCGAGGACACGCCTCGCAGTGCCAGCACGAAGCCAGTGATCGTCCCCACCGTGAGCAGCGCCGTGAGGCCCACGGCCAGCTTCACGGGCGGCAAACGCCCCTGCGCCAGCGCGCGGAAAAACACACGCTCCGCCACATACCACGCCGCCCCGGTCACGAGCGCAACCGCGAGCAAAGTCCACCAGGAAAACTCGAAGCGCAGCGTTGGGTTGACTGACTTGATGGACTCGACAAACCCAGCGGTGATGCCGAGGCATCCAGCCCCGGCCCATTGCAGCAACCGGAGGAAGTCGTGTTCGGATTTGGGACTGTGCGGCGTCGTCACGCGCTGAACTTAGCGTCCACACCACGGCTGTCCAACTTCCCCGCAACCTCCGGCAGCCGCTGACCCAGCCCAATTCCTTCCTCACTGCGCCGTTGCGTCCTTTCGCTCACTGCGGTTTCCAGGTTCATTTCAGAGCGTCCCTGCCGTCCGTCAGCCATTCGAGATTGAAGCGGGCGAGGGTGAGCAGGCCGGTCTTGTAGATGTTCGCGCCGTCCGTGCTGCCCCGCTCGTAGAGGAGGAGAATCGTCCCGTCGCTGGCCACGGCGAGATCGCTGTAACCGCTGAAGCCCGGCTCGATGGTCTTGTTGACCGGCCATGTCTCGGACTCGTCGTAGCTCAACTTCACGGAGAGGTTTTTGCGGTCGCGATTTTTGCCGGCGGCTTCCTTGCCGTCGGCGCGAGAGAGGTTGTGCGGGTTGGCGAAGAGCAGGCGATTCTTCGCAGGTGCCTCGCTGAGGCGCACCATCGTGGCCATGCAAATGGGTTCAAGCAGTTGCTCGTGGAACTGCGGGCGGCTCCAGCCCGTCGCGCCGTCGCGGCTGGTGCTGAGGAGGCGGCGGTTGGCCTTCGACTCGGTCCTCATGTTCAGCAGCACCCGGCCGTCGGCGAGCTGCACGGCGCACGTTTCGTTCGGGATGTTCCAGTCGCCCTCGTTCGGGCCGGCAATCCCGCCTCGCAGCCAGGTGCGCCCGAGGTCATCGCTGTAAATCACCGACGTGACCGAGGGCCGGTGCGCGTGGCCGCCGGTGCCGAGCGAGAGCCACACAGGCACGACGAGCCGGCCAGCCTTGAGCTGGATGCCATGGCCGGGGCCGGTGGCAAGGACCTTCCAGTCGTATTCGGGCCGGAACTTGTCGAAGGTCGTGGTGATTTCCACCGGTTTGCTCCACGTCACGCCGTCGTCGTCGCTGCGCAGGTGGAAGCAGCGGGCGTATTCGAGGCAGAAGAGGAAGTGGACCGCGCCGTTCGCGTCCGGGATGGCGACGGGGTTGTTGTAGGTAACCTCGCCGGGCGTCGCGAGTTTCTGGGCGAGAGCGACAGGGTTCTTCGACTTGGGTCCCGGCACGTTTGCGATGTTCGAGCGAGCGCCCCAAGTCTTGCCGCCGTCGGTCGAGCGGCGCAGGAGAATGTCGATGGTGCCCCAGTCGCCACGGTCGCCTTTGCGCGCCTCGCAATAGGCCAGCACGGTCCCGCGCTTGGTGACGACGATGCCGGGGATGCGGTAGAGCGCGTAGCCCTCGGCGTTCGCGGTGAAGAGGTCCACCTTTTCGATGAACGGCGCGGCGGCGTGGGCCGCGCTGGCAAGGGCAAGCAGGACACTGGTG
>JACRKB010000031.1 GCA_016235545.1 Verrucomicrobiota bacterium | reverse complement strand
CAACACCTGGAAACAGCGCCATTTGCGCGAGCGCGCCGCGTGGGTGTGTGACTTCGCCTTCGAGCAGCGCATGGACCGGCCGGACTGGCTCGTGATCGACCACCACGCCACCGAGACGCCCGCGAAGCAGGCGCAGCTCATCCACGATCTCGGCAAGTCCGCGAGCCTGCTCTGCTACGAGCTGTGCTGCGCGCACGGCCTGGCCAAGCCGGAGCTGGACCGCCTCGTGCGCCTGAGCAACACCGCCGACCTCTTTCTCGTGGATGAGCCGGACTTCGATGCGGCCAGCGACTACGCGAACCTCGTGAAGGTCTATGGCTTCTGGAACATCCACACAATCATCGCGGGAAACCCGGAGCGGTTGCTTGACCACCCACTGCTGGAGGTGATGGCTGTGAAGCGCCGCATCGAGGACCCGATCGGCTTCGAATGGAGCCGCAAACACGTCGTGGAGATCACCCCCACCATCGGCTTCGTGGACACCGTTGTGGGCAACACCAACAGCATCGTCCACCGGCTGCTCAAGGAGCAGGCCACGCCGTATTCCGTCCTGGTGTCGCTCTTCGTGAAATCCAACCGCACCGTCATCGCCAGCTTCCGCAGCGCGAATGGCGGGGCGTTGCGGGTCGCACAGCAGTTCCAGGGCGGCGGCCACGCAAACGCCTCCGGCGCGAGCCTGCCCCGCTCAGTGACCTCTGCGGAAGACGCCGTCCTCTTTTTGCGCAAGGCGCTCACCCCGGCCCCGGTGCCGGGCGGGGCGCTGGCCAGCCTGGAGCAGGCGTTCGCCTCGGTCGAGGTGAAGTAGCAGCGGGGTTGAACCCGCTGGCCAGCAGTTTTTCCTCGCCCAGTTTCCGAAGCTGGCCGCAAAGCGGCCAGGAATAGGAAACAAATCCCAACTCCGAAATGGAACGGCCGCGAAAGGGCGCGCAGAGCGCAAAGCCAAGTTTCTGGAAGGAGAACGAGGCGGTTGGAAACAGTCCCAGCTCAAGTCATCCCCGACACCGCTCCTTTGTGTTCTTTGCGCCCTTTCGCGGCTGAACTCCGAAATGGAATGGCCGCAATAAACGCAAAGAGAAGAGATTGAGGCCAAGACTGCGCGCAATGAATCAGTTCCGATCATTGCGAAGAAAACCCCTGTCTTCTTTGCGTCTTCTTGCGTTCTTTGCGGCCAACTTCGGAAATCGGGCTCAATCCTCTGCAAAGAGATACTCCAAGTCCGTGTGCGAGAGGCTGCGGGCGAAGCCTTCCTCGCCCAGCACGTCTTGGATGGTCTGGGCCTTGCGTTGCTGCAGGTCCCAAATCTTTTCCTCGACGGTGCCGGGGGCGATGAGGCGGTAGGCGTTGACCGTGCGGGTCTGGCCGATGCGGTGGCTGCGGTCAATGGCCTGCGCCTCGACCGCCGGGTTCCACCACGGGTCGTAGAGGACGACGTAGCTTGCGTTTGTGAGGTTGAGGCCCGTGCCGGCGGCGCGGAGCGAGAGCAGGAAGACGCCCGCCTGATCGTCGGCCTGGAAGGCGTTGACGACTTCCTGACGCTGCTTGGTCTCGCCGGTGAGCAGGTGCGTGGGGATGTTCCGCTTGGCGCAGTCGGCCTCCAGGATTTTGAGCATCTGCACGAACTGCGAGAAGACGAGGACCTTCTGCCCCTCGGCGACGAGCGTGTCGAGCAACTCGAAGAGCGTCTCGGTCTTGCCGCTGGCCACGTTGCTGCCGACGAGCTGCGGGTGGCAGCAAATCTGGCGCAGCCGGGTGAGGGCGGCCAGGACGTGCATCTTGCTTTTCGCAAGGCCCTTCTCCTTGACGGCCTGCATGACCTGCTCCCGCGAGCGGCGCAGTTCGGCCAGGTAAAGTTTGCGGTGCTCTTCGCCAAGCTCGCAGTCGCGGCGCTGCTCGATGCGGTCGGGCAAGTCCTTCGCCACCTGCTTCTTCATGCGGCGCAAGAGCAGCGGGCGCAGCTTGGCCGAGAGGCGGCGGCGGGCGATGCGCTGGAGGGAGACGGCCTCCTCGCTCTCGTTTCCGGGCTTGGGGTCGTAGGTCTCGTTGAAGTGCTCCTGCGTGCCGAGGTAGCCGGGCTGGATGAAGTCCGTGATGCTCCAAAGGTCGAGGAGGCGGTTCTCCAACGGCGTGCCGGTGAGGGCGAGACGGCGGTCGGCCTTGAGCTGCTTGACGCTTTGCGTGACCTGCGCGGCGGGGTTCTTGATGAACTGCGCCTCGTCGAGCACCAGCGCGCCGAAGTCGAACTTGTTGAGCTCCTCGAGGTCGCGGCGCAGCAGCGCGTAGTTGGTGACGATGATGTCGTGCTCCGGGATTTGCTTGCGCAAGGTGTGCCGGCCCGCGCCGCTCTGGAGCACGAGCACCTTCATGTGCGGGACGAATTTCTCCGCCTCGCGCCGCCAGTTGTGCAGCACGGACGCGGGGCAGATCACGAGCGCGGGCTGGGGGTTCTTCGGGTTGCGGGCCTTGAGCCACGCGAGCCAGATGAGCGTCTGGAGGGTTTTCCCGAGGCCCATGTCGTCGGCGAGGATGCCGCCCAAGCGCATCTCTGTGAGGTGGCAGAGGAAGTCGAAGCCCTCCTTCTGATACGGGCGCAGGTCGGCGACGAGGCCTTTGGGCAAATCGGTCGGGGCGATGCCCTCGAAATCCACGAGGCGTTTGCGCAGCATTTTCGCCTGCTCGCTGTCGCCGAACTTCTCCAGGCCCTTCTCGTCGAGGTGCGCGGCCTGCTCGATGGACACCTGCTGTGCGATGGGGCTGAGGCCGTCGAGGCCGAGGTCGGCGAGCGCCTCGTGCGCGGCCTGCACGGCCTGCGTGTCCAGCTCCACCCAGCCGGAGTCGGGCAGCTTCACGAAGCGGCCTGTCGCGCTGGCGAGCCGCTGGAGGTCGGCGCGGGTGAGCTTCATGCCCTCCTGCTCCCACTCGGCGGAGACGCTGAACCAGTCAATGCCGCTGCCCTTCACGACGATCTGCGGCTTGAGCTTGCGAGGTGTGAGGAAGAGGCGCTGGAATGCGGCGTTGCCGAGGAACTCGGAGTCCGGCGGGCGGGTCGCCCAGTTCGTGGACAGGACGCTGAAGAAGTTTTCCGCCGCGTCGCCGACCCACAGGCCGGGTTCAGGTGTGAAGCAGTTGAGGCGGCGCAGCCAGTTCACCGCCGGCTCGATGCGCAGGTCGTCGAGGATTTCGGGCTTGCCGTTCTTGCGGCCCGGCTCGTCCTGCACCCACTCGTGGCCATTCCAATGCCAGGCCGACTGGTCGCGCTCGCTGCGTGCGAGCAGGCGGATGCGGATGACCTCGTCCACCAGCTCGAAGGTGAACTGCGGCACGGCAGGATGCGCCACGCAGAGCTGGTCCCAGTCCACCCCGTTGTCGAAGTGCGCGCGGCGCAGGTTCGTGAGGAAGCGGTGGCTCAACTTGCGCACAGGCACCATCGGCGTGCGCGTCATGGACTCCAGCAGCCCGCCAGGCGGCGCATTGCGGAGCAGGTAAAACGTGTCGTCCACGAACGCGAGAGGCGGCTGGCCGGCGAACCATATCGCGTCCATGAGCGGACGCAGCTCGCCGTTGGAGAGCTTGATGCGCTGGGTGAAGGCAAGTTCCTTGTCTCCGTTCGAAAGATGCGGCGTCAGCTCCACCACCTGCCCGTGATACACCACGGGCTTGGTGCCGCACTCCATCAGCAGCCGGCCGTGATGGCCCCAGCGCGCGATCCACTGGAGCAGCTCCACACCTTGCAGCACGAAGTCGCTGTCCTTGTCCTCGCGGTGCCGGTTGTTCTCCACGACCCACTGGATGAACTCCCAGTCGAACGCGGGAAACAATTCCTGCTCATGGGCGGCGCGCGTGTTCAGGTCAATCAAGTCGGCCAGCGACTTCTTCTTCTCACCGGTGCGCGGGCGGAAGAGGTGAAACTCGGCGACCAACTGGTGCAACGGCGAGTCCTTCACCACAGGCTGGGGCCTGCAAATGACACGCAGCCCGGCGCGCGGGGTGTCGAGGTGCACCGGGGCCGGCGGGAAAAGCCAGTGCTCCAATTCCTGCATGAGCTTGCCCTCCTGCTCGGCCTGCTCGATCTCCGCGAAACGCGAGTAGTTGGCGAAGGGCTGCATCTCCTGCGGCAGCGAGCGTCCCGCGCGGAGGAAGAGGATGGCGAGCTCCTCGAGGCGAGGGCGGCCCTGGGCCATCACCATGCGCGGCCACCATTCGTTCGCGCCGAAGTCCTTCCGCGAGAGATTGAGCTTCTCGAAATAATCCTCGAGCAGCAGCCATGAGCGCTGCGAGTCCGTGCAGGTGGCGAAGAGGTGCAGCAGGTTGCTGCGCTCGGCGACCTTTTCCTTCGAGTCCGCCAGCTCACGGCGCAAATCCGCCAGCGCCCCGTAAGTCTGGTTGAGGACAGAATGATGGGCATCGTATTTGGCGGTGTTCGCGCCGATGCGTGGCACGCGGCCTGGCTTCGCTACCTTGGGCATGGTTCAGGGTCAAAAAATCGAACGCTAAAAAAACAAAATAGAGCGTCATTGGCTCATAGGTGCGCGGCGCGGGTCAATCTGAAAAACTTTCTTTCTGGGACAGTGGGCTCATCTCAAGCCTGCCGCAGCCGGGCGGCTTTCAGCTCCTGGCCGTCATCTGGAACCAGGCAGTTGAAATCCGATGGCTTCGCTTTAACCGGAACGATTCTCTGGCCACGGATGGAGCACAGAAGAAACACGGAGGGGGACGGGGGAAAAACGCGTCCTCCCAAGGAGTTGAACGCGCACACCAAACGGTGGTGGCAGACCCGGCAGACATCTTCAACCCGAACTCCGAAATGGAATGGCCGCGAAAGGGCGCAAAGAGCGCAAAGCCAAGTTTCTGGCAGGAGAACGGGGCGGTTGGAAATAGTCCCAGCTTCAGTCATCCCAGACTCGGCTCATTTGTGTTCTTTGCGACCTTTCGCGGCTGAACTTCGGAGTTCGGGTTCAAGACAGTCGCCTGCTGTTCCGTGTTTGTTCCGTGTTCCATCCGTGGCTCAACTGCGTGGTTCCGGATTTGGGGCAGGAGCGGAAAGGCAACTTGGCTCGAAAAACTGAGATGCGCCCTCCCTGCTCAGGCTGAGGCGTCCATCTCCGCCAGCTTCTTCGCCGCAGTTTCCCAGTCGGCGGTGAGGGTCTCCAACTGATGCTGCACGCCCATCAACTCGCGGTTCAGGTGCATCGCCGCGCCGGCCTTCGCGTAGGTCTCGGGCTTCTCCATCTCGAGGGTCAGGTCGGACTGCCGGGCTTCGCAATCAGCGATGTCCTTCTCCAGCCGGTGGACGAGCTGCTGCAGGGACTTGCGTTCGCTTGAGCGTCCCTGCCGTTGCGCGGCTTCGAGGCGTTTCTGTTCCTTGCGGTCCACGCCGGGCATGGGCGCCCGCCGGGCTGGCTCGCGTTGTTGCGCGGGCCGGGCGTCGCTCAGGCCGGCCGTCAAAGCCACGCGTGCGGAAGTTGCCTGGGTCTTGTCCAGGTAATACTGGTAGTCCCCCGCGTAAGGCGTGAGGACGCCGGCGTTGACGTGGAGAACCTTGTTCGCCAGCGCGCGGATGAAATACACGTCGTGGCTGATGAAGATGAGCGTGCCGGTGTATTCCTTCAGCGCCTTGACCAGCGCGTCAATGCTCGCCATGTCGAGGTGTGTGGTCGGCTCGTCCATCAGCAGCAGGTTCGGCGGATTGAGCAGCAGCTTCACCAGCGCGAGCCTGCTCTTCTCACCGCCGCTCAGGACGGAGACCCGCTTGAACACATCGTCGCCGCGAAAGAGAAAGCTGCCCAGCACAGTGCGGATGTATTGCTCGGTCACGCGCTGCGGCGTGTCGGATGCCTCGTCCAGCACGGTTCGCGACATGTCCAGCGTCTCGGTGCGATACTGCGAGAAGTAACCTGACTGGGCGTTGTGGCCGAGCACGCGCTCGCCCGTCTGCGGCGTGAGGACGCCGGCCAGCAGCTTGAGCAAGGTGGATTTGCCCGCGCCGTTCGGCCCGACCAGCACGGTGCGGTCATCGCGCTCCGCCTGAAAATCAAGGTTCCGATAGACCGGGGTGTTGCCGTAGCTGAAGCCCACTTCCTTGAGGCTGACCACTTTCAGCCCGCTGCGCTGCGGCTGCGGGAAGCTGAAGCCGACGGTGGCGTCGTCCGCCACGGGGGCCTCGATTTTTTCCATGCGCTCGATTTGCTTGAGCTTGCTCTGCGCTGGTGCGGCCTTGCTGGCCTTGGCGCGGAAGCGGTCGGCGAACTCCTGGAGGTGGGCGATTTCCTTCTGCTGGTTCTTGTAGGCGGAGAGTTGCTGCGCGTCCTTGGCGGCGCGCAGGGCGAGGTAGTCCTCGTAGTTGCCGCGATAGCGCGTGAGCTTGCCGTGGCGAATGTCCAGGATGCTGCCGACGAGCTGGTTCAGGAACTCGCGGTCGTGGGAAATCATCAGCACCCCGCCGGGGTAGCCCTTGAGATATTCCTGGAACCAGAGCAGCGCCTCGAGGTCGAGGTGGTTCGTCGGCTCGTCGAGCATCAGCAGGTCCGGCTCCTGCGTAAGCAGCCGCGCAAGGTGCGCGCGCATCACCCAGCCGCCGGACATCTCGCGCGCAGGCCGGTCGAAATCCGAGTCGCGGAAGCTCAGGCCCTTGAGAATGCTCTTCGCCCGCGACTCGATCTGATAGCCGCCCAGCTCGTTGTAGCGCGAGTGGATATCGTCATTGGGATCGAGGTCGTCCGGGTGCGTCGTGTCCCACGCCTTGAGCTTGCGGCTCAGCTCGACGAAGTCCGGCGTGATGGCCATGGCCAGCTCGACGACCGTTTCATCTCCTGCGGGCTCGCTCTCCTGCGGGAGAAATCCCAGCGTGATGCCGCGCTCGAAGTTGACCTGCCCATCGTCCGGCGTGTCGGTCTGCAAGATGAGCGAGAAGAGCGTGGATTTGCCCGCGCCGTTCGGCCCGACCAGCCCGATGCGGTCGCCGCGGTTGACCTGCAGCGACACGTCACTGAAGAGTGTGCGGCCACCGAAGGACTTTGAAATTTCAGAAAGCGTCAGCATTCGAGCGGCGGATGGTGCGGATGCGCGGGGCGGGGCGCAAGGAGGAGAATTCGATCCCGAATTCCAGTTTCCAAAGCCGCAGGTCACCGCTAGCTTCCCGCCCGCATCCGACATGATCCTCGTCATCGACAACTACGACTCGTTCACCTTCAACCTCGTCCAGTATCTCGGCGAGCTGAAGGCGGACCTCCGGGTCGTCCGCAATGACGAGGTCACGCTCGACCAGATTCGCGAGCTGAAGCCCGAGCGCATCCTCGTCTCCCCCGGCCCCTGCTCGCCGCGCGAGGCTGGCTTGTCCAACGACATCATCCGCGCGTTTGGCCCGCACGTTCCGCTCTTCGGCGTCTGCCTCGGCCACCAGTGCATCGGGCACACCTTCGGCGGCGAAGTCGTCGTGAACTACCGCATGATGCACGGCAAGACCTCGCCCATCCGGCACAATGGTGAAGACCTCTTCGCTGGCATTCCCAGCCCGTTCAACGCCACGCGCTACCACTCTCTCGTCATCAAGCGTGACACCCTGCCCGCCTGCCTCGAAATCACCGCCGAGACCGAGGAGGGCGAAATCATGGGCGTGCGCCACCGCGAGCTGCCCATCTGGGGCGTGCAGTTCCACCCCGAGAGCATCCTCACCGAGCACGGACGCCAGCTCATGGCGAACTTCCTGAAGCTGGAGAAGCGGAAGTAAGGCCGGCAGCCCGCGCCCAGTAGCGGCGGTCTGCGACCGCCGAGTT
>JACRKB010000289.1 GCA_016235545.1 Verrucomicrobiota bacterium | reverse complement strand
CGATAGGGCTGGTCGATCGTGAGAACCGCCGGCTGTCCCGTTTCCCGCGCGGCTTTCATGTTCTTGGGGCAAGTTTCCCGCGTCGTCCAGGGCGAGGCGATGCGGCCGATGAAAACGACATGGCCGTGAAGCGCATGCAGAGCTTCAGCAGCGTCCAGCCCGGCGAGACCATGAGCTGTGTCGGCTGCCACGAGCATCGTTCCCAGACGCCGCGCGCCGACTTCCACGCCGCGCTTGCCGTCCGCAAGTCGGCGGCGCGAATCGAACCGATCCGCGACGCACCGGACGTCTTCGACTTCCCGCGCGATGTCCAGCCCGTGCTCAACGCGCTCTGCGCGGACTGCCACGGCTATGAGCAGACGGCGCGCGGCGGCCCTCGCGCAGGGCGACTGCTGCTCACCGGCGACCGCGGCCCGGTGTTCAGCCACAGCTACTATATGCTCACAATTGCCCGGCTGTTCGCAGACGGACGCAACCAGCCAAAGAGCAATTACGACCCGCGCACACTCGGCAGCGGTGCCAGCAAGCTGCTCAAAATGCTCGATGGCTCGCACCACGGCGTCCAGGCCAGCACGCAGCAGAAGAAACTCCTTCGCCTCTGGATTGAAACCGGCGCCGCCTATCCTGGAACTTACGCCGCGCTGGGCTGCGGCATGATCGGCAACTACGCCGAGAACAAGCAGGTCAACACCGGCGCGGACTGGCCCGAGACAAAAGCCGCGACAAAGGTGATTCAAGATCGCTGCTTTCGTTGCCACGACCAACCCACGCGGCTCCTGCCGAACAACATCGCTGACGAGCGTGGTGTTTCGTTCTGGCAACCAAGCCTCGACGACCCGCGCCTGCTCACGAGCCGCCATATAGTCTTCAACCTCTCCCGCCCGGAGAAATCCCTCATGCTTCTGGCCCCGCTCGCAAAGGAAGCCGGGGGGTGGGACCTGTGCAAAAAATCTGGCACCACCGTGTTCGCCTCCACGGGCGACCCCGGCTACCAGGCCATCCGCTCGATGATTGTCGCCGGCCATGAATTTCTGGACCGCAACAAACGCTTTGACATGACTGGCTTTGTGCCGCGCACCGACTGGTTCCGCGAGATGAAGCGCTACGGCATGGTGCCTCAGTGCGTGAAGCCGGAGGATGTCACCGACGCCTACGCCATCGAACAGGACTACTGGCGCTCGCTCTGGCCCCAACCCACCGCACAGGCGTCTCGGCTTCCCGCCGCGCGAAACTGAAAGCGCCAGCCCAAAGTGGATCCGGACGGCGTCGTAGCGGAAATCAACGAATGATGAAGGATTTGAAATGAGGGATGAGCCAGAGGTGGGGACCGCAACGCGCGCCGCCTCGCACTCCATTCCTCAGAGGAGGTGACGGTGGGATGATGGGATGCGTGCGCAGGCATAGTCGATCCACGCTCCCCGTCAGATGATTCATCTCGGCCTGCTCCGTGCTCAAGTGGCCGGCGTGCCGATGAAAGCGTGGAGCTACGTCAAGAGCGTCGCGTCCGTGAGCCGCGTCCCGGTGAGCTTGGCGGTGCCGAGGATGTCGGAGGGCTTGATGTCGCGATGGGTAATACCCTTCTGGTGCGCGGGCTGGATGGATCCGTGGCAGCCGAGCCGGCCACCGGCCGTGGGAACGAGTTCCATGTCTTTCATCACATCGCGGCCAGCCCAAGGGTCAATGCTTGTGGCAAACTCTTTTCAATCTTGATAACAAGCCGGGCGTCACACGTTGCCAGCCGACATGAAACACACGCTCACCGTCCTCTCCATCCTGCTGCTGGCCGCCAAGGCAGTGCAGGCTCAGGGGTTGGTGAGCTTCAGCCGGGAGATCCGGCCGCTCCTGTCGGACAATTGTTTCAGCTGCCACGGGCCGGATGAGAAGCAGCGCAAGGCGGGGCTGCGACTTGATGTGCGTGACGAAGCACTCAAAGCGGCGAAGTCCGGTGCCTTTGCCATCGTGCCGGGTGATGTGAAAAAATCGGCGCTGCTCAAACGCATCAACAGCGGCGATGCGGACGAAGTGATGCCACCACCCAAATCGCACAAGGTGCTGACCTCGGCGCAGAAGTTGAAGTTGCGGCAGTGGATCGCGCAAGGAGCCAAGTATGAGGAGCATTGGGCCTTTGCGACGTTCACCCCGGTGAAGTTCCCGGCTGTGCGGCGGAAGGACTGGCCCAGGAACCCGCTTGATCACTTCGTGCTTTCGCGCCTGGAGTCCACCGCGCTCGCACCTGCCAACGAGGCTGGCAGGGAGGTGTTGATCCGTCGCGTCACTTTGGATCTGACCGGCCTGCCGCCAACGCTCGCAGAGGTGGATGCTTTTGTCGCGGACACCTCGGCGCAGGCCTACGAGAAGGTCGTGAACCGCCTTCTGAAATCCCCGCGCTACGGCGAACGCATGGCGATCGACTGGCTCGACGCCGCGCGCTATGCGGACTCGAACGGATACCAGGTGGATCGCGACCGTGAGCTGTGGCCCTGGCGGGACTGGGTGATTCGCGCGTTCAATGACAACAAGCGTTTCGATCAGTTCACCATCGAGCAACTCGCGGGTGATCTGCTCCCCAACGCGACGCTCGAACAGAGGGTGGCCACAGGCTTCCATCGCAATCACATGCTAAACGAGGAAGGCGGCATCATCGCGGAGGAGTTCCTCGCGGAATACACCGCCGACCGCGTTGAGACGACTGCAGCGGTGTGGCTGGGTCAGACCTTCAACTGCTGCCGTTGCCACGATCACAAGTTCGACCCGTTCACGCAGCGCGACTTCTACTCGCTGAAAGCCTTCTTCCACAATGTGCCGGAAAAGGGCGTGGGCATTTATGCAAACCCCATCCGTCAGAACGCCCCACCCTTCGTGAAGCTGCCCTCGCCGGAAGCCGACGCGAAACTCGCGGCGCTGAATGGAAGATTGAAAGCAGTGAACGACCAGCTCGCCGCTCTCACCAACCGTTCAGTGAGCGGCATCGAGGAATGGTCGCAACGCGTGTCCTCGGCGGTGGTGAAGTGGGAGCCGGTCCAAATGCTCGCGGCCAGCGGCGGGGATCAGCCGCCGGTCATTGATGCGACCGCCACCACTTTGGAAGTCGGCCCGCAAGAGACGCGACCGAACACCCTCAAGCTCACGGCGCGCCTCCCCGCCGGGCGCATCACCGCTGTGCGCCTCGAATCTGGGACCACGGCACCCTCGGCCAGTTTCCAGTGGAGCGAACTCAAGATGGCGCAACACAAGTTGCGCGCCACGGCATGGGGAGATTCGTTGGCGAGCACGGAAACCGAAAAGGTGCTGGATAGTGACCGCAAGACCCGGACGGTCCTTTCCCTGAAGCCGGAACGACCGGTGCAAGCCGTGTTTGAATTTGAGCCTGCGCTGGCTGTGGACGCCGGCCGCGAACTTCAAATCGAGATCGGTGTGGAGAATGCCGGCGGGCCTTCACGCTGGCGGCTTTTCGTTACGGGGGCGGAGCCGGAGGTGCTGACCACGGCGGCAGTGGAGGCAATTGCCAGGAAGGAACCGGCGAGCCGCTCGGCGGCGGAGAACAAGCAGCTCGCGGCGTTCCGGATCTCGCAGCAGCCGGACCATCGCAGCCTCAACGACGAGCTGGGCAGCTTGAAGAAACAGGCCGCTGCGGCGGAGACCGAGATTCCCACCAGCCTCGTCATGGAGGAGCAAAAGGAGCCGCGCCCCACATTCATCCTGATGCGCGGGGCGTATGACAAGCCCGGGACCGCCGTCACGGCCGCGACCCCAGCTGTGCTGCCGGCGCTGTCACCCGAGCTGCCCCATAACCGGCTCGGGCTTGCGAAGTGGCTCGTGAGTCCGCAAAACCCCCTCACGGCCCGCGTCACCGTGAACCGCTTCTGGCAGCAGGTGTTCGGCACCGGCCTGGTCAAGACCAGCGAGGACTTCGGTTCGCAGGGATCACTCCCGAGCCACCCTGAACTTCTCGACTGGCTGGCGCAGGAGTTCATCCGCAGCGGCTGGGATGTGAAGCAGTTGATGCGGCTCATGGTCACCAGCGCGACCTATCGGCAGGCGTCCCGCCTCACGCCTGCGCTGCGCGAACGCGATCTGGAAAACCGCCTGCTAGCCCGTGGTCCGCGCCACCGGCTCATGGGCGAATTCATCCGGGACCAGGCGCTCGCAGTCAGCGGACTTCTGCTCGACCAGCTCGGCGGGCCGTCGGTGAAGCCGTATCATCCGCCGGGACTTTATGAGCAGATCACGGCAGGCAACGGCTACAACACGTATGTGCCCGGCAAGGGGGATGAGCTCCGCCGCCGCAGCCTCTACACGTATTGGAAGCGCTCCGTCCCGCACCCCGCGATGCTGCTCTTTGACGCGCCGTTTCGCGAGAGCTGCACCCTGCGCCGACCGCGCACGAACACGCCCTTGCAGGCCTTGAACCTCTTGAACGACCCGACGTATGTCGAAGCCGCACGCTTCCTCGCGCAACGCATGATGAGGGAAGGGGGAAGCACGGAGGAGACGCGGCTCATCGCAGGTTTCCGGCTGCTGCTCACGCGCCCGCCGTCACCTGCAGAACTGAAGGTCCTGCGCGCCGCGTATGAACGCGCCCTCGCGGACTTCACGACGGACACGGAGGCGGCCAAATCACTGCTGGCAGTCGGCTCCGCAGGGTTCGATGCCAAACTGAATCTCGCCGAACTGGCCGCATACACCACGGTGGCCAGCACTCTGCTCAACTTGGATGAAGCGGTCACGAAGGAGTGAACTCATGAGCCTGTCGCCATCTCACAACGAACTTTCCCGCCGCCATTTCATAGGCCGCTCGGCCACCGGCATCGGTGCCGCTGCGCTGGCGTCCCTGCTCAGCCCGCGACTTTTCGCCGCGACCCAGCCTCCGCAGTTTGCCCCCAAGGCGAAACGAATCATCTGGCTCACGCAGGCCGGTGCGCCTTCGCAGTTGGACCTGTTTGATTACAAGCCCGGCCTCGCTTCCCAGTTCGACAAGGATTTGCCCGCCTCGGTGCGCGGCGAGCAACGGCTCACAGGCATGACCGCCGGGCAGAAGCGTTTTCCGGTCGCACCGTCGGTGTTCAAGTTTCACCAGCATGGCCGGTCGGGCTTGTGGCTGAGCGAATCGCTGCCGCACACGGCGAGATTCGCGGACGACATCTGCGTCATCCGTTCGCTGCACACGGAGGCGATCAATCACGACCCGGCGATGACGCTGCTGCAGACTGGCCACCAGATAGGAGGCCGGCCGGCGTTCGGGGCATGGGTGGCTTATGGGCTTGGTTCTGAGAACGCCGACCTGCCGGCTTTCGTAGCGCTGATCTCCCGTCCCAGCGGCCCTACGAATGCGCAGCCGCTGCACGAACGCATGTGGGGCTCGGGCTTTCTCCCGTCCCGCCATCAGGGTGTGCGCTTCAGTTCCGGCAAGGACCCGGTGCTGTTCTTGTCCAACCCGCCCGGCATCACCCCGGAGCGACGGCGCGCCATGCTGGATGACGCCGCCACCTTGAACCGTTTGCAGTTCGCCGAGTATCAGGACCCGGAAACGCAGGCGCGCATTGACCAGTATGAACTCGCTTTCCGCATGCAGTCCGCCGTCCCGGATCTCGCGGACCTCTCCAGGGAACCGGCGGACATCTTCGACCGCTACGGTCCCGAATCCAAGAAGCCCGGCACCTACGCGGCGAACTGCATCCTCGCCCGCCGTCTCGCCGAGCGGGGCGTGCGTTTCATCCAGCTCTATCATCGGGGCTGGGACCAGCACAACAACCTGCCCAGCGGCATCAAGAGCCAGTGCCACGACACCGATCAGCCCACCGCAGCCCTGCTGGCCGAGTTGAAGGGGCGCGGGATGCTCGACGACACGCTGGTCATCTGGGGCGGTGAGTTTGGTCGCACAGTCTATTCGCAAGGGGTGCTGACCAAGGACAACTACGGCCGGGACCATCACCCTCGCTGCTACAGCATCTGGCTCGCTGGTGCCGGCATCAAAGGCGGCCAGGCCTACGGCGAGACCGACGACTTCAGCTACAACATCGTCAAGGACCCCGTCCACATCCACGATCTGAACGCGACCGCCCTGCACCTCCTTGGCCTCGACCACACGAAGCTGACCTATCGCTTTCAGGGCCGTGACTACCGGCTCACCGATGTGCATGGAGAGATCGTGAAGCCAGTCCTCGCCTGACAAGGCGAACCCACTGGCATCGTTGTGGTGATTCAGTCAGTTGGGCCGCTCCTCCAGCTCGCAATCTTGAACCCGCTCCGTTGAACGAAACGGGTGGGGATGGAGCAGGAATAGGATCAGGATGATGAACAGCGGGGAGGAAAGCCTGAGTTGCAACATGCTGAGTTGCGCCCTGCCTCAGGCTGCACCCCAACTTCGGCTTGTTCAACTGCTCTCTTTCCTGCCAGCATCAGCGGCATGAAATCCATCCGGTCCCCGAAGCATTGCCTTGCGCCGCTTTCCACAGGCTGCACCGCCATGCTCATGGCCACACTACTCCTGTCTCAGCGGCTGCCCGCAGCGCCATCCGAGGCAAGGACCAACGTGAAGCGCGACCTCCCTTACGCCGAGCCAGCCAATCCGCGACAGAAGGTCGATGTCCATGCGCCGGTGGGCGCGAAGGGCCTGCCGGTGGTGTTCTGGATCCACGGCGGGGGCTGGCAGGGCGGCGACCGGACCGCCACGCAGCTCAAGCCGCAGGCCTTCGTGGACAAGGGCTTCATCTTTGTTTCCACGGGCTATCGCCTCCTGCCCGAGGTGGACATGGTCACCATCTTCCGGGACATCGCCAAGTCCCTCCGCTGGGTGCATGACCACATCGCCGAGCACGGGGGCGACCCGAAGCGCATTCTTGTCATGGGCCACTCTGCAGGGGCGCAACTCGCCGCGCTCATCTGCACGGATGACCGCTACCTGAAGGCCGAGGGGCTTTCCCTCGCCATCATCAAGGGCTGCGTGCCAGTGGACGGCGACACGTATGATGTGCCGGCCATGATCGAGACTGCCGAGACGCGGCTGCGCGTGCATGGGATGCCGATGCCCAAGCAGGGACACCGCGTGAAATTCGGCAACACCCCGGCGCTGCACCTGGACTACTCCGCCGTGACGCATGTCGCGAAGGGCAAGGGCATCCCGCCGTTCTTCATCCTCCACGTCGCGGACCACCCGGACACTTCCATACAGGCCAGGCGGCTTGAACTCGTCCTGAAGGAAGCCGGCGTCCCGACCAGAATCTTCGGTGCGCGGGAAACCAATCACACCAAGGTCAACGACAACATTGGCCTGCCAGAAGACCCTGCGACGAAGGCGTTGCTCGAGTTCGTCGCTGAATGCCTGAAGCAGTAGAGCCTGACCACTCCGTGAAATTCTCCCCGCCGCCCACCATGGCACGCACCCATTTCCTTCGCGCAGATTCCTGACGCCAAAGACATGCCCACCGAGTCAGGCGCGCGAAATACTTTGAAGCAGTTCGATGTCATGACAATCGAGAAACACATGAAGCGAAGACTCCAGTTCACCATCGTCTGGCTGGCAACGCTCGCCGCCGCGCGCGGCGCAGAGCCGGCACGGCCAACGAAGGTGGAGTTCAGCCGCGATGTGCGGCCGATCCTGTCGGAGAATTGTTTCGCGTGCCACGGCTTCGACAAGGCGGCGCGCAAGGCGGAACTGCGGCTCGACACGCGAGCGGGGGCGACGGCGACCACCGACGGCATCACAGCCGTGGTGCCGGGGAAACCGAACGCGAGCGAGCTGATCGCGCGCATCTTGACGAGTGACGTGGACGACGTGATGCCGCCGAAGAAATCCGGCAAGCACCTCACGGCGACGCAAAAGGAGACGCTGCGGCGCTGGATCGAACAGGGGGCCACCTACCAGCGGCACTGGTCGTTCGAGTCGCCGAAGCGCGTCATGCCATCACCGGTTCCCGGCACGGCGCATCCGGTGGATCGCTTCATCCAGGCACGACTGGCAGCGGAAAAGCTCGCGCCGTCGCGGCTGGCAGACAGCGCGACGCTGATTCGCCGGGTGTCGCTCGATCTCATCGGGTTGCCGCCGACGACGGCTGAAGTGGACGCGTTTGTCGCGGCGACGAAAAAGGACGCAGACGGGGCGTATCGCCAGTTGGTGGATCGCCTGCTCGCGTCGCCGCACTACGGGGAGCGCTGGGGCCGCTGGTGGCTGGACCAGGCGCGCTACGCCGACAGCAACGGTTACTCGATTGATGCGCCGCGCCAGATTTGGAAATTTCGCGACTGGGTGATCGCCGCGCTGAATGCGGATATGCCATTCGATCAGTTCACCATCGAGCAACTCGCAGGCGATCTCCTGCCGAACGCAACGGAGAGCCAGAAGATCGCCACCGGCTTCCATCGCAACACGCAGATCAACCAGGAGGGCGGCATCGACAAGGAGCAGTTCCGCGTGGACAGCGTGTTCGACCGCGTGGCGACGACGGGCACGGTATGGCTCGGCCTGACGGTGGGCTGCGCGCAGTGCCACGACCACAAGTTCGATCCCATCGAGCAGAAGGAGTATTATCGCCTCTTCGCTTTTCTGAACAACCAGGACGAGCCGACGCTGAAGGTCTTGGATCCGGGTGCAGGTGCCAGCGAACTCACGACGGAGTTCAAAGCCATCGAAGACAAGCTCAAGGCGTATGTCAAAGACCACGCCGACGAGTTGGCGAAATGGGAGGCCGGCCTCACACCGGAGATCATGAAGAGCCTCTCCCCGGCCATCACAAAGATCGTGGCCGTGCCAATGGAGAAGCGCACCTTCGCGCAGAACAAGACGCTCTTCGCCGGAGGGATCGGAGGCGTGGGGCCGTTTCGACTTCTGAACGACCGCCACACAGAGCTCGACACTCTCCTGAATCAAGGCGTCACGACGATGGTGATGAAGGAGCTGCCCAAGCCACGCAAGACCACCGTGTTCATCAAGGGCGATTTCACGCGTCCGGCGGACGAGGTGACTCCGGGCACGCCGGCGGTGCTGCATCCCTTTGAGAAGCCGGCTGGCCAGCCCACGCGCCTCGATCTGGCGCGGTGGATCGTCAGCCCGCAGAACCCGCTCACGGCGCGCGTGATCGTGAACCGCGTGTGGCAGCACTACTTCGGGCGCGGCATCGTGGAGACGGAGAATGATTTCGGATTGCAGGGCACGGCACCGTCGCATCCCGAGCTGCTCGACTGGCTGGCGCTGGAATTCCAGAAACCGGGAGGGGATGGGGTCTGGCGTCTTGGGGATGGGGTTCGCAACGAAGCGCCCAAGACGTTCGAGCGCACAGCCAAGACCCCGGACCCCGGACCCCAGACCGCTTGGAGTTTGAAAAGCCTGCACCGGCTCATCGTCACCTCGCACACCTATCGGCAGAGTTCGTCTGACCGCCCCGAGTTGCGGCAGAAGGACCCGAACAACTATCTCCTCGCGCGACAGCAACGGCTGCGGTTGGACGGGGAAATCGTGCGCGATGTCGCTCTTGCCGCGAGCGGCCTGCTCTCGCCGAAACTCGGCGGCCCGCCGGTGTATCCGCCCATTCCCGACGGCGTGATGGGCCAGGGCCAGGTGAAGCGCACTTGGGCCGTGAGCAAGGGCGAGGACAAATTCCGTCGCGGGCTCTACACGTTTGTCTATCGCGCGTCGCCGCCGCCATCGCTGAATGTCTTCGACGCGCCCGACGGCTTCAGCACCTGCACGCGGCGCATCCGCAGCAACACGCCGCTCCAGGCGCTCACGCTGATGAACGATAGCGGCTTCTTCGAGTTCGCCACGGCGCTCGAGAAAATCATACAGAAGGACGGCCTTGAAACCGCCTTCCGCCGCTGCACCACGCGCGCACCGAAGTCCGATGAGCTCGCCGTCCTGAAGAAACTCGACACGCTCAACGCCGCGCGCGCTCTCCTGAACCTGGACGAAACCGTCACCCGCGAATGAACGCCATGAACCTCGACCACGCCCTGCGCGATCTCACGCGCCGCCATTTCTTCAGCCGCTGCTCGATGGGCGTCGGCTCCATTGCGTTGGGTTCGCTCATGGCGGAGCGCGGACTCGCTGCGACGCCTTCGCTGAAGCTGAAGAATCCGCTGGAGCCGAAGAAGACGCATTTTCCCGCGAAGGCCAAGAACGTCATCTTCCTCTTCATGGCCGGCGGGCCGTCGCAGCTCGACCTTTTCGAGCACAAGCCGAAACTCACCGAGCTGAACGGCCAGCCCATCCCCGACAGCTACACGGCGGGCAAGCGCTTCGCCTTCATGGACAGCAGCCACCGGCGCAATCTGCTCGGCTCGAAGCGCGCGTTCAAGCAGCACGGCGGCAACGGCGCGTGGGTGAGCGATCTGCTGCCGTGGACGGCGGGCATCGTGGACGAGATAAGCCTCGTCACCACCTGCAAGACGGAGCTGTTCAATCACGCCCCCGCCAAGCTCTTCATGAACGCCGGTAGCGGCTTGTTTGGCCGTCCCAGCATGGGCTCGTGGATCACCTACGGCCTCGGCAGCGAGTGCGCTGACCTGCCCGGCTTCGTCGTCCTGCAAAGCGGCCCTCGTGGCCCTCGTGGCGGCGCGGTGCTCTGGGGCAGCGGCATGCTGCCCACGACGTATCAAGGCGTGCCGCTCCGCAATCAGGGCGATCCCATCGTCAACCTTTCCACGCCGCCTTCCATCACCGATCCACAGCAGCGCCAGCTCGTGGATGCCGTGCGTGACTTGAATCTCAAACGCCTCGTCGAGACCGGCGACGATGAAATCTCCACGCGCATCAACGCCTACGAGATGGCGTATCGCATGCAGACCAGCGCGCCCGAACTCATGGACATCAGCGGCGAGAGCCGGGCCACGCTCGACCTCTACGGAATCAAGGATGCCAAGGAGACCACCTTCGCGCGCAACTGCCTGCTCGCTCGCCGCCTCGTCGAGCGCGGCGTGCGCTTTGTGCAGCTTTACGACACCAACTGGGACCACCACGGCGGCCCGACGGAAAATCTTGAGAAGCATTTGCCGGAGAAGTGCCGCGACATTGACCGTCCCTCCGCCGCGCTTGTGCGCGACTTGAAGCAGCGCGGCCTGCTCAAGGACACCATCGTCATCTGGGGCGGCGAGTTTGGCCGCACGCCGATGGGCGAGGTGCGCGAGTCCACCGGGCGCAACCACCACATTGACGCCTTCACCATGTGGTTCGCCGGCGGCGGCTTCAAGGCTGGCCAGGTCTATGGCCAGACCGACGAGTTCGGCTTCGGCGCGGTCGAGAATCCCGTCCACGTCCACGACCTCCACGCCACGCTGTTGCACCAGCTCGGCCTCGATCACGAGCGCCTCTCCGTGAAATCGCAGGGTCTCGACTTCCGCCTCACGGGCGTGAGCCATGCGGGCGTGGTGAAGGGTTTGCTCACCTGACCGGAATCATTCGGTTGAGCCACGGATGGAACACGGACAAACAGGGAACAGCAGGCGACTGTCTTGACGTTTCCTTCCGCGTTTCCACACCACAGTTTGGTCCGACCGCACTGAGTCACTGGACCTGCTGGCTGCCGAGCCGCAGCGGCTTGCGAGGATGCAATGGAGGCTGACCGCGTGGCTGAAGGGCGTCGTCGCCAGCTTGAACGGAGAGGATTACCGGCAGCCGATCATTGCGGATTGCCGGGATGGCTCCGCCCCCGACACAGTGGGCGCAGATGAACATGGAACCTGGCCCGAGGCCCTGAGGGCAATGAAGAGCCTGCTGCCCCTCCTTTTGCCGCTGCTCGCCGCACTGGTCTATGTGGCCGGCGCTCTGCTGGCCAAGCGCGCTTCCGAGTTCGGAGTGGGCATCTGGCGCACGGCTTTCATCGCGAACCTCATCTCCGCCGCGCTTTTCGCGTTGCTGCTGCCCCTCGGCGGCACTTTTCACGCCGACCTGCTCTGGCAGCCTGCGCTCGTCGCGGTGTTCTACCTGCTCGGCCAATTGCTCAACTTCCTCGCCCTGCAACACGGTGATGTCTCCGTGGCCACGCCGGTGATGGGTTTGAAAATCATCCTTGTCGCCTTGTTCACGACGCTGCTGCTCACGTCTGGCGTGTCGCTCAAGCTCTGGATTGCGGCGGGCCTCAGCTCGCTCGCCATCGCGTTGCTCAACCGGGCTGGGGGCGCGTCCCACCACCATGTCGGGACGACTGTCCTCTACGCAGGCAGTTCGGCGGCGATGTTCGCCTTCTTCGACGTGCTCGTGCAGAAGTGGTCGCCCGCGTGGGGGCTGGGGCGCTTCCTGCCTGTGATGCTGGGTTTCACCGCGCTGTTCAGCTTTGTGTTTGTGCCGTTCTTTCACGCGCCTCTGCGGAACGTGCCGAGCGCGGCGTGGCCATGGCTGCTGGGCGGGTGCGCGCTCATCGGCCTGCAGTCACTCATCTTTGTCAGCACCATCGCGCAGTTCGGCGGAGCGACGAGGGCGAACGTCATTTACAGCTCGCGCGGCTTGTGGAGCGTGGTGGCGGTGTGGGCCGTCGGGCATTGGTTCAGCAATCGCGAGCAGCACCTCGGCGCAGGCGTGCTGCGCTGGCGGCTGGCCGGGGCGCTCCTGATGATGATGGCGATTGCGCTGGTGCTGGCTTGAGCGTGTGCGGCCGAGTTGCACTCGCCGTCGGGTGTCGTGATCAAAACGGACCGGCGATTGCAAGTCCCCGGCGCAGATGGGCGCATCAAACTTTCTCCTTCCCCGTAACTCCCGTTCCGCGACAATGCGTCTGAACACATCATGACACGCCGACACCACCTCTCCCTCTGCCTCACGTTCCTCTGCTGGCTTTGCGCCCAAACATCTGCCGCGCCGAGGCTCAACGTCCTCTTCCTCGCCATTGACGATCAGAACGACTGGATCGGCTGCCTCGGCGGGCATCCGCAGGTGAAGACTCCCCACATTGACCGGCTCGCCAGGCGCGGCACGCTCTTCACCAACGCACACTGCCAGGCCCCGCTCTGCAATCCCTCACGCTCCAGCCTGCTCACCGGCCTGCGCCCGTCGTCCACGGGCATTCACGGCCTCGCGCCCGGCATCCGCGACGTGGAGGCCACGAAGAGCCACGTCACGCTGCCGCAGACCTTCACGAGCGCCGGCTACTTCACCTACACTTGCGGAAAGATTTTTCACGACGGCTCTCTCAAGCCGAAGGAACGCGCCGCTGAGTTCAACGAATGGGGCCCCGCACCAGGAGCCGGTCGTCCTGCACAACGCATCAACAAACTTCCCGGCCCGCAGCACCCGGCGATGGACTGGGGTCCTTTCCCCGAAAAGGACGAGGACGGCGGCGACTTCAAGATCGCCAGTGCCGCGATGGAGGCTCTTCACAAGGCTCCAAGGGACAAGCCGTTCTTCATCAGCGCCGGCTTCCGCCTGCCGCACGTCCCCTGCTTCGCGCCGCAGAAATGGTTCGACCTCTACCCCGACGCCACGCTCCAGATGCCGCCTGTGAAACCCGGCGACCGCGACGACACGCCGCGCTTCTCCTGGTATCTGCACTGGAAACTCCCCGAGCCGCGGCTCGTCACTTTGGAGAACCTCAACGAGTGGAGGCCCCTCGTGCGCGCCTACCTCGCGAGCATCAGCTACATGGACGCGCAGGTGGGCCGCGTGCTCGACGCCCTCGACGCCACGGGCCGCGCGAACGACACCGTCATCGTCCTCTGGAGCGATCACGGCTGGCACCTCGGCGAAAAGGGCATCACGGGCAAGAACACGCTATGGGACCGCAGCACGCGCGTGCCCTTGATCTTCGCCGGCCCCGGCATCGTCAAGGCGGCGAAATGTGGACGCCCCGCCGAACTGCTCGACATCTTCCCCACCCTGCTCGAACTCGCGGGAATGCCCGTGCGGCCCGACCTCGAAGGCCATAGCCTCGTCCCCCAGCTCAAGAACTCGGCCTCCCCGCGCCAATGGCCCGCCATCACCACGCACAACCAAGGCAACCACGGCATCCGCACCGAGCAGTGGCGTTACATCCGCTACGCCGACGGCTCCGAGGAACTCTATGACATGGCGCGCGACCCGAACGAGTGGGCCAACCTCGCTGCTGATCCGAAGCACGCCCGGGCAAAGGCCGACCTCGCCAAATGGCTGCCGAAGAAAGACGTGCCGCCCGTCCCCGGCAGCAAGCACCGCATCCTCACCTACGATCCGCAGACCAAAGCCGTCGTGTGGGAAGATGAGCCTGTGAACGCGAACGCGCCGGTGCCGGTGTTTTGAGCCAAAGATGGACCGGAAACTGGCTTGACCCGAGTTTCCTCAGTTGCACCCCACGCAAAGAGCGTAAGGCAGGATGCTGGCAGGGGGACGGGGCGGTTGGAAATAGTCCCACCTCAAGTGATCCCCGACTCGGCTCCAGTGTTCTCCGCGCCCCTTCACGGCGGGCGCAGAAACCCTTCCCGCATTGCAGTCACCGGGAGTCCGCGTAGGATGCGCGGCACTCGTTGCACATGAACAAACTCCTCTCGACGGCCCTCTGGCTCGGTGTCGCCGCACTCGGCGCGGGCGCTTACGCCACCATCGCGCTGCGGCGCGGTGAGCCGCTCAACTCGATCTACATCCTCGTCGCCGCGCTCTGCACCTACGCAGTGGGCTTCCGCTTCTACTCAAAGTGGATCGCCGCGAAGGTCATGATGCTCGATGACCGACGCGCCACGCCGTGCGAGGTCCACGAGGACGGCCACGACTTCGTGAAGACGAACAAGTGGATCGTCTTCGGCCACCACTTCGCGGCCATCTCGGGGCCGGGGCCGCTGGTCGGGCCGGTGCTGGCGGCGCAGTTCGGCTATCTGCCGGGGACGCTGTGGATTCTCATCGGCGTGGTGCTGGGCGGGGCGGTGCAGGATTTTGTGATTCTCTTCTGCTCGATGCGCCGCAACGGCCGCTCGCTCGGGCAGATGGTGAAGGAGGAGTTGAACTCGGTGGCCGGCGTCATCGGCCTCGTGGCCATTCTAGCCATCATGGTCATCCTGCTGGCGGTGCTCGCGCTGGTCGTGGTGAAGGCGCTGGCGGAAAGCCCGTGGGGCGTGTTCACCGTCGCGGCGACCATACCCATCGCGATGTTCATGGGCGGCTACCTGCGCTGGTGGCGCGTGGGCAAGGTCATGGAAGTCTCCGCCATCGGCGTCGTGCTGCTCCTTGCGGCGGTGTGGGGCGGGCAGTTTGTCCACGCGCACGCGGACTGGGCAAAGCTCTTCACGCTCAAGGCCGAACCGCTCGCGTGGTCGGTCATCATCTACGGCTTCGCGGCGAGCGTGCTGCCGGTGTGGCTGCTGCTCGCGCCGCGCGACTACCTCAGCACGTTCATGAAGCTCGGCACCATCTTCGCACTGGCGGTTGGCGTGTTCATCGTGCTGCCGGACTTGAAGATGCCGCCGGTCTCGAAGTTCGCCGACGGCTCCGGACTGGTCGTGGCGGGTGCGCTCTTTCCCTTCTGCTTCATCACCATCGCCTGCGGCGCGATCAGCGGCTTTCACACGCTCATTGCCAGCGGCATCACACCGAAGATCATCACGCGCGAAGGCTACGCGCGGTCCATCGGCTACGGCGCGATGTGCCTGGAATCGCTCGTGGCCATCATGGCGATGATCGCCGCCTGCACGCTCGACCCCGGAGTGTATCTCAGCATGAACGTGAAGGGCGCGGGCGCGACACCCGAGGCCGTGGCGGCGGACACGATTGCCAAAGTGGAAAAATCCGGCTTCACCGTGCTGGCTCCCGACCCGGCGGCGGCAGGCAAGTTCATTTACGTCCCCGTGACCGTCTCCGCCGCACAGATGGACAGTCTCGCAAAGGATGTCGGCGAGCACACGCTTTACGGGCGCACCGGCGGCGCGGCGACGCTCGCGGTGGGCATGGCGAACATCTTCTCCAAGGTCACGCACGGACGGTGGTTGGACATCTGGTATCACTTCGCGATCATGTTCGAGGCGCTCTTCATCCTCACCACGCTGGACGCCGGGACGCGCGTGGGCCGCTATTTGATTCAGGATGCACTGGGCCACTTATGGAAGCCGCTGGGCGACACCAAGGCGCTCGGCGCAAATCTCTTCGCGAGCCTGCTGGTGGTGATGGGCTGGGGCTTCTTCCTCATCCAAGGCGTGCGCGACCCGCTCGGCGGCATCAACTCGCTCTGGCCGCTCTTTGGCATCGCGAACCAGTTGCTCGCCAGCATCGCGCTGTGCCTGGCGACGACGGTGATCCTCAAGCTGCAACTCGCCGGGCCGAAGCTCTCGCCGGAGGAGTTCAAAGTTCAAGGTTCAAAGTTCAAAGTTGGAAAACCGGCGTTCGCGCTGGTCACGTTGGTTCCGCTCGTCTGGCTGCTGTCGGTGACGCTGACGGCGGGTTATCAAAAGATGTTTCACCCCAAACCCAGCATCGGCTTTCTCTCGGCAGCGACGGGCTTGGATGCAGCGAAGCCCGGCTTGGAGAGTGCGATTGAAACCGCCAAGGCCGCCGGCGTGGCGGAGGCCATCACCAAGGCCGAGACAGCCTTGCAGAACAACCGCTCGCTGCGCTTCAACAACCAGCTCAACGCCATCGTCGCCGGCACGTTCATGACTCTGGTCATCGCCATCGTGCTCCTGAGCATCTACGAGTGGCTTTCTCTTCTGTCGAAACGCCGGGAGCCGAAACTCTCCGAGACTGACCCAGTCTGGCTGCCGGATTACGCCGTGGCCGAGGGCAAGCCGGTGCAGTGGTGGAATGTCTTCGCGCTGGGCTTCCTGCTGCTCAAAGAGATCAGCGGCGAGGCCGCCGTGGACCGTGCCCAAGCCTGCATCCCGCGCAAGGTGGACCTGCTCGGCGGCACCAAGGCGATGGCGAAGGAGCAGCGCGCGCAAGCCTACGTCGCGGCCGCAGAGAAGCGCTTTGATGGCGGGCCAAACCGGTGTTGCTGAGGTGGGGAAAGTGATTAGTAATTAGTGCTTAGTCCTCCTCCTCACGCCCGCAGCCCACTAATTACTGATTCCTACTCGATGAAACTCGGCCTCTACGGCGGTTCGTTCGACCCCGTCCACCTCGGGCACCTGCTCGTGGCGCAGGCGGCGTGCGAGGAGTTCGGGCTGGACCGGTTGTGCTTCATCCCGGCGGCGCAGTCGCCCTTCAAGCCGGGCAGCGAACCCGCGCCCGCGAAGGCACGCCTCCAGATGCTCCGTCTCGCGCTCGCCGGCCAGCCGCACTACGAGGTGGACGCGCAGGAAGTCACGCGCGGCGGCGTGTCCTACACGATGGACACCGTGCGCGACTATCGGCGGCGCTTCCCGGACGCGCGGCTTTTCTGGCTCATCGGCGCGGACCATGTCGCCAAGCTCCCGCTCTGGCGCGATGCGGAGGAGCTCGCGGCCAGCGTCGAGTTTCTCGTCATTCCCCGTCCCGGCGAACCGAGCGCTCCCTTCCCTGCCCCGTTTCAAGGTTCCATGCTCAAAGGCTACCCACTGGGCGTCTCCTCATCGCAAATCCGCGCCCGGGTGAAGGCGGGTTTGCCGGTGGATTTGCTCACAGGCCCCGCAGTTGCCGAGGCCATCCGTGCGAACAGGCTTTATCTCTGAGCCGCCGTTTGCCACTGTCCAGGCAATGGAAGCAAAACAACTCGCCCTGCTCTGCCGGGAGCTGGCAGCCAACAAGAAGGCCGAAGACATCGTTGCGCTCGACGTGCGCAAGCTATCGAGCGTGACGGACTACTTCGTGATCTGCTCCGGCACGAGCGAGCCGCACCTGCGCGCCATCGTGAACGAGATGGAGGACCGGCTCCACGAGGACTACAGCATCAAGGCCCGCTCGGCGGACGGCGCAGCCGGTGGCGGCTGGGTGGTGATGGATTTCTTCGACGTGATTGTCCACGTCATGCGCCCGGAGGTGCGGCAGAAATACGACCTCGAAGGATTGTGGAGTGACGCGTCTCCCATTCGGGCCGCGACCCGCAAACGGAAGGCGAACGCGAAGGCGGAGTGATTGAGGGCTGTCGCGATGAACATTGGAGTGCAACAGCACCCGATCCACCGCTCCGCTTCTCGCCTCACGTCCGCTGGTCAATGCCGAACTTGTTGATGGGGGTGACGAATCGAGGGGACTCGCCCGGCTGGATGACGCGCGCGAGGTAGAGCCACAAGGAAAGCAGCACCATGATGTTCATGGTCTGCGAGACGCCGTGCCACAGGCCGAAGTCCTTTGCCGCCGCCTCGCGTTGCTGCGCAGTGGCCGTGAGCCGGTATTGGTCAGCGTATTTCACGCGCTGGAGCTGTTTGAGCTTGGGCTGGAGCCAGAGGCCGCCCAGAAGGCTGAGTCCCAGAACGCCGCCCACCAGCCAGACCGTCAGGCGCGGCGGCACCTTGCCAGAATACATCCACTCCGCGCCGAGATGCGCCAGCGCAAGGAAGCCGCAGAGGCAGTGCAGGATGAAGTAGCGGCCCACCACGATCTCAGCGACGGCTCCGTTGTAGGGTGGAGGGAAAAGTTTTTTTATCTCATCCGTGAAAAAAGCCGGGGCGGCAAAGAATGTGAAGAAGACAGTTGCACCAAACCACACCGCCGCCACGGTCACACCCGAAAATCGCAGGAAGGAAAGCACGCTCCGATGCTAGGGAAAGCCCCCCGGTGCTGCCAAGCCTCGACTTCCGGCGCTTTCCCGACCGGGGCGCAACTCAGTCTCTAGCAACGCAGTGGCTGTTCCGTCTCACTCTTTCACAGGTGAGCTGGCCTCTGCGGCGAGCGTCGCCAGCGTGACATTTCCTGCCGCAGCCTTCTGCACTTCCTGAAACCGATCGTAATGCCCGCGCACCTGCTCGCGCATCGCATCGTCGCGGGTGGACACACTGCCGTTCTGGTTGGAGCGCAGCGCATGCAGGACATCGTGGCAGGTGATCTTGTCCAGCGGGCGCATTGGCAGGTAGGTGGCCTCGCCCTGCTGGTTCTCCGCCAGCAACTGCGCGCTGACGAGCGCCTGAAGTAGTTTTCCAGCCAGGCCGGTGGGCACGCCGAGCAACTCGGACAGCGCCGCGCCGGTCACGGGCTTTTCACCTGCGAGGAATCGCCGGGCAACCTCCACCATGATCCGCAGCCCGATGAACTCGCGGCTATGCTGGTCCAGGCTCTCCACCTGCCGCTCTTGGAAGTAGGCGCGCCGGTTCTGGAAACTGTAGGCCACCTGCGCGCCGAAGAGCAGGATGAGCCACGAGAAATAGAGGCCGATCATCACCACCGGCACCATGCCCAGACTGCCATAAACCTTGTTGTTCGCCACCACGCGCGACACGTAGAGCACGCTCAGGAGATTGTTGAGCTGCCACAGGCAGCCGCCCACCATCCCGCCCACCAGCGCCGCCTTCCATTGCACCTTCGTCGCCGGCAGCAGCGCATAAAACCCGGCGAAACCCAGGCTCAGCAGCGCGAATGGCAGGAGCTGAAACACGATTTCCGCCAGCGTCCCGACGACCAGCGGCATGGTGGCCAGCCACTCGT
>JACRKB010000284.1 GCA_016235545.1 Verrucomicrobiota bacterium | reverse complement strand
GACGCCGGCTCCGCCGACGTGCTCGGCAAACTCGAAATCAAGGAGGACGGCCTCTATCGCCTCCAGCTCCGCGACCTCTTCGGCGGCACGCGCAACGACGCGGCGAACATCTACCGACTCACCATCCGGCAGGCCGCGCAGGACTTCGCGCTCGCGGCGTGGGCCATCCATTTCGAGCTGCGCAACGGCGACCGCAACGCGCAGTCCAAGCCCATCGCGCTGCGGCCCGGCGGCACGATGGCGTTCGATGTCGTCGTCATCCGGCGCGACGGCTTCGCGGGCGACATCGAGCTGGGCATGGAAGGTTTGCCGACGGGCGTGACGGCGGCCGCGCTGAAGATTCTGGCTGGGCAGTCGCAAGGCAAACTGCTCATCACCGCGTCCGAGAAAGCCCCGCGCTCCGTGGGCGTGGCGAAGATTGTTGGCCGCGCCCAAATCAACGGCGCGACCGTGACGCGTCCCGTGCAGCTCGCCTCGATGGCCTGGCCCGTGCGCGACGCGAGCGGCGAGATTCCCAAGCCCCGCCTGCTCGCCGACGTGCCCATCTCCGTCACGGACGCGGAGGGCGCGCCCATCACCATCGCGCCGCGCGAGAACAAAGTTTGGGAAGTGAAGCTCGGCGAGAAGCTCACCATCCCGCTGGCGCTCACGTGGCGCGGCGAGTTCTCCGGCACGACGCTCAAGCTCAAGGCCGACGGCGCGGGCTTCACGGCGGCGAAGACTCCGGAGGTCGCGCTCAAGGCCGCGACTGCCGAGTTCGTCCTCGACCTCGCGACGCTGAAGCCGACGCCCGGCGAGCACACCATCGCGCTCTACAGCGGCTACGTGGCGAAGTATCGGCACAACCCGGCAGCGGTGATTCTCGCCGAGACCGCGCAGAAGAGGGCCGACGCGGAAGCCGCCGCCGTCGCCGCCGAGGCCAAGAAACTTGCCGCTGAAGTCACCGCCGCGCCTGCCGAGAAGCGTGCTGCCGTCGAAACGATTGCCAAGGCCGCATCGGAGAAACTGAAGTCCGCCGAAGCCGCGAAGGCCGACGCCGCCAGGCGCATGAAGGCCGCGACCGACGCCGCCGCGCCGAAGGACATCGCGGACATCGTCGTGTCCGAACCCATCCGCGTGCGCGTGCTCGCGGCGGACAGGAAATGAACGAAGCCACAACAACTCGAAGGCATTCGTCCTCTGCCCGGGTGGAACGGGCCACCGGCCCGTTGCGGCGGGCGACCCGCCCGCCGCTCACACTGCGCCTAGAGCGCTCCAATCAATTCGAGAGTCCGCTGTGCCGAAGCTCGGCGGCGAGTCGCCGCCGAGAACGGCCAAGTTGGCCGTTCCACCCGGAACCTCAGCAGCCGCTCCGGGTTCGTTCGGGTGTGGAGGGTTTCCTTCTAACCAGAGCGCCCCGCTTTCAATGACTGCACCGCGTTCCACTTCGCCGCTGCGCTGCCCCGGGCCGTTCGCCCGGCGGGAGTTCATGCGCGTCGGACTGGCTGGATTTGCCAGCCTGAGCTTGCCGGGGCTGTTGCGTTTGCGTGCGGCGGCGGCTGACAAGCCCAGCCGAAGCAAGACCGCCGTCATCATGGTCTGGAAGCCGGGCGGTTGCTCGCACCTCGACACCTACGACCCCAAGCCCGACGCCGCCAGCGAGTATCGCGGCCCGTTCCGCACCATCGCGACGAATGTGCCGGGCACGCGGCTCACGGAGTTGCTGCCGATGCAGGCGAGGATTGCCGACAAGTTCACCCTCGTCCGCAGCATGAAGCAGACGGCGGGCGGCCACCCCGCCGGCTCGATGCAGTTGCTCTCCGGCGACCTCGACACGCGCGACAAACCCAAGCCGCGCCTGCCCGATTGGATGTCCGTCGCCCACTACCTGCGCGCGAAGGAAGGGCGGCGGGCGAATCCGCTGCCCAACTACATCGGCGTGAACGCGCCGCTCGAATACAACGGCCCGGCTTATCTCGGCGATGCCCACTCGACGGTCGCCGTGCAGGACGACCCGCGCCTGCCGCGCTTCGAGGTGCCGAACTTGGGGCTGGGCGGCCCAGCGGAGTCGCGTCGGCTCGGCGACCGCGCGGCGCTGCGGCAGAACCTCGACACCTTGGAGCGCGCCTTCGACAAGGAGGGCGAGCTGGGCGCGCTGGACCAGTTCGAGGCGCAGGCCCTGACGCTGCTCACCAACCCGCGGACGCGCGACGCGTTTGACTTGAGCAAGGAGGACCCTCAAACGCGCGACCGTTATGGGCGGAACCGCTGGGGCCAGCAGTTGCTGCTCGCGCGCCGGCTCGTCGAGGCCGGGGTGGAAATCGTCACGAGCCAGTTGAGCGGCCCGCTCTGCGGTCGCACGGGCGTCTGGGACGACCACGCGGTGGACCATCACATCTTCGACGTGCTGCGCTTCCGCATGGGCAACTACGACCAGGCGGTCTCGGCGCTCATCGAGGACATTTACGCGCGCGGCCTCGACCAGCGCGTGCTGGTGGTGGTCACGGGCGAGTTTGGCCGGACGCCGAAAATCAGCTTCGACCGCAGCACGGGCGGCGGCGATGGCAGCGGCCCCGCCGGCACCTTGCAACCGGGGCGCGACCACTGGCCGCAGGCCTTCACGAACCTCTGGGCCGGCGGCGGCTTCAAGATGGGCGGGCTGGTCGGCGCATCGGACAAGCGCGGCGAGGAAGTCGTGGAGCGGCCCTGCCTACCGGCGGATTTCCTCGCGACCATTTACCACCACCTCGGCCTCGACTGGCAGCACGCCACGATCAAGGACTTCAGCGGGCGGCCCACGCACATCGTGGGCGACGGCAGCCCCATCACCGAATTAACCGGCTAGTCCACCGTCTCTTTACCAAGCGTCGAGCAAACCAAAATCATGACCTCGCCCCAAAATTCTCCCATCGCGCGCTGCGCCGGACCCATGAGCCGGCGCGGGTTCATGAATGTCGGCCTCGCCGGCTTCGGCACGTTGAGCCTGCCCGGCCTGCTGCGCCTGCGCGCGGAGAACGCTGGCAAGCCGCAGAAGGAGAAGACCGCCGTCATCATGGTGTGGCTCATTGGCGGCCTCTCGCACGTGGACACTTACGATCCCAAGCCCGAAATCGGCCCCGAGTATCGCGGGCCGTTCAAAGTCATTCCCACGAACGTCCCCGGCACGCAGATCACGGAACTACTCCCGCTCCACGCGAAGATCGCGGACAAGTTCACGCTCATCCGCTCGATGACGCACCGCTCCGGCGGCCATCCCGCTGGTCACTTGCGGATGCTCTCCGGTGATACCGACGAGCGCGACAAGACAGCCCCGCGCTATCCCGATTGGATGTGCGTGTCGAACTATCTGCGCTCGAAGCAGCCCGGCCGCACCAGCCCGCTGCCCAATTACGTCGCCATCAATTCCATCGAGGGCGGCTACGCTGGCCCCGCGTATCTGGGCAACGCTTACTCGCCGTTCACCATCTCCGACGACCCGAGCCGTCCCAATTTCCAGGTGCCCAACATCGGCCTGGCCAACGCCGCCGAGTCGCGCCGCCTCAGTGATCGCACCGCGCTGCGGCAGAACCTCGACACATTGGAACGATCGTTCGACAAGGAAGGCGAGTTGGGCGCGCTCGACCAGTTCGAGGGCCAAGCTGTGACCTTGCTCACCAACCCGAAGACACGCGACGCGTTTGATCTCGCAAAGGAGGACGCCCGCACGCGCGACCGCTACGGGCGCAACCGCTGGGGACAACAGCTTCTCCTAGCGCGCCGGCTCGTTGAGTCTGGCGTCGAGATCATCCACAGCAATCTGGACGGCCCGCTCTGCGGCACCGCCGGCAGCAACTGGGACGACCACGCTGTGAACGCGCACGTCTTCGACGGCCTGCGCTACCGCTGCTGGGCCTACGACCAGGCCGTGACGGCGCTCATCGAGGACATCCACGCGCGCGGCCTCGCCAAGCGCGTGATGGTCGTCGTCACCGGCGAGTTTGGCCGCACGCCGAAGATCAACTACGACCGCAGCACCGGCGCGCATCCCGCGAGCGGTGTGACGGGCACGCTCCAGCCGGGCCGTGACCACTGGCCGCGCTGCTTCACGAACCTCTGGGCCGGCGGCGGCATCACCGGCGGCGGAGTCATCGGTGCGAGCGACAAGCGCGGCGAAGATCCCGCCGAGCGCCCGACCAGCCCCGGTGATTTCCTTGCGACGCTCTACAACCACCTCGGCATTGACTGGGAGCACACCACCATCAACGACCTGACCGGTCGCCCCAACTCCATCGTGAACGAGGGCCGGCCCATCGCGGAGCTGTTTGGCTGAACGGTGTGGTTGAATCCCGCTGGAGCACGGACGCCCACGTCCGTTTCGCCTTGAGCTCGGCCAGGAAAAAAACAGCGGACATGGGCATCCGCGCTCCACGAAGCCGTCATGAGTGAAACCAAATACTGGGAACGGACGGACACGTTTGAGGAGAAGCTGAAACTGCTCGAAGCGGCTTGGCGCAAGCGGGACTTCCGGCTGGCACGGGCGTTGACCCATTCTTTGCGGGACACGGCCATCCAGGCGCAGCACGAGGAGGAGAGTCCCGGCAAACCATTGATGGCAGCCGCGCGTTATGAAGCCGTGGCATCACTGCCTCCCGCGTGGCGGAACTGGGCGCAGGGTTGGAAATCCTTCAAGACCGTCCACCTCGACGAACCGCTCGGGTTGGAGCGCCCACCGGAACCGGTCGAGCTGCTGCTGAGTTTTCCAGCGGCGCAAGCCACATCGCTCGCGCGGGAAATCCGCGTGGCGCGTGTGACGGATGGCGCATTGCGGGAAGTTCCCTGCCAGGTCCACGGCGAAGTGCGGCGCGGGGCGGAGCGGCTGGCGAAGGTGCTGTTCATGGCCGGGGGCACGATGCACCAGCGGCAGACGTATCTCGTCTTCTTCGGCAACCCAGACGCCGAGCTGCCGGCCTACCCGACGGATTTGGAAACGCGCGGCGAGGGCTTCGCGCTGGACATCGAGAATGATTTTTACAAGGCATCGCTCTCGCGGCAGATGGGCCAGCTCGAACGCATGACCATCAAGCGCGAGCACGGGCTGGAGCTGTTCGCGGGCGGCGAGGGCCACGGTGAGCCGCCGGGCATTGACTGGGCGCACGACTACGCCGCGTCAGGCCATTTCCAGAAGCTGCGCATCACGCTGTGGGAGACGTGCCCGGACTACGAGGTCGTGCGGGGGCCGGTGGCGACCATCGTGCGGCGCTGGGGGTTTCCGCATTCGCCCGTGCACCCGGTGTTCACTCCGGGCCGGCTCAACGTGGACGTGGAGTATCGCTTCTACGCGGGCCTGCCGTGGTTTCACAAGTCCGGCACGATGCAGGCGACAAAGGACTTCGAGGCGCCCGCTCTGCGCGATGACGAGTGGGTGTTCTCCGGCCAGTCGTTCACGGAGATTGTCTGGATGGGGCCGGACGGGAAACTGCACACGGGCAGCGTGGACCCGGCGCTGCGCGACAAGCTGTGGGCCGTCGGCTTCGCGAACCCGCAGAGCAAGGACTCCTTCGTCGCGCTCTTCCTGGAGCACAAGGCGGAGGGCCTCCCGGAGCTGAATCACAACGGCTCGCCGACGTTGTTCTATCGCTGGCACGGGCACGTCTGGAGCCGGTATCCGCTGCCGGTGAAGCAGGTGCCGGCGGGCGCCGTGCTGTGGCAGAAGAACGCGTATGCCGCGCTGCCCTTCACGCAGGCGGACGGCCCGAGGCTGCTGGAAGAGCTCCGGCACCGGCTGGTGAATCCCTTGATTCCGACCGCAGGTGAAGCACCGCGAGGCAGCGCGGCGCAGGCGCAGCCGGGCCGGCTCGCGCGAGCGGGCGAGGCGGGCGACAGCCCCATTTCCAAGCAGGCGCTCTGGGATGCTTTGCGCGATTGCAAGGACGAGCAGCTCTACACCGCCGACATCAACGTCGTGGACTTCGGGCTGGTGTATGACCTGCGTGTGCGTGGCGAGACAGTCCATGTGCTCATGGCCATGCCCCATCGCGGACGGCCGCGCCTGGGCTATTTCACTTTCGGCTCCGGCGGCAACTCGATGCCCGTGCAGAGGCGGCTCATGCAGGTGCCGGGCGTGAAGAAGGTGCTCGTCGAGCAGACGTGGGCACCGGGCTGGAACTCGAACCACCTGACCGACGAGGGCCGCCGCAAGCTCGGGCTGCCAGTGTAGGCCCCGCTCCATGAACCCGTAATTTTATGGAGCACGGACGCCCACGTCCGCAACCGGTGGCGTTTGTTGTCTCTTGGCTGCGGACGTGGGCGTCCGCGCTCCTTGAGCAGCGTCAGGCCCGCGCGGAAATCTCCAGCATCCGCTCGATGGGCGCGCGCGCCTTCGCGAGGATGTCGGCGGGCAGCTCCAGGCGCGGGGCGAGGTTCCTCATGCAGTCGCGCAGCTTCTCCAGCGTGTTCATCTTCATGTAGCGGCACTCGCTGCAACGGCAGTGGTCCGTCGGCATCCGCATCACGTCGAACACCGGCGCGCACAGGAATTCCTTGCCCGGGCACTCCTTCTGCATCCGGTGGATGATGCCCGACTCGGTGACGATGACGAACTGCCGCGCCGGGCTGGTCTTGCAGTAGGTGATCATCTTCTCCGTCGAGCAGACCGCGTCCGCCAGCTCGCGGACCTCCCGCAGGCTCTCGGGGTGGACGACGATCTTCGCATCAGGATACGTGGCGCGCGCGCGCAGGATGTTCTCCCGCTGGAACTCGACGTGCGCGTAACAGTTGCCCCGCCAGAGCGTCATCGGGCGGCCCGTCTGCTCCATCACCCACGCGCCGAGGTTCTCATCCGGCACGAAGAGGAGGTCGCGGTCCTTGGGCGCGGCGTTGACGATCTTGAGCGCGTTGCCGCTGGTGACGATCACGTCGCTCAACGCCTTCACCGCCGCCGAGCAGTTGATGTAGGCGATGGTGTAGAAGTTCGGATTCGTCGCCTGCAACGCGGCGAGCTTCTCCGCCGGGCAGCTCTCCTCCAGCGAGCATCCCGCGTCCTTGTCCGGCAGCACAACGATCTTGCCGGGGTTCAGAATCTTCGCCGTCTCCGCCATGAAGTGGACGCCGCAGAAGACAATCACATCCGCGCTCGTGCCCGCCGCCTGCTGCGCCAGCCCGAGCGAATCGCCCACGAAGTCCGCCACGTCCTGAATCTCCGGCACCTGGTAGTTGTGAGCGAGGATGACGGCGTTGAGCTTTCGCTTCAGCGCGAGAATCTCCACGGCGAACGCCTCCGTCTGCGCTGGCGGGCGGGCCGCGCGCAGGCGCGGCAGCGTCAGGTCAGCGCCGCGCGGGCTGGCTTGGGCCAAATCAATCATGCGGGCGACGCTACCGCGCGAGGGAAGGAGCGTCAACGCACGCGGGGCTGGGAGAAGGTATGAAGTATGAGGTATGAAGTATGAAGGACCGGCAACTCCGCTTTCATACCGAACTCCGAAGTGGGATGGG
>JACRKB010000285.1 GCA_016235545.1 Verrucomicrobiota bacterium | reverse complement strand
TAACCTTCGACGACCTCGCGACGACCTACGGCAACAACACGCTCCGCATCACCACGCGGCAAAGCATCCAGTTCCACGGCGTCGTGATGTCCGGTCTCGGCCCGTTGATTAGGAAAATCAACGACTGCCTTCTCTCGACCCTCGCGGCCTGCGGCGACGTGAACCGCAACATCACTGCGTCGCCAACACCGGCGCAGACCACGGCACGTGCCGCGATGATTGCCGACGTGCATCGCGTGGTCGCCGCGCTCGCGCCCAAGACAAGGGCTTACCACTCAATCTGGCTCGACGGCGTTCAGCTCAACCTCGACGACCCGGCGAACAAGGACTTCGTGGACCCGCTTTACGGCAAGACCTACCTGCCGCGCAAATTCAAGACCGCCTTCGTCCTGCCGCCGAACAACGACATGGACGTGTTCACCAACGACCTCGGCTTCATCGGCATTGTCGAGAACGGCCAACTCGTCGGCTATAACCTCGCCGTCGGCGGCGGCATGGGCCGCAGCCACGGCCAAGTGACGACTTACCCGCGTCTCGCGGACGTGTTCGGCTTCTTCAAGGCCGAGCACATCGTGGAAGTCGCCAAGGCCGTGCTCACGGTGCATCGCGACTTCGGCGACCGCACCGACCGCAAGCACGCGCGTCTGAAATACGTCGTCGCCGAGCGCGGCGTGGATTTCGTGCGTGGGGAAATCGAGCAGCGCGCCGGCATCAAGCTGGAGCCCGCGCGCGCCTACCAGTTCACCACCACCAGCGACACCTACGGCTGGCACAAGGCGATTGACGGCACGAACTTCCTCACCCTCTTCGTCGAGACCGGTCGTGTAAAAGACATGGATGGCCGTCGCCAAAAGACCGCCCTGCGCCGCATCGCGGAGAAGTTCGGCAGCATCGAGTTCCGCCTGACCGGCAACCAAAACGTCATCCTCGCCAACGTCAGCGACGCCGACAAGGCCGGCATCAACGCCGTCTTCGCCGAGCACGGAGTCCGCACGGAAAACCAGGCCAGCCTGCTCCACGGCAACTCGATGGCCTGCCCCGCGCTGCCCACCTGCGGCCTCGCGCTCGCCGAGAGCGAACGCGCCTTGCCCGGTCTCGTGGACCGCATCGAGAAGCTCTGCGGCGACCTCGGTCTCGGCAGCGAGGAGATTGTCATCCGCTCCACCGGCTGCCCGAACGGCTGCGCGCGCCCCTACATGGCCGAGATTGCGTTCGTCGGCAAAGCGCCTGGCCGCTACCAGCTCTGGCTCGGCGGCAACGCCTCCGGCACGCGCCTCAACAAGCTGTTCAAGGAAGTCATCAAGGAAGCCGAACTCGAAACCGAACTCCGCCCCCTCTTCGCACGCTTTGCGACCGAGCGCACCGCCAATGAGCGCTTCGGCGACTGGTGCGACCGGGTGGTGTTGAAGAATCTGCCTTCGACGGCGGCAAATTGAGAACTCATGCCTTCGGAGAAGCGCAATCAAGCCTATCGGACGTTTGGCAGCTACCGCTCCTTTGCGGAGTCCGACGCGGAGTTGCGTGCCTACTGGTGGTCACGCACGCCGGAGGAGCGGATGGAGGCGTTGGAAGAATTGAGAATCCGAGTTTATGGCGAAGAGAAAATTAACACCCGAATTCCGCGAGTTTTTGGCGTGCCTGAACCGCGCCGAAGTTGAGTATCTGCTCGTGGGCGGGTTCGCCGTGAACTTCTACGGCTACCATCGCTTCACGGAGCACATCGACTTTTGGATTGCCGTGTCAGACGACAACTTCCAGCGACTGCTCGCCGCCATCAGCGAGTTTTTTGATGGCGACCTTGATGGTTTGGACATGAGCTTCCTGAAGAACAACGAGTCACTCTACCTGGGCCGTGTGCCGGACAAGATTGAAGTCTTTCAGAACGCCTCGGGGATGGTTTTCAAGGACGCCTATCCGCGCCGGCTGGAAAGCATGCTTGAAGGTGTCCCGGTGAAAGTCATTTCCTTGGCGGACCTTCGGGCCAACAAACAGGCGAGTGGCCGCCACAAGGACTTGGCCGACCTCGAGAATCTCCCCACGTCCTGATTCCCATGGCCGAAGAGAAACACTACCGCAGCCTCGTCAAGGCCATCTCCTGGCGCATCACCGGCACATGCGACACCATTCTCATTGCCTGGCTCATCACCGGGCAGGTCAAGGCCGCCCTGGGCATCGGCTTCGTCGAGCTGTTCACGAAAATCTTCCTCTACTACGTCCACGAGCGGATTTGGAACCGCCTCGACTTCGGGCGTGTGAAATCCAAGGACGACTTCGACATCTAGCGCCGCGGCTGCCTGTATGACCGAAGAATTCCTGCTCTACACCCTCGCCGGCTTTGTCGCGCAGCTCATTGATGGCGCGCTGGGCATGGCTTACGGCGTGACGGCGACCAGCGTTCTGCTGACCGTCGGCGTGGCACCCGTCACCGCCAGCGCGACCGTGCACGCGGCGGAATGCTTCTCCACCGGCGCGTCGGCGCTGTCGCATCGCGCGTTCGGGAACATCAGCGGGTTCCTGTTCCGGCAACTGGTGCTTCCCGGCATCCTTGGAGCGGTGCTCGGGGCCTGCGTGCTGTCATCGTTGCCGGGCGACGCCCTCAAGCCTTACATCGCCGCCTACCTGCTCTGCATAGGGCTGGTCATTTTCCTCAAAGCCTTCCGGACCATTCCCTCGCATCCAGTCACGACCCATCTCAAGCCGCTCGCGTTTGGCGGCGCGTTCTTGGACGCCATCGGCGGCGGCGGCTGGGGGCCAATCGTGTCCTCGAACCTCATCGTGCGCGGCAACGACGTCCGTGAAACCGTCGGCAGCGTCAACGCGGCGGAATTTTTTGTCGCGCTGGCCTCCTCCGCCGTGTTCGTTGCCACGCTCGGCCTCACCAATTGGCCCATCATCTTTGGCCTGGCCCTGGGCGGCGCGCTGGCCGCTCCTCTCGGGGCGTGGGCCTGTCACCGGTTGCCGGTCAAACCATTCATGGTGCTGGTCGGCGTCCTCATCATGATTCTCAGCCTCCGCACCCTCTACCTCTCGCTGTTCTAGCGCGCGCTCAAACTTCCTTCAGAATCCAAAATGACCTCCGACCAAATCACCCAGGCCAACGCCGCCCTCCGCTATCAATCCGCACTCGAAGTCGTGAAGTGGGCCATCGCTCAAGCCGGCGGTCGCGCCATCGTCTCCACGAACTTCCGCCCCTACGAAGCCGTCATCCTCCACCTCGTCACGCAAGTGCAGCCGGACATCCCCGTGCTCTGGGTGGACCACGGCTACAACCGCCCGGCTACTTACCAACACGCAGAGCAGCTCAAAGCGCAGCTCAAGCTGAACATCAAAGCCTTCGTGCCCAAGCTCACTGCTGCGCACTACGACGCCGTCCACGGCGGCATGCCCGAGCCGACGCCGGAGAACGAGGAGCGCATCAAAGCCTTCAGCACCGTCATGAAACTGGAACCATTCCAACGCGGCATGAAAGAACTCGCCCCCACCGTTTGGCTCACCGCGCTGCGCAAAGTGCAAAACCCCAACCGCGCCGGCCTGGACATCGTCAGCCCCGACGGCAACTTCAACTCCCTCAAAGTCAGCCCCGTCTTCCACTGGTCCGATTCCGAGATGGAAGCCTACCTCAAGCAGCACAACCTCCCGAACGAGTGGGACTACTTCGACCCCGCGAAGGCGGATGAGAAACGCGAGTGCGGATTACACGCCAGTTGGGGAGGGAAGGCGGTCGGGAAGGCCGAGGGGATGGGGTCTGGCGTCTAGGGTCTGGGTCGCTATGGGTGAGCCATTTGAGAATTCGGAAGCGTGGAAGTCGGCCCGTGTGCTGACGAATCATGCTTATGCGCTCTGCCGACGTGAACCGCTGGCGAGAGACTTCGGCTTACGCGACCAACTCCAACGAGCCGCCGTGTCGGTGATGAACAACGTCGCCGAAGGTTGGGAGTCGCTTCACCCGGCAGAAAAACGCCAGGCCTACAACATCGCCCGACGCTCCTGCGGCGAAGTCCGCTCCATGACCTACGTCTTGCTCGACAACAAATTTGCGACCAAGCCTGAACAAGAGCACCTGCTCGCCCAGTGCATTCAAACCGGCAAACTCATCACCGGCCTAATCCGCTCTCTCGGCGACCGAACCTGAACCTCCATCCGCCAGACCCCATCCCCCATCCCCTCCTTTCCCATGTCTTCTTACCATCTCGACCATCTACAGTATCTCGAAACCGAGGCCATCCACATCATGCGCGAAGTGGCCGCCGAGTTTGAGCGGCCCGCGATTCTCTTCTCCGGCGGCAAGGACTCCATCTGCATCCTGCGCCTCGCCGAGAAGGCCTTTCGCCCCTCGGACATCCCGATGCCCTTCCTCAACGTCGAGACCGGCCACGAGTTCCCGGAGCTGATTGAGTTCCGCGACCGCCGCGCGAAGCAGCTCGGCGCGAAGCTCATCGTCCGCACCGTGGACGAAGCCTTCGCCAAAGGTCTCGCCACGCCCACGCCCGGACAGATCAGCCGTAATCAGCTTCAGATTCCCGTGCTGCTCGGCGCGATTGAAGAGTTCCGCTTCGACTGCTGCATCGGCGGCGCTCGGCGTGACGAGGAGAAGGCCCGTGCGAAGGAGCGTTTCTTCAGCTTCCGCGACGCCTTTGGTCAGTGGGATCCAAAGAACCAGCGCCCCGAAATCTGGAACCTCTACAATGCCCGCCTCAACCCCGGCGAAAATATGAGGGTCTTCCCGCTCTCGAACTGGACAGAGATGGACGTGTGGGAATACATCCAGCGCGAGAAGCTGGAGGTGCCGAACATCTACTTCAGCCATGAGCGCGAATGCTTCCGGCGCGGCGGCCAGTGGCTGCCCGTCCCTCCCGCGCACACCGACGCCTCGAAGCCCGACCCCTATGCCGGCGCGCGTCCGACCGCGAAAGAGCCGGTGAGGAAATTGGTCTGCCGCGTCCGCACCATCGCGGACATGATTAGCACCGGGATGATAGACAGCCCGGCCAGCACCGTGGACGACATCATCCGCGAAGTCGCCGCCGCCCGCGTCACCGAGCGCGGCACCCGCGCCGACGACAAGGCCAGCGAAGCCGCGATGGAAGACCGGAAGAAGGCTGGATACTTCTGAGACCATGAACCGCCGCCGCTTCCTTACCTCAAGCTTGGCCGCCACGACGAGCGCGGTCTGGCTCTCCAATGTTTCCGCCAACGAGCAGTCCGCCGCAGCCGCCGTAGAACAGGCGCACGCGGAGATTTGGCGACGCTTCATTGACCGGCACGGCGTGATGATTGACTTCGCGGCGATGGATGGCTCGGTCTCGCTTCCCACGCCGGAGGAGTGCCGCGCGGGCAAGCCCAACGCGCTGGGCTGGTGGAGTCCCATCGAGAACGGCCCGATGTTCAACGGCCTTTACATGGACGCGGCGGTGAACCGCTGGCGGCACACCAAGGCGGACGCCGACGCGGCGAAGGCGCGGCGCTTGATGGAAGGACTGCTGCTCCTCGCGTCCGTCAGCGAGGTGCGGGGCATGGTCGCGCGCGGCGTGAGCACGGACGGGCGCACGCACTACGCGATGGGCTCGAACGACCAGATGTCGCCGTGGTTTCTCGGCCTGTGGCGTTACCTCGACACCGGGCTGGCCACCCAAGAAGAACGCGCCCGCATCACGGCCAAGCTCGTCGAAGTCACCGACGCCATCGTGCAACGCAACTGGGCCATTCCCGCCGAGCCGCCGTTCGGCAAACGCGGCTCGTTCGCCGGCTTCGAGTTCGACAGCGCGCCGCGCCTGCTCTTCGTCTGCAAGCTCCTGCACGCCGTCACCGGGGATGCGAAGTGGAACGACCGTTACCGCACCGCGCTCGCCGAGACAGGCGGGCCGGAGAAGCTCACGCGGGAGCAAATCTGCGAGCGCGGCATGACCTTCCACTACGCCAAGTTTCACTCGTGGACCTCCTGCACCTGCGTCGGAGCGGTGCGGGCCTTGTGGGACATGGAAAAGGACGCGGCCACCCGCGCCGCCTACGCCCGCGGCCTGCAAGCCAGCGCCGACCTCGCGTTCAAAAGTCTGCCGCTGGCCGAGCGCTTCGACAACGCGGACACCAGCCGCTTCGAGATGGACTGGCGGGTGATGAACCGGATGTGGAAGCCCCAGCAGACCGAGACGGAGGCCCAACAACTCGCGCTGGCGCAGTTGCGGGAGTTCCTCAAAGTCGCGCCCCGCCGCGCGAAGGAAACGGAATTCATCCGTGAGCCAACCGCCGCCGCGTGGGTCGTCACGCTGGCCCCGGACGCAACCGTCCTGAAGCAGCGCGCCGCTGCCGTGGAACGCGTCATTGCCCACTACGATTACAGCCGCCTCTACTACTCGCAGTTCTTTTGGGTGGAATGTGCGTGGTGGCGGCTGAAGGCCGTGCGGTAAGATTCACCATGTCGCCACGTCGAATTTCTCGTTACTTTCCAGCCATGAACCGCCGCCACTTCCTCCACACCACCCTCGCCGCTTCGCTCGCCGCCTCCGTAAGCGCTGCCGACAAACGCCCCGCGCGCCTGCTGCTCCGCTCATCGTGGCAGACGGTGAACATCGGCGACATCGCGCACACGCCGGGCGTGCTGGCGCTCATCGAGAAGCACCTGCCCGGCGTCGAGGTGCGGCTGTGGCCCAGCAAGGTGGACAATGGGGTTGAGGAAATGCTCCTCGCGCGCTTCCCGAAGGTGCGAATCGTCAAAGGCGCGGACGCGCTCAAGACCGCGTTCGCCGAGTGCGACTTCCTGCTGCACGGCTCTGGGCCGTCGCTCGTCGCGCAGAACGACGTGGCGCGCTGGGCGAAGGAAACCGGCAAGCCCTACGGCGTTTATGGCATCACGCTGTCGCTGCAAGGTTCCACGGCCACTTCGCCTGCGTCGGATAAGAGCGTCGCGGCGACCGTCGCGGTGTTGAGCGGCGCGAAGTTCGCCTACTTCCGCGACTCGATGTCGCTCGAAGTCGCGAAGAAGCGCGGTTGCACTTGTCCGCTGATGGAGTATGGACCGGACGGCGCGTTCGCCACGGACTTGCGCGATGATGCGAAGGCGACGGCCTTTCTCAAGGCGAACGGCTTGGAGGACGGCCAGTTCCTCTGCTGCATCCCGCGCCTGCGCTTCACGCCTTACTGGACCATCCACAAGGAGCGCGCGATGGACCCGGTGAAGCACGTGCGCAACGAGGCGTTGAAGGAACAGGACCACGCGCCGCATCGGCAAGCCATCATCGAGGTGCTGCGCCAGACGAAGCTCAAGGTGCTCATCTGCCCTGAGGATCAGACGCAGATGGCCGTGGGCAAGGAGCTGCTCTACGACCCGCTCCCCGCCGACGTGAAGCCGCGCGCGGTCTGGCGGCCCAACTACTGGCTCACCGGCGAGGCGCTCTCGGTCTATACCCGCAGCGCGGGGCTGTTCGGCAACGAGATGCACTCGCCCATCATGTGCGTGGGCAACGGCATCCCGGCCATCGTCTGCCGCTGGGCCGAGCAGACGACGAAGGGCCTCATGTGGCGCGACATCGGCCTCGGCGACTGGCTCTTCGACTTCGACAAGGAAGAGGAACGCGCACGCCTCGTCCCCGCCGTGCTCGCGATGGCGAAAGACCCCGCAGCGGCGAAGGCCAAGGCCGCGAAGGCACGCGAGTTCGTGATGAGCAAATTCGCCGCGAGCATGGGTGTGGTGAAGAAGCATCTGCCGGCTTGAATGGGCACCACTCTCCACGTAGTTGACGCGTTTACGAGCCGTCCGTTCGCCGGCAATCCTGCTGCTGTGTGCGTGCTGCCGGCTCCGCAGGACGAGCGCTGGATGCGGCTTGTCGCGTGCGAAATGAACCTGTCCGAGACGGCATTCCTGCATCCCATCGCAAGCGGATGGTCGCTGCGCTGGTTCACGCCCACGGTCGAGGTGAAGCTCTGCGGCCACGCCACGTTGGCCAGCGCACACACGCTTTGGGAAACAGGCGCGCTCGCCGCCGTCCAGCCCGCGCGTTTTCACACCTTGAGCGGCTGGCTCACCTGCCGTTGTGCGGGCGATGGGATTGAAATGGATTTCCCCGCGCAGGTCGCGGAGCCGTGCGTCTCGCCCGCAGGCTTGAAGGAAGCGCTGGGCTGCGAACTGCGATTCGTCGGTGCGAACGGCATGGATTACCTCGTCGAAGTGGCGGACGAGGTGATGTTGCGGGCACTGAAACCAAACCTCACCGCCCTCGCCGCCCTGCCCGTGCGCGGCGTCATCGTCACCAGCCGGAGCGCGTCGGTGGAATTTGATTTTGTCTCCCGTTTCTTCGCGCCTGCGGCGGGCGTAAACGAAGACCCCGTCACCGGCTCGGCGCACTGTGCCCTTGGCCCGTATTGGGAGGCGAGACTTGGAAAATCCGATTTCACGGCGTATCAAGCCAGTGCTCGCGGCGGCGTGGTCCGTGTTGGCGTGCGCGGCGAACGCGTGCTGCTGGGCGGCCAGGCCGTGACGGTGAGCCACGTCAACCTGTTGCACTGAACCTCGGCCTCAGCCAGAAAGTTACCCATGAAAATCGCCACCCACATTGTCGCCGGACTGTTTGGCCTATTGTTCGTTGCCGCCGGTGCGGCTTTCTTCTTCGGCCCGCCGCCCAAGCAGCCGGATTTGGGACCTCTCGCGGTGAAGTTCATGGAGGCGTTTGCTCCGTCCGGCTACCTGACCTTCGTGAAGGTCTGCGAAATCATCGGCGGCGCGTTCGTCGTGGTGCCCAAGACGCGCAATCTCGGCCTGCTCATCCTCGGCCCCATCGTCATCAACATCCTGTGCTTCCACGCGTTCGTGGTTAAGGGCGGCTGGGACGTTCCACACGCGTTCATCACGGTGGCCGCGCTCTTCCTCCTGTGGACAGAGCGCAAGGCCTTCGCCGCGCTGGTGAACCGCCCGGCTGACCCCGCGACTCCGCAATGAACCTCAGGTTTCCTTGCCACTTCCTCGGACTGCTCGTCGCGCTGTGCGGCTGGAGCCAAGGCTTCGCCGCGCCCACGCCGCAGCGCATCGAGGCCGACCTGCTCGTCGTGGGCGGCAACGAATCCGCCGTGGCTGCCGCTGTGCAAGCCGCGCGGCTCGGCGTGAAACGTGTCGTGCTCGTCAGCGACATCGCGATGCTCGGCGGGCAGTTCAGCGCCGAGGGCGTCGGCAATGTGGACGAGTGGACCACCGTCAACGGCAAGCGCACGCGCTTCCCGCGCTCGGGGATGTTTCTCGAAATCGCCCGCGCCATCGAGGCCACCAACGTGCGCCTTTACGGCAAGGCCGAGCCGGCGAATTCCTTCTGCGCCTGGCTCACCGTCGAACCGCGCGAGGCTGCGCGCATCTTCGAGGAACTCGTCGCGCCGCAGGTTGCTTCGGGCCGCCTCCGCATCGAGCGCGGCTGGGAGCCGACGAAGGTGGAACTCGCGGGCAATCGTGTGGCCGGAGTGAGCTTCGCCCGGAGCGCGGGCTTCAGCCCGCTTCAACGTGATTCGCGCGAGGCGGCCGGAAGCGGCGTGAACGCCGCGCTCCTCGAAGTCCGCGCCCGCCTTACCATCGACGCGAGCGACTGGGGCGATGTCATCCGGTTGAGCGGCGCGAAATGGAGCGCCGGGCCGGACGCGAAAGCGCGCTTTGGCGAACCCAGCGCGCCCGAGCAAATCACCGAGGCCAACCGCCGCGAGATGAACCCGCTGACGTGGTGCGTCGTCGTGCGCGGCACGGCCAACGAGAGCATCCTCCCCGAGCCGCCCGGCTTCGACCCGCGTCGTTACCTCGGTTGCAGCCGCGAGACGCGCACGAACTTCACGGCCACCGGCTGGCCCAAGGGCGTGCTGTTCATGAATGTCCCGGCCTTCGCCGACACCACGCACCCCGCCGGGCCTTACTCGCCGCCGGTGAACATTTACACGCACCGCCGCCTCGTGGACGCCGTGCACCATCAGTTGCCGCACGAGCGCGAGGCGCTGTTCTTCAACTGGCCGCCGCAGGATTACCCGCTCGACGTCTGGCCCAAAGCCGTCGCCGACGCGCTCGACGCCACGGAGCCGGGCGCGTCGAAGAAGAACCTCGTCGCGCTCACGCCCGCGCAGCGGCGCATCGTCTTCGAGGATGCCAAGCGCCACTCGCTCGGCCTGTTGCATCACGTGCAGAAGCTGGAGCCGCGCTTCCGCAAGCTGGAGCTCACCGACGAATTCGGCACGCCCGACCGCCTGCCGCCGAAGCCTTACATCCGCGAAGGCCTGCGGCTCGAAGCGCTCGCCATGCTCCGCGAGCAGGACCTCCGCACGACGCACCCCGAGCCGCACTGGGCGAAGCTCATGCCGGCCGATGCGGTGTTTGGCTTCCAGTTCAACATAGATTTTCACCCCACGCGCCGGCAGTTCCTCAACGACGACCCCGCCGCGCCGTGGGCCACCATCCACACCGCCACGCGCAACTGGAGCACGCACACCGACCGCTCCATGTTCCCGCTGCGCGGCCTCGTGCCGGTGGAGCGCGACGGCTTGCTCGGCGCGGGCAAGAACATCGGCGTCAGCAGCGTCGTGCAATCCGCCCTGCGCCTGCACGGCCAGATGATGCTCTGTGGCCAGGCCAGCGCGACGGTGGCTTGGCTGTGTCTGCGCGACGGCTTGCAACCCCGTGAACTTGCGGCGAACTCGCAACGTGTCCGTGACGTGCAACGCACGCTCGTGCGCAGCGCGGCCGGTCCCGGCGTGTTGCTCTGGCCCTATCACGACCTGCCACCAGAGCACGCTGCGTTTGAAGCGATCAACCTTCTCAGCGTCGCGGGCATGTGGAAGCCGGATGCTGACAGTGTTTTCTTCCAGCCCAACCGTGAGTTCAGCGCCGATGATTGGAGCGTCCTGCTCTCCCGCCTGCCTGATTCCGCAGGCTTGAAGCTGAAGGCAGCGGCCGCGCCCAAGGCTCGCGCAGAAGCAGCTCTGTCTGCATGGTCGGCGCTCGGACAATAAGCTTTCGCCCACGCATGAATCCACAGCTCACCAACCAGACCGCGCAGCGTTCGCATCTTTGCCTGCAAGAAACCGCGCACGTCTTCCAATCCTAAAGCCACATTCCCATGCCCCACACGCACCCCATCGAACTCCTCCGCTTCAACACCTGCGGCTCCGTGGACGACGGCAAGTCCACGCTCATCGGCCGGCTGCTCTACGATTCCAAGTCCATCATGGAGGACCAGATGGAGGCGCTCGAACGCAGCGCCGACATCACCGGCGGCGGGGCCATCAACCTCGCCAACCTCACCGACGGCCTCCGGGCCGAGCGCGAGCAGGGCATCACGATTGACGTGGCCTACCGCTACTTCGCCACGCCCAAGCGCAAGTTCATCGTCGCGGACACGCCGGGGCACGTTCAATACACGCGCAACATGGTCACGGGTGCGAGCACCGCGAACCTCTCCATCGTCCTCGTGGACGCGCGGCTCGGGGTCATCGAGCAGACGCGGCGGCACACCTACCTCGCGGCGCTGCTGGGCATTCCGCACCTCGTCATCGCGGTGAACAAGATGGACCTTGTGGACTGGAGCGAGGACCGCTTCCTGGAAATCCGCGCCGAGATTGAGGCCTTCCTGCCCAAGCTGGTGGCGTTCAAGGACGTGAAGTTCGTCCCCATCAGCGCGCTCAACGGCGACAACGTCGTGGACGCCTCCAAGCACACGCCGTGGTATTGCGGCCCCACGTTGCTCGGCCATCTGGAGACCGTCCACATCGCCAGCGACTGGAGCCTCACCGGACTGCGCTTCCCTGTGCAATGGGTGAACCGCCCGAACAATCCGACCGACAAAGCGCTCCACGACTTCCGCGGCCTGAGCGGGCAACTCGCCGGTGGCATCCTCAAGGTCGGCCAGAAAATCATGGTTCTGCCCAGCGGCATGAAGAGCACCGTGAAGGAACTCTGGACCTACGACGGCCCGTTGCAGGAAGCGTTCTGCCCACAGCCCGTCACCGTCGTGCTCGAACACGACCTCGACGTGAGCCGCGGCGACATTCTTGTCGGCCTGGACCACCTGCCCGGCATGGCGAGCGACCTGCGCGGGCGCGTCTGCTGGATGAACCCGCGTCCGCTCCAGCGCGGGAAGAAATACTTCCTCAAACACACCTCGCAGACCGTGCAAGCCATCGTCACGAGCCTCGACAGCCGCATCAACATCCAGACCTTCGACCCCGAGCCGGAGCCGGCGGAGCTCGCCGCGAACGACATCGGCGAAGTCCGCATCCGCACCGCGAAGCCCATCGTGTTCGACGCCTACAGCAGCAACCGCCTGACCGGTTCGTTCATCCTCATCGAGCAGGGGACCAACGCGACTGTCGCCGCCGGGATGCTTTACCCGCCCGCCGAGCTGGTGAAGCCGGAGTATAACGACTTCGCGATTTAGGCTGGCCTGCGGGCGGCCGCTTTTTCACTCGCCGAGCGCGGCGGGATGCGCGAATTTCCCACCATGACTGCAACTGTGGACCGGCCTCTGCCAGCGGGCGCGCCCCGTCCCTGGCCGCTCTCGGTGTCCGCCTATCACGTCTTGGGCGAGACCGGACTCATCCCCGAGAAGACCGAACTCCTCTACGGTTGCGTCTATGAAAAAATGCCCAAATCTCCCCTGCACCGGCTGTTGGTCATGCGCTTGTTGCGGTTGCTTCAGGCCCTCGTGCCGGCGGGATTCCATGTGCAGCCGGAGCAGCCCATCACCTGCGGTGATTCCGAGCCGGAGCCGGACCTGTCCGTGATTCGCGGGCGCGAGGAGGACTACGCCGACCGACACCCGCAGAGCGCTGAACTGGTGGTGGAAGTCGTCGTCTCCAGCCACGATTACGACCGTGCGAAACTCCGCGCCTACGCGGCTGCCGGCGTGAAGGAGTGCTGGCTGGTGCTCGCGCCCGAGAGGCAAATCGAAGTGTATCGCCAGCCGCAGGGCGACCGCTATTCGGTGAAGAGCGTCTTCCTTGTCGGACAGCGGCTCACGAGTTCCGCAATGCCGACCGTCGCGGTGGATGTCGCGGACGTGACGGCTTGAATTCTGTCATGGCCATTGCGACCACCGAGTTTGCCCCGGTCTCTTGGGAGCGTATGGCTCGCGCTGCGGAAAAGGTCCACGAACGACTGTCCCGTGCGGTGCGCGCCTTAGAGGGTGCCGATGTTCCTTACGCCATTGTCGGCGACGCTGCGGTCGCCGCACACGTCTCCCGCGTGGACGAGGCAGCCGTGCGGGCCAGGCGTGACGTGGACATACTCCTGCGCCGTGCTGATTTTGATTCCGCCCGCAAGGCGCTCGAATCTGCCGGGTTTGTCTTCCGCTGACTGACCGGATTGGGAATGCCGGGAGTGATTGATGCCTTCCTTGACGGTTCGAATGCGAGCGTGCGCGATGCACTGCACGTTGTTCCAGCGGGCGAGAAAGTCAGGGCCGACAACTTGTTCCCCTCGCCCGACGTGTCGGAGTCCGAGCCGGGCGACCAATTCTGCCTCGCCAGCCTCGAAGCCGTGGTCCGCATGAAGCTCGTCAGCTTCCGCGACAAGGACCGCACGCATCTGCGCGACTTGCTGGAGCTGGGCTTGGTGGACGAATCCTGGTGCGCGCGGTTGCCAGCGGCCTTGGCCGAACGTCTTCGCCAGTTGATTCTCAACCCGGAGTAGCCCTCGTCTATTTCTGCGCGGACGGCGCACCTGCGCGCTGAAACTCCGGCACCGCCTCGGCGGCAAATTCCTTCACTCGCGCGAAGGCCTTGTCCTCTTCGCCGGGCAGGCATTGCGCGAAGCACGCAACGTAGGCCCAGCGCTGAAGCGTGCCGGTGCGCAAGAGTTCCTTCGCCATTGAAGCCAGACGCTCGGAGCGATGCGCCGTGAGCGCGCCGTCCGCCACAAACCAATACACGTAGATGGCACGCAGCGGGACACGCTGGCCGGTTTCCGTGGTGAAGACTTTGCTGGCGGTGAGCTTGAGCGCGGGCACTTCGTGCGGGTGCGGCTGCGCGATCGGCAGGCGCACTTCTTCGGTCTTCTCGATGAGCCAGCCCTGGCCGGTGAGGCAGTATTGCGGCTGGTGGATGCTCGTGCGGTCGCGGCCCATCAGCACGACTTGCAGCAGCAGCTCCGCGCCGTCCGGCGCGCGATAGACGCGCTTGCTGATGGAGGTGTCGGCGGGCAGGCCGGTCAATTCCTCCTTGGCGGGCGGCACTTCCAGCGAGGTCATCCCGGCGACTTGTTCCGGCAGCGGGATGCGCCAGCGCTGAGAACCTGCCTGTGGCTCCGCCAGGACGCCGGGGCGACCGAGCGTCTGGCGGGCTTGCAGTTTGAAAACAGCGCCGCTTGCCAAGGCGATGAGCAGTAGTGCACCGATGAGCGCCGGGCCAACCAGCGGCGTGGTAGGGACGCGCTGCTGCGCGTCCGGAAGGCCGACCGGCAGGTCGGCCCTACCAAGTGGTGAGGCGACCGGCGCTGCATTCTCCCGCATCAGCCAGCCCGCCAGAAACATGAGGCCAATCGCGACCGCGAAGGTGACGTAACCGAGGTTCGTCTCCGCCGCCGCGCCGGTCTTGTGACCGAACGCCTCGGCAAGGATGATGACCGTCGTGATGCGCGCGACGTTGCCCGCGACTGCCAGCGGTGCGGCGAGCGCGATCATCACGACGCGCTTCCACGGCGCGCGGAATGCGACGTAGCCGTAGATCGTCGTCACCGCCAGGAGCGACGCGAGGCTGCGGATGCCGCTGCAAGCGGGGGCGACGTCGTAGTTGAAGCTGCGCGCCGAGTTGAAGATGGCCGTTCCGTCGCGCAGCACGTCGAGGCCAAGCACACCGTGTCCAATGCCGACGGAAATCTGCGTCACGAGCAAACGCAGTCGGAACAATAGCCCTTCGCCCAGCGCCTCCAGCGGCACGCAGAAGCCCAGCAGCAGGAACGGGAAGAACGTCTTGCGCAGCCACCCCGGTCCCCACACCAAGCCGACGAGGCACCAGGCTCCGCCGGCCAGCGCGACCATCGAGACACGAGGTTGCTGAACCGTGAACGCCACCACGTGCAGCGCGAGCGCGAGCGCCACGCCGGCCAGCGCGGGCAGCCAGCGTCGCGTGGGAGTGGCGAGCAGTTCATTGCGTCGCAGCCAGAGAAGAATCAGAACGACCACGGGCACGAGCTTGCCGTGTTCCGCCTCGAGCGCCTCCGCGCTCCACGCGCCCCACATCCACGCAAAGAGCGAGGGCTTGTTGGTGAAGTTGAACGAGCAGTGCCCGAGGAAATGGAACAGGAGCACCCACGCACCGAGCAGCGTGAAGAACAGCGGCTTGTCCGGGAGCCAAGCCCAGAACGCACGGAACTCCACGAGGAATTCCTCCGCGAGCGTGGGTGCGGGTTGGGTCGGTTCAGCCATGCGCGCGCAGTCTAGCGGAGGCCTGAAGAAGGCCAAGCCCGCGCGTCGAGGGTCCTCTGTGTGTCCGTCCACGCGGATTTTGAGTTGGACTTTGAGGTGTTGCACCCAATCATCTGCCCCGTTCAGCAGCCACGGTTTCATCATGCGCACGCCCCGAGTATTGATCGTCGAGGACAGCCCCGAGATGGCCGACCTGCTTGCAATTTCCCTCCAGACCGACGGCATCGAGTCCGACGGCGCCGCAGAGGGCAAGAGGGCGCTGGAGCTGGCGCAGGCCAGGCCGTTCGACCTCGTGCTGCTTGACCTTGGCCTGCCGGACATGGACGGCCTCGACGTGCTGGCCGCGCTCAAGGCCGACCCCGCACTCAGGCACATCCCCGTCATCGTCATCACGGGCCGCGAGCGCACGGAGGACAAGCTCCGCGCGTTCAACCTCGGTGCGGTGGACTACGTCAACAAGCCGTTCAACTTCCTCGAGGTCCAGGCCCGCATCATTGCCACGCTGAAGCGCAAGTCCGCCGCCGATGACGCCGAGCAGGCCGTAGCGCAGGAGCGCCAGCGCACGCACGAGGAGATGCTGCGCATCAGCCGCGCGGTGGATGACGCCGGCGACGCCATTGCGATTCTCAGCCCGGAGGGCCGCGTCACCTATGTCAACGATGCGCACGTGGATTTCTTCGGGCTGTCGGCTGCGGAGCTTGAGGCATCGCAGCGGCACCGGCGGCTGTTCCAGAAGCCGCAGCTTTGGGACGAAATGTGGCGGACCTGCGAGGAGGGCGGCGCGTGGAGCGGCGAGGTGGAGATGTATGCCTCCGGCGATCGTCTCGCGCCGACGCTTTGCCGCGCTGACGCGATTCGCGACGAGCGCCGGGCCTTCCTCGGCGTGGTGCTCATCTTCACGGACATCACCCAGCGCAAACGGCTTGAGGAGGATTTGCTCTACCTCGCCAACCATGACCCTCTCACCGGGCTGCACAACCGCCGGTTCTTCCTCGAAGTGCTTCAGAGCGCTGTGAACCGGGCGGCGCGGGGTGCGCACAGCTTCCTGCTCTACCTCGATCTCGACAATTTCAAAGTCGTCAACAACTCGCTCGATCACCAGGCCGGCGACCGCCTGCTTGTCGATGTGGCGCGAACGCTGCGCGACCAGCTCCGGCCCGGCGATGAGCTGGCGCGGCTCGGCGGCGACGAATTCACCATTCTCCTCAATGGTGCGGACGAGGCTGCGGCCACGAAGTTCGCCCGCCTGCTGGTGCAGATTTTCGACGAGTCCCGCTTCAAGGAAGGCGGCAAATCCTTCTGCTGCACGGCAAGCATCGGGCTCTCGCGCATTGATGGCGTGGTCACTGCGGAGGACGCGCTCTCGCACGCGGACTCGGCCTGTTACTATGTGAAGACCCACGGGCGCAACGGCCACGAGGTCTTCCGCCCGGACAACCAGGCCATCGCCCAGCTCAGCACCGAGGCCGGCTGGTCCATCCGCATCAAGGACGCCCTGCGCGACCACCGCATGGAGATGTGGCTCCAGCCCATCCTTCCGTTGCGCGCCGACGGGCGGGCGTATTTCGAGGCGCTCGTCCGCCTGCGCGACCCCGATGGCAAGATCATCATGCCCGGCCAGTTCCTTTCCGCCGCAGAGAACTTCGGCAACATGCAGCAGATAGATCAGTTCGCGCTCTACGAGTCCATGAGCCTGCTGGCGGCGCACCCGGCGCTGGCGCTCTCCATCAATCTCTCCGCGCGCACGCTCAACAACGCGCACCTGCCAGTCATCGTCGAGCGCCTGCTTTCCGCCTCCAACATCGCGCCAGACCGGGTGCTGTTCGAAATCACCGAGACGGCGATGATCCAGAATCTCGTGCACGCGCGCCAGCTCATCACCGCGATCAAGCAGCTCGGCTGCCGCTTCGCCCTAGATGACTTTGGCGCAGGCGCGTCCTCGATGCTTTACCTGCGCGACCTGCCTGTGGACGTGCTGAAGATCGACGGCAGCTTCATCCGCTCCGTGGATGTGGACCTCGTCAACCGCGCGCTGGTGAAGTCCATCAACGAGATTGCGCACATCCTGGGCAAGCAGACTGTTGCGGAATACGTCGTGAACGGGGCCGTGCTACAGGTGCTCAAGGCCATCGGCGTGGACTACGTGCAAGGCTGGCACGTCTGCGAGCCGGCGCCGCCGGAGCATTTCTTCAAGATCGGCCTCGAGAACGTCACGCTGCCGAGAGCGTGAAGGGGAGGAAGAGAGAAGTTAGAAGTCAGCAGATAGAAGATAGAGGCAAGCTCACTCTGTCCGCAGCGGGCTGTCTTCTATCTTTTAACTACTGCTCCCCACCTTTCCCTTCGCCGCGCCCATCAGCTCCCAGAATTTCGGGTTGTCCTGCAACGCCTCGTCCTCGCCGAGCGGCAGGCTGGAACGGAAGAGAAAATCCTTGAGCGAGTTCCGGCTCAGGATGCGTTGCACAAGCACACCCAGCTCATGGCGCTAGAAGTAAATCCTGTAGTCCCCCACGCGG
>JACRKB010000030.1 GCA_016235545.1 Verrucomicrobiota bacterium | reverse complement strand
GCGGAGGTGAAGAAGCTCATCGCCGGGCCGGGAGTCTATATCTGCGACAACTGCATCCACGTCTGCAAGGGCGTGCTCGACAAGGAACTCGCCGCTGACACGAAGCGCACGACTCCGAAGCTGAAGATTCCCAAGCCCGCTGCCATCAAGGCCGAGCTGGACCGCTACTGCATTGGTCAGAACCACGCGAAGAAGACGTTGGCCGTCGCGGTCCACAACCATTACAAGCGCATCATCCACGAGCGGAAGGCCACGAGTGGCCCCGCCGCCCCGCGCGACGCCAAGGCCGACGACGTGGAAATCGAGAAGAGCAACATCCTGCTCATCGGCCCCACCGGCTCCGGCAAGACGCTGCTGGCTCGCACGCTCGCGCGCATCCTCGACGTCCCTTTCGCCATCGCCGACGCCACCACGCTCACCGAGGCCGGCTACGTCGGAGAAGACGTGGAAAACATCATTCTCCGGCTGCTCCAGTCCTGCGACTACGACGTCGGCCGCGCACAGGTCGGCATCGTCTATGTGGACGAGATCGACAAGATTGCGCGCAAGACGGAGAACGTCTCCATCACCCGCGACGTGTCCGGCGAGGGCGTGCAGCAGGCCTTGCTCAAGATGCTCGAAGGCACCATCTGCAACGTCCCGCCCACCGGCGGCCGCAAGCATCCGCAGCAGGAATACATCAAGGTGGACACGGCCAACATCCTGTTCATCTGCGGCGGCGCGTTCGTCGGCTTGGACAAGGTCATCCAGCGCCGGCTCGGCAACCGTGTCATGGGTTTCAGCGCCGCGCAGCACGCGCTGAGTTCCGTCGAAAAGCGGGAAGTGCTGGCGAAAGTCGAGCCGGAAGACCTGCTCGCGTTCGGCTACATCCCCGAGCTGATTGGCCGCCTCCCGATGACCACGGTGCTGGAAGAACTCACCGAGGAGCAGCTCGTCACCATCCTCACCGAGCCGCGCAACGCGCTTGTGAAGCAATACGGCAAGCTCCTCGGCATGGAGGACGTGGCGCTCGAAATCACGCCCGACGCGCTGCGCGAACTCGCCGCCCAAGCCATCAAGAAAGGCACCGGTGCCCGCGCCCTGCGCGCCTTGCTGGAAAAGCTCATGCTCGACGTGATGTATGAAATCCCGGGTGCTGACGACGTGGAGGCCGTGAAAATCACCGCCGCAGTCGTGCGCGGGGAGCAGACTCCGATGGTCCAGCGCAAGCCCGCGCAAGCGGCAGCGTAAGCGCAGTGGAGCGCGGACGCCCACGTCCGTAGCAATGACACGGACGTGGGCGTCCGTGCTCCGCTATCCCACCGGCAGCGTGATGGTGAAGGTCGTTCCCTTGCCAGTTTTGGACTGCACTTTCACCTCGCCCCGATGCGTTTCAATCACCCGCGCCACGATTGCCAAGCCCAGCCCGGTTCCCTTCGCCTTCGTCGTCGCGAGCAGGGAGCTGAACGCCTTCTGCTGCTGCTCCTCGGTCATGCCCGCACCGGTGTCTGAAAATTCGATGACCACGTGCGTCGGCTCCTTGCGCGAGCGCGGCTGGCGCAATGCGCGCGTGGTGATGGTGAGGCGTCCGCCTTCGGACATGGCTTCAACGGCATTGAGCGTGAGATTGAGGAATGCCTGCTCCAGTTGAGTCGCGTCGCCCAGGACGGCGGGGAGGTGCGGGTCCAGCGAGCGGACGACTTCGACGCGCTGCTGGCGGAGCTTGTGGCGCGTGAGCAGGCTGAGGTCGTCGAGGAGCTGGTTCACGTTCACGGGCGCGAGGCGTGGCTCGGTGCTGCGCGCGAAGTCCAGAACCTGCTCCACCACGCGGTTCAGGTGGTCCATCTTCTCGCCCATGATTTTGTTGTCCTGCGTGCGCGGGTCGCCGGGCGGGAACTTCAAGTCGAGCGAGTGGAAGAGCATCTTCATCACCGTGAGCGGATTGCGAATCTCGTGCGCGACCTCGGCGGCGAGCAGGCCCAGCGCGGAGAGGCGCTCGTTCTGCCGGAGCTGCTCCTCCACGTCCACGATGCGCTCGTAGAGCCGCGCCTTCTCGATGGCGATGCCGGACAACTCGGCGAGCGCGGCGAGGATGCGGACCTCTTCGTTCGGGAAAATGTGCGGCCCGCCGCGATAGACATTCAGCACGCCGAGCGCCTCGCCTCCGAAGAGCAGCGGCACGCTCAACAGCGAAACCAGCCCTTCCTGCCGCGCCATCGCGACGTTCTGGTAACGGCCGGAAGTCTGGACGTTCTCGTCCTGAATCGGGCGGCGGCGGCGCACCACGTTGCCGACGAGACTCTCGGCGAGGTTCAGGCGCGGCTTGTTCAAGTAGGCCGCGCCCGCACCGTGGCTGGCTCGGAGTTCAAGCCACTCGCGCTTGTCGTCGAGCAGGAGCAGCGACGCCATCTTCGCGTCCATGAGCTGGCAGGCCTCGCGCGTGATGACGCTGAGGGCGTCGGCGAGGTTGAGCGTGGAGTTGATGGTCTGGCTGACGCTGGCGAGCGACTCGAAGAGCCGGGCCTTGAGTCGAAGCTGCTCGTAAAGCCAGGTGTTCTGAATGACGCGCGCGGCTTGGAGCGCCAGTTCCTCGAGCAAGTTCTGGTCGTCTGCGGAGAAGGCGTCGGCGCGGTCGGAGTCCACGTTCAAGACGCCGCGCACCTCGTGGTTGAGCAGCAGCGGCACGGCGAGTTCGGAGCGCACCTCGGGGCGCAGGCGGACGTAGCGAGGGTCGCGCGCCACATCGCCGACGCACGCGGGCTTGCCGGTGCGCGCGACCCAGCCGGTGATGCCCACGCCCACGGGCAGCTTGAAGTCGGCGAGGTCCGGCGGGAGGCCGTGGGCGGCCTGAATTTCGAGAAAGCGCGAAGTCGGATTCACCAGCACGACCGAGCCGCTCGTAGCGCGCATGAGCCGCACGGCCTCGCGCAGGATGAGCTGGAGCGCTTCCTGTGCATCGAGCGTTGAGTGGATGACGTGGCCGACCTGGTTGAGCAGTTCGAGCCGCTCGCAGCGGGCGCGGAGTTGTTCGAGCTCAGTGCTCATGTTGGGAACGTGATGCGTGATGCGTGAGGGAGGCTGGGAGTGCTCGAAGTGGGTGGGGTTGCGTGTTCCGTATTGCGTGTTCCGTGAGAATTGCCGGATGCACTCGAACTACTTCACGGAACACGGAACACGCATCACGCATCACGCCCTCACCTCTCATCGCAACCTCCTTGTCAGCACGACACCCACCGTCGCGAAGAGAACGTTCGGCGTCCAGCCCGCCAGCCAGCCCGGCACGTGGCCGCCGGTGCCCAGCACGAGCGAGAGCCGCGACAGCACGAAGAAAGCGAACCCAATGGCGATGCTCACACCCACGCCGATAGCGACGTTGCGCCGGCCCGGCGCGGCTCCGAACGGCAGCGCGAGCAGCACGACGACGAAGCAGGTGAACGGCGCGGCGAGCCGCCCGTGGAACTGTGTGTTCAACTCGTCCGCCTTGCTGCCGGTCAGGTGCGGGTGGAGCCGCTTGTAGTCGAGGATTTCCGCAAGACTGAAACGGAGTTTCCTGGCCATCTTGTCGAGAGAAAAAGTGTTGATCTTGATTTCGCTCTTGATGAGGCGCGGAGATTCGTCCAGCTCCGGGAAGACGGCGAGATTGGTCCGGGCGCGGAAGGGGAAATCGTGGTGCGGTGGCTCGTAGGTCCACAGCTCAGCGTCGGAGAAATGCCAGACACCGTTCGTGTAGGCGGCGCGATTGGCGAAAAGAATCCTGCGGATGTTGTCGCGTCCGGTCCAAGTCACATTCACGCGGAGCATCTCGTGGGAGTAAAGGCCGAACGCGCCGATTTTCCACTCGTGGCCAGCCACGTCGTTGTTGAAGTTCACCTCGCGCTTCCACTGCAGCTCGGTCTGCTGGTCGAGCTTGGTGCGATAGCGGTTCAACACATCCTCCATCCCCTGCTGCGCGCGGGGGCCGATGATTTCGCTCGCCACAAACAGCGCCACACTGAAGGCGACTCCGACCCAAAGATATGGCGCGGCAAGCCGCCACAAGCTCACACCGGCCGCGCGAATGGCGACCAGTTCGTGATGCTTGCCGTGCTGCGCGAGCGCGTAAAGCAACGCGAGCAAAAGGCCCATGGGCAGCACGGTTGGGAGCAACTCCGGAGACTTGAACACGTAATATTCCGCAATGTCCCAGCCGTTGAGCCCCTTGCCCTGGAGCATTGGCAGCTCGTTCATCAAGTCGGCGGATATGAAGAAAATGAGAAAGCCGCCCAGGCAGTAAAGCAGGGGAGTCATCAACTCGCGCAGCAGATAGCGATCGAGCAGGCGCATCGCGTCCGCAGAGTAATGGTAGGAGGCGGGAGACAGAAGTCTGAAGTCAGGAGTCAGGGCATCGCATCGGCTCCTGCTTGTAATCCGCATCCCGCTTCTCCCCCCTTCGGCGGAAGGGCAGGATTAGGATTAAGATTCGGAGCAGGAGTGTGAATGCAACTCGGTCGTGAGAAACTGAGTTGACCCCGAGGCCCGCGGTCAGGAGAGAGGGCGGTCACGCCCGCAGCTCTGCTGAGAAGATGAATGTGCGCGGATTTTCACGCTCATCCGCGAATTGTCCGATGCGGATTAAACGCGATTTCCGAAGTTGGCCGCAAAGTGCGCAAGAAGACGCAAAGAAGACAGGGGCTTGCATGCGAACAAAGCCTTGTCACCGCAGGCTTCTGTGGCACTTTACGCCCGCGAAACAAATCTGACTGCCATGAACAAACCAAAAATCGTTGCCTATCTGAAACCTTCCTGCGGCTGGAGCCAGGGCGTCCGCGCCGTGATGCGCAAATACGACCTGCCCTTCGAGGACCGCGACATCATCAACGATTCCGCCCAGCGCCAGGAGATGATCCAGAAGAGCGGCCAGATGCTCAGCCCGTGCGTGGAGATTGACGGGCGGATGCTGCCGGACATCAGCGGCGAGGAGGTCGAGGCCTATATGCTGGCCAACGGACTCGTGCAGGAGAACACCCGCCTGCCTGACTCGCCGACGAACCAGCCCTGCGCGCACGAGATGCCCGCCGGCGCGCCTATGGCCTTCAAGCGCTGAGGAATAATCAGTTTCATCAACAGACGCAGACCGCGAGGTTTGCGTCTTTTGCTTGTTGTCACTGCGCGCAAGCCCGTGCCGGATTCTCCAGCCGGACTTGGTCGAAGTGCTCCTCCGCCACGATGAAGCCAACACAGGCCGGCGTGCCGCAACGGCACGGGGCGGCGCGGTAATCCGCCAGATCGTAGCCGTAGTTGAAGGTGATCTCCTCGCCCGTCGCGAGTTCCCGCAACGCAACGATCCAGATGCGGCCATCGTCGCTCTCCGCCTCGCAGTTGGGAGTGCAACTGTGGTTGAACCAGCGCGCGGGGTTCCACTCCACATTGCCGTCGATGTCGCTCTCCTCGTCTATGTAGAAGATGAAGGGATTGCCCGCCTCGCAACGGATGTGCGCCTCCGCCTTGTCGATTCGCTCGCCGAGATACTCGATGAGCCGCGTGCCGGGAAGCACGTGCTGCGCGGCAAACCCGCCATGGCCGTGGATGGGTGATGACCGGAACTCGACAAGTCCGTGGTTGATGGGAGTGCTCATTCGTCTGTTGCCTGTCGCAGATGGAAAAGTTCTGTGGCTTTCGCAAGCTGTTCGCCGCCGCCCAGCAGGAGAAGCTTGTCACCCGCGCGGAGTTCCTCGTCGGGGCCGGGATTGACGATGCTCTCGCCGTTGCGCTCGATTCCGACCACGCTCGCACCGCTGCGTGTGCGCAGCTCCAACTCGCGGATGAGCTTGCCGGCGACGGGTGAACCAGAGTCCACGAGCACGACGCGGAGCTGCGCGTGCGAGAGAAGCCGGAAGAAGTGCGTGGTGCTCTCCGGGCGCGCTGGCGGCGGCCTTTCGAATGTTGCGATGAGCGCGACCTGCGCCTTGGAATGCCATTTCACGAAGGCCCGCCACCACGCCCACATCACAAGCGCCACGATGAGCACCAGCACCAGCAGCACCTCCAGCGGCGGCAGGAGCGTGGAGCTCAACACCAGCACCAGCAACGCCAGCGCCGCCGCGCCTGCCAGCGGAATGGCCTGCGCGATGACGGCGCGGATGCTGGCGGTGAGCTCGCCCGCCGCCGCCGGTCTCACGCCGACCTCGGCGACGAGCAGGCCCAGCGCTTGCAGCTTGCGGAATATCGCTATGAGCAGCGGCAGCGACAACACTGTGGCGCCGAGCCAGAGGAAGGCGTTCATGCCTATTTCGCCTCCGGGAAATTTCGGGAGCCACGCCGGCTTCCGCTCTGCGAGGAACACGGCGACAATGAACACCGCCGCCGTGAGCACGACATTGAGTCCCATCTGCCAGAACCATTTTCGCACCATGCGTCCGACGAAGCCGGACCGACGGCTCTCACGGAAGCGCCCGAGCCACTCGGTGTAGAGATCGAGGTAGTTGGTCAGCGCGCGCGGCGCGGCGCGGCCCCACCACTCGACCAGGTCATCCGAATGCTTCAGCCGCAGCGGCGTGAGGAATGCAGTGATGACAGACACCGCGACGGCGACGGGGTATAGGAATTCGCTCGTGACCTTCAGTTGCAGGCCCAGTGCGGCGATGATGAAGGAAAACTCGCCAATCTGCCCCAGGCCATTGCCCACGCGCACCGATGTCCAGTTGTCGTGCCCGGCCACAAACGCGCCGCACGCGCACGCCACGGACTTGCCGATCACCACCGCCGCCGTGATGACCGCGATGGCCAGCCAGTGCTGGACGATCATCCGCGGCTCGATGAGCAGCCCGATGGCGACGAAGAACACGGCGCAGAACAGATCGCGCAGCGAGCTGGTGAGCAGCTCGATGCGCCCAATCTCGCGCGCCTCCGCCACCACCGCGCCGATGATGAATGCGCCGAGAGCCACGCTGTAGCCGAGCTTGAGCGCCAGCAGAGACACTCCGAAGCAGAGGCCCAGCACTGTGACGAGCAGCATCTCGTTGCTGCGGAATTTCGTAACCCAGCCGAGCAGTCGCGGAACCAGGAGAAGGCCCAGCACGACCGCGACCACGAGAAAAATCCCCAGCCGGCCGAGCGTGTCCGCCATGTCGCCCGCCTTGAGCGCACCGGTCATCGCGATGCCGGAGAGAAGCGCAAGCAGCACGATGGCCAGGATGTCCTCCACGATGAGGATTCCGAAGATGACCTGTGCGAACGGCTCCTTCGTGCGCCCCGACTCCTGCAACGCCTTCACGATGATAGTCGTGGAGGAGATGGAGATCATTGCGCCGAGGAAGAGCGAATCCATCCGTGCCCAGCCGAACCACTGGCCGATCTCGTAGCCCACGAATATCATCAGCAGGATTTCCAGCGGCGCGGCGATGAGCGCGGTCGTGCCCACCTTGCGCAGCCGGCGGAAGCTGAATTCCAGGCCGAGCGAGAACATGAGGAAGACGATGCCCAGCTCAGAAAGCGTCTTGATTGTCGTCTCGTCCGATATGAGCGGATGCCGCAGGACATGCGGGCCGATCAACACGCCGGCGAGAATGTAGCCGAGCACGACCGGCAGCCGGAGCTTGTGGGAAAGCACCGTCACCAGCGCCGCCGCCATCATCACGATGGCGAAGTCTTGGAGAAAGGTTGCGCCGTGCATCTTCCCACGCAGTCTGACGATGGCTCGTGAGCCGGGTCAAACTCTCCTGCGTTGAAAACCACCTCGCTTTTCTGCCGCACCCTTCTTCGGGCGGGCGGGCGGGACAGCGGGCGGCTGGGGCCCTGGCTTCACCTCGTGCTCGGCCCAGCCGTAGTGTTTCAACCACATCTGCGTCGGCGCGAGGATGCGCACCTGCTGCCGCGTGAAGGGGTCTCGATAGGCCAGCTCCACCGAGCGCAGCGCCAGCGGCGGGCGAGTGTATGGCATTTCCTCCGAAGACGGTCCGTAGAGCGGGTCGCCCATGATGCCGTGGCCGGTCGCGCTCAGGTGAACCCGGATTTGATGCTGCCGTCCGGTGAGCGGGTGCGCCTCGACAAGCGTGAAATCGCCCTTGCTTCGCAGCGCGCGGAAAAAAGTATCGCACTCCTTGCCCTCGCGTTCATCCACGCGCACACGGCCAATGGCCTGCGGGTCGGAACTGAGCGGCAGGCGGCAAGTCCACTCCTCAGAGGGCGGCCTGCCGTGGACGATTGCCAGGTAGCGCTTTTCCATCTGCCGCGACTCGAACAAGTCCCCATAGGTCTCCACCGCGCCAAAGCTCTTGCCGAAGAGCAGAACTCCGCTCGTGTCCGCGTCGAGACGGTGGATGTAGCGGAGAAATTTCAGGTTCCGCGAGCGCGCCCAGTAGTGTCCGGCGCTGATGGAGGAGGAGATGGCCGCCTGCAAGTTCCAGCCCGTGCGCTGCCACGAATGCGGCACCAGCATCCAGCCAGCGGGCTTGTCAATCGCGATGACCGATCGGTCCTCAAAGAGGATCGGGATTGGCTCGGCGTCGTCGAGTTCGATGAAAATCGGTTTTGGCACGGTTGAAAGTAAG
>JACRKB010000287.1 GCA_016235545.1 Verrucomicrobiota bacterium | reverse complement strand
GCGCGGACAGTCCGCTGATTCACTTCGTCGCTGGCCTCGTGCCGGACATGAAAATGCCTCCGAAGGGCGAGCCGCTGACGAGCGAGCAAATCGGCCTGCTCCGCGCGTGGATTGACCAGGGGGCGCAGTGGCCCGACGACGGTTCCGGAATGAGTGCGAAGCATTGGGCATGGCAGCCGGTCAAGCGGCCCGTGGTGCCGAGTGTTCAGTATTCAGTGTTCAGTGTTCAGTCCGGAAACAGCCGTCCGGACACCAAACTGAAAACTGAAAACTGGTCACTGAATACTAATCCCATTGACCACTTCCTCGCCGCCAAGCTCGCGGAGAAGAACCTGCGCTTCTCCCCGCCCGCCGATGCGCGAACGCTCATCCGCCGGCTCTACTTCACCGCCATCGGCCTGCCGCCCACGCCGGAGGAAGTCGCGGCGTTCGAGCGCGAGGTTCAAACCGGCAATCGGCAATCGGCAATCGGCAATCTCGTGGACAAGCTGCTCACCTCCCCGCACTTCGGCGAACGCTGGGCGCGGCACTGGCTCGACGTGGTGCGCTTCGCCGAGAGCAACGGCTACGAAACGAACGGCACGCGCAAGAATGCCTGGCCTTATCGCGACTGGGTCATTCGTGCCTTCAACAGTGATATGCCCTACGACCGCTTCATCGCCGAGCAACTCGCAGGCGATGTGCTCGGCGCGGACGAGGCCACCGGCTTCATCGTCGGCGGCCCGACGGACATCGTGAAGTCGCCTGACCCGGTGCTCACCGCGAACCAGCGGGCGGAGGACTTGAACGACTTCGCCGCCACGACCGCGAGCGCGTTCGTCGGCCTCACGTTGCACTGCGCGCGCTGCCACAACCACAAGTTCGACCCCATCGCGATGACGGACTACTACGCCGTGGTCGCGTGCTTCGCGGGCGTGCAGCACGGCGAGCGCGCGGTGAAGCCGGCAAACGCCGCCGAGCTGACGGCCAAGGCTGACGCGTTGCGCGCGCAACTCGCCGTCGTCACGCGCCAGTTGGAACGTTTCGAGCCGGTCGCGCAGCCGGGCACGAATGCGTCCGCTCGCCAGCGCCCGCCGGTCGCGCGCGGCTTGAACCTGGAGCGTTTCGCGCCCGTCGCGGCGAAGTTCCTCCGCTTCACCATCGCCGAGACGACGCAGCTTGAGCCGTGCATTGACGAGCTGGAGGCGTTCACCGGCGGGGCCACACCGCGCAACGTGGCGCTGGCCAGCACGGGCGCGAAGGCCACGGCGTCCGGGACGTATCCGAACAATCCGTATCACAAGCTGGAGCACATCAACGACGGCCAATATGGCAATGAGCGGAGCTGGATTTCCAACGAGCGTGGCAAGGGCTGGGTGCAAATCGAGTTCGCCAAGGCCGAGACAATTGACCGCGTGCAGTGGAGCCGCGACCGCGACAACGTGCCACGCTACAACGACCGGCTCGCGACGCGCTACCGCATCGAGGTCTCGCGCGACGGCACAGCATGGCAGACGGTGGCGACCTCGGACGACCGGCAGGCGTTTGGCGGGAAAGCGCCCGGCGGCGTCACCTATTCGGCGGAGGGCATGGCTCCCGCCGAAGCCGCCCGGCTGGTGGAACTGCTGGCGACGCGCAAGAAGCTGGAGGCGGACCTCACGGCGGTGACGACTTTCCCGATGGTGTATGCCGGCAAGTTCGTGAAGCCCGGCGACACATTCCGCATGCACCGCGGCGACCCGATGCAGCCACGCGAAAAGGTCGGTCCCGGCGCGCTCGCTTCCTTTGCGCCGAAACTTGCGCTACCCGCCGACGCGCCGGATGCCGAGCGTCGGCTGGCGCTGGCAAAGTGGCTTGGCTCGCCGGAGAACCCGCTGACCGCGCGGGTCGTCGTGAACCGGATTTGGCACTACCACTTCGGCACCGGCCTCGTGGATACGCCGAGCGACTTTGGCCTGAACGGTGGGCGTCCATCTCACCCGGAGCTGCTTGATTGGCTCGCCAGTGAGCTGGTGGCCAGCGGCTGGAAGTTGAAGCACGTGCACCGGATAATTTTGACGAGTGCTGCGTTCGCACAGGGCGGGAAAGTAATTAGTGAGGAAGTAATTAGTAATCAGTCAATGCGCGCCGCGCCGACATCGCGACTCAAAGCTCCATTACCAATTACTAATCACTTGCTCCCATCCCGCGCGCAATCGCTCGATTCTGGCAACCGTCTCCTCTGGCATTTCCCCGCGCGGCGCATGGAGGCCGAGCCGCTGCGCGACGCGATGCTCGCCGTGAGCGGCAAGCTGGACCGCACTATGGGCGGGCCGGGCTTCGACCTGTTCGAGGCGAACAGCAACTACGTGAAGGTCTATAACTCGCGGGCGGACTTTGGCCCGGCGGAGTTTCGCCGCATGGTCTATCAGTCGAAGCCGCGCACGGAATTGGACAACACCTTCGGCGCGTTCGATTGCCCGGACGCGGGGCAGGTCTCACCCAAGCGCACGAGCAGCACGACGCCGTTGCAGGCGCTGAACCTGTTGAACAGCCCGTTTGCCGTGCAGCAGGCGCAGTTCTTCGCGGAGCGGGTCGAGCGCGAGGCGGGACTGGCCAAGGACGCTCAGGTGAGGCGCGCCTTCCAACTCGTCTTCCTGCGCGAGCCAGCGAAAGAGGAAATGGCCGCCAGTGTGAAGTTGGTTGATTCCCACGGCTTGCCGGCGCTGTGCCGCGCGCTCTTCAACGCGAACGAGTTCCTGACCGTGTTTTGAACTTCGATGAAGACCGCGTCAGCCAGGAAACTCCTCGAACACCCGCAGGCCGGGAATGGCCTTGAAGTGCTTGTCCCTCGTGAGCACGGCCCCGCCCGCCTTCATCGCGCAGACGGCGATGATGGCGTCGGTGACGGGAATCTTGAAACCGGCGCGGTCGGTCTGCCAAAGCACTTCTTCGGCGGCTTCCAACACGTTGTTCAGCGTTGGGATGTAGAGCAGGCAGCCCATGTAGTTCGCCAGCGCGTGGCGGGCCTTGGGCGTGCGCATCCCTCGAATCACCTCGCACCGAATGACGCCGCAGGTCGCCAGGTCGTGCTGCTGCGCGTAAGGCGCGAACACCTGCGCCGGGTCGCGGCCCGCGCGCAGGTGTTCGATGTAAATGCAGGAGTCTATGAGAATCACGGGCGGCAAGGGCTACTTCTTCCGGCGCTTCAACTTGGTGTAGTTCACCGGCCCGGCGGGGGCAACCGGAGGCGGCACTGCGCCCGGCGTCTCCGCCAGGCGCAGAGCCATCAAGTCGTAGCTCGGATCCACCGCGTCGAGGATCTCGGCCCTGCTCAAGCCGAGGCCGGTTTTGCCGAACTCGGCGAGTCTCGCCTTCCTGTCCATTTCCTTGAGGGCGAGGTCCACCGCCTCGGTCTTGCTGGCGGCTCCGCTCCACTTCATCACTCTTTCGAGGATGCCTTCGTCGATGTGCATCGTCATCTTCATGCTCAGAGTATGGCATTGATGCCATACTCAACGCAAGGCCTTTTTTCAGCCCTTTCCTTGCTGCCATCAAGTTTTCGTCTGCCATGAAAAAACGAACTTCCAGCCCGTCACGCTTTGTGGACCGCCGCGACTTTCTGCGTTTCGGCGGCATGGGGCTGGGCGGCGTGGCACTCGCGTCGCTGCTGGCGGAGCAGGGCTTGCTGGCGGCGGACAAGTCGCCCATTCGGCCGTTGATTGACCCGGCCCGGCCTTACGCGCCGCGACTGCCGCACTTCACGCCGAAGGCCCGGCGCGTGCTGATGATTTTCTGCACCGGCGCGTTGAGCCATGTGGATTCCTTTGACTTCAAGCCCGAGCTGGTGAAACGGCACGACACCCCGATGCCGGGGCAGGACAAGCTCGTCACGTTCCAAGGCGAGAACGGCAATCTCGTCAAGCCGCTGTGGGAATTCCGCGCGCGCGGACAGTGCGGCAAGCTGACCAGCGACCTGCTGCCGAACCTCGGTGCGATGGCGGACGACTTGTGCTTCATCCACTCGATGACCGGCAAGTCGAACACGCACGGCCCTGCCGAGAGCCAGATGAGCACCGGCTTCATCCTTGATGGCTTTCCCAGCATGGGTGCGTGGGTGAGTTATGCGCTGGGAAGCGAATCGCAGAATCTCCCGGCCTACGTGGCGATACCCGACCCCCGCGGCGTGCCTCAAATCAGCACGCGCCAATGGGCCCCGGGCTTCCTCCCCGCTGCGTATCAGGGCACGCCGTTCAATGCGGACAAGCCCATCGCCAACCTCGTGCGCCCCACGTCCATCAGCGAAAACGCCGACGTGGCCACGCGCGACTTCGTGAAGTTTCTGAACGAGCGGCACCTCACACAGCACCCCGGCGACAGCGAATTGTCCGCGCGCATCGCCAGCTACGAGCTGGCCGCCAGGATGCAACTCGCCGCCGCCGAGGTCAGCGACACGCGCGGCGAGAGCGCGACGACGCTCGACCTTTACGGCGTGAACGACACGAACAAAACCAAGTCTGGCTTTGCAAAAAACTGCCTGCTCGCGCGACGGCTGTTGGAGCGTGGCGTGCGCTTCGTGCAGCTCTTCAACGGCGCTTACGCGATGGGCGAGGGCGTCGGAAACTGGGATGGCCACAAGACCATTGCGAACCAGTATCCCGGCCACGCGAACATCCTCGACCAGCCCTGCGCCGCGCTGCTGCGCGACTTGAAGTCACGCGGCCTGCTGGCGGACACGCTCGTCGCGTTCGTAACGGAGTTCGGGCGGATGCCGACCTTCCAGAAGGGTGCGAGCGGCCGGGACCACAACCCCAGCGGCTTCACCATCTGGCTGGCAGGTGCGGGCGTGAAGCCGGGTTTCAGCTACGGCGCGACGGACGACTTTGGCCACCGCGCAGTCGAGAACGTCACGACGATTTACGACCTTCACGCAACGCTGCTGCATCTCCTCGGCCTCGACCACGAGCGTCTCAGCTTTTACCACAATGGCATTGAGCGCCGCCTCACGGACGTTCACGGGCACGTCATCGAAAGCGTGCTGGCCTGACTGTGGGGGCGCCCTACTCCCGTCCGTCCGCTGTGCGGTTTTGGGAAACAACCTCTTCCCGCTTGAGCCATCCCGCCGCCCGGCATACGCTTTGCCCATACCGATGGCTCAAGGCCTGTATTTGTCGCAGAAGATGTCGCAGTCGATGGTGCTGGCACCCCAGCTCCAGCAGTCCCTTGCGCTCTTGCAAGCCCCCATCCTCGAGCTGCGCGCGCAGGTCGAGGCCGAGCTGGAGCAAAACCCCGTGCTCGAGGAGTCGGTCAATGGCGAGACGGAACTGGAGGAAAAGGACGGCAAGGAAAAGGACGATGTCGCCGAACTGCCCGACTCCGCTGAATCATCCGACTCCTCTGAACTCCCGGACACCGCCGAACCGCTTGATTCCTCCGAGCCGCCGGTGGACCTGACTTCCGACTCGGTCCCTGAAAAGGACAGCCCTGAGCCGGCGGACGATTTTCAGGCCGAATTCGACAAGCTCGCGCAACTCGACCAGGATTGGCGCGACCACTACGCGCAGAGCAACACTGCGGGCCGTTCGAGCGAGGAAGAGGAGGAGCGCCGGCAGTTCATGTTCGATTCGCTCGTGGCCGGGCAGTCCCTGCAGGAGATGCTGCTCGAACAAGTGCGCGATGCGGAGCTCACGCCGGAGCAACTGCCACTGGCGGAGATGATCGTCGGCAACATAGATGAGCGCGGCTACCTCACCGCGAGCATCGAGGAGCTGGCGGCCTCCACCGGCATGATGGCGGAGAAATTCGCCGTGGCCCTCAAGGCCGTGCAAGGCTTCCAGCCGCCGGGCGTGGGCGCGCGTGACTTGGGGGAGTGCCTGAAGCTCCAGCTCGAGCGCGCCGGACGGCAGGACACCCTCGAATACAAAATCGTCACCGGCCACATGGAGGCGCTGGGTCGCCGCCGCTTTCCAGAGATTGCCCGCGCGCTGAGTCAGGACGTCGTGGACATTCAGGAAGCCGCAGACCGGATCGGCCACCTGGAGCCGCACCCGGGCCGCGCCTTCCTGCCGGACAACGAGCAATACATCATCCCCGAAGTCTTCGTGCAAAAGGTCGGCGAGGAATGGGTCGTCACCCTCAACAACGAGCAGGTGCCCCACCTGCGCATCAGCAACCACTACAAAGACCTCATGGCGCGGCACGAGACCGACCCCGCCACGCGCGAATACATCCGCGACAAAATCCGCGCCGGCAAGTTCCTCATCAAGAGCCTCCACCAGCGCCAGCAGACCATCCACAACATCGGCACCGAGATCGTGAAGCGGCAGCGCGACTTCATGGAGCTGGGCCGCGCGCACCTCAAGCCGCTCACCATGAACCAGGTCGCCGAAGTTGTCGGCGTCCACGAGACCACCGTCAGCCGCGCCGTCTCCGGCAAATACATGGAGACACCCCACGGCGTCTTCGACATGAAGCACTTCTTCACCTCCGGCTTCACGTCGGCCGACGGCCAAGCCGTCGCCAACACCAGCATCAAGGACATGGTCGCCGAGATCATCAAGAGTGAAGACCAGTTCGCTCCCCTCGCCGACGACGCCATTGTGAAGCTGCTCGTCGCCAAAGGCATCACCATCGCCCGCCGCACCGTCGCCAAGTATCGCGGCGAGCTGAACATCCTGCCCTCGAACCTGCGCCGCGTGTATTGAGCCCGCCCGCCGAACTTGGAAGCAAAGAACCCAAAGAGACGCGAGAAGGACAATACCTTCCGAGAGGGGCTTGGAGCTATTCCAGACTGCAACTGCTTTGCCGTAATTGCTGTTCTTCGCGTCGTCTTGCGTTCTTCGCCGCAATTCCATTTCTGAGTTCGGGTTGAGCGCGAACCGCAGGAGATACGGCCTCCATGCTGCAGCGGGTCGGAGTCCCGCCGCCGCGCCGCGCACTCGAAGAAAGGTGTTGATCCCCTTCCCCGGACGCGCTCCTATCGCACCAGTTCACCACACATCCTGACTGCAACCTCGCGCGGCCAGCCCGCGTCTCAAACCGCAACCTATGAAAACCCCCTCACTCCTCGTCGCTTCGCTGGGCCTCGCTTTGCTCGCCGGGGCCGCCTCCGCCGCCAACTGGACCTCCGGCATGACCGAAGGCAAAGTCACGCTCAAGTCCGCCGGGCCAATCGCCTTCGGGCCGGACGGCATCCTGTTCATCGCGGACACCAAGTCCGCCGCCATTGTCGCCATAGCCACGGGGGACACGAAGGCCGGCGCCGCCAAGCCGGTGAAGATTGACGGCATCAACCAAAAGATTGCCGCCCTCCTCGGCACCGCCGCCGACCAGCTTCTCCTCGACGACCTCGCGGTGAACCCAGCCTCCCACACCGCCTATCTCGCCGTCTCTCGCGGGCGCGGCGCGGGGGCGACGCCTGTGCTCGTGCGTGTGAAGGGAGACGGCAGCCTCGAAGTTGTCTCGCTCGACAAGGTGAAGCACGCGCGCGCCGAGCTGCCAGACGCGCCGGTTGAGGGCGTCCAAGGCGAGGGCAAAAAGCAGAGCAACCCGCGCCAGGAATCCATCACGGACATCGCCTTCCTCGAGGACCGCGTGCTCGTCGCGGGTCTCTCGAACGAGGAGTTTTCCTCCACGCTGCGCGCCATCCCTTTCCCGTTTCAGAAGATCGCCAACGGCACGAGCGTTGAGATCTACCACGGCGCGCACGGCAAGTTCGAGACCCGCTCGCCCATCCGCACCTTTGTCCCGTTCAAGGTTGGCAACGAGGCGCAGCTCCTCGCCGCCTACACCTGCACGCCCCTGGTGCAGTTCCCCATCAGCGAGCTGAAGCCCGGCGCGAAGATCAAGGGCAAGACCATCGCCGAGCTGGGCAACCGAAACCGTCCGCTTGACATGATTGTGTATCAGAAGGACGGCAAGGACTGGCTCCTCCTTGCCAACAACAACCGTGGCGTGATGAAGATCACCACCGACAACATCGCCGGTGCCGAGTCCATCACCGCGCCCGTGGGCGGCGGTGGCTCGCAGGGCACGAAGTATGAGACCATCAACGCGTGGAAGGGCGTCGAGCAGCTCGACAAGCTCGATGCCGCCCACGCGGTGGTCATCCGCAAGACGGAGAGCGGCGCGCTGAACTTGGAATCGCTCCCGCTCCCGTGAGCGGACGGCGTGGACAGGCACTGCTTCCGAACTGGAGGCCGGCACTCGCCGGCCTCCTATTTGTTTGGCTTGGGCTCGTTTGTGAGAACGCACAGGCGGCTGACGCCCCGGCCTCCCATTCTCCGGCCTTCACCGCCGTTTTCCTCCGCTGGGTGTCCGTGCCCAAGGAAACAAACCGCCTCACGCTCGAAGTCTCCGGCTTGAGCAATGGCACACTGGCTGCCCTGCAAGCGCCCGAGTGGCCCGCGACGAACTGGCCGCGTCTCCTCGCTGTCTTCGTCGAGCAGCCGGGCGCTGAACCGCTGCCGATGCTCGGCGAGCATCGCGTCGAGTCGGGACTGCTCCGTTTCGTGCCCGCGTTTCAGATGGAGCCGGGCCTGCGTTACCGCGCCGTGTTCGATTCCGGCCAGCTTCCTGGCGCTCACTCCCTCGCCGCCGGCAAGGTGACTTCCTCCCTGCAAATCCCCGTGCAACGGGAGCGAGCCACCACGGTTGTCACGCAGGTTTATCCCAGCGCCGACGTGTTGCCGGAGAACCTGCTGAAATTCTACGTCCACTTCTCCTCGCCGATGAGCCGGGGCAACATCTACGAGCACATCCGCCTGCTCAACGAGGCGAACCAGCCCGTCGATCTGCCCTTTCTCGAACTCGCCGAGGAGCTGTGGAGCACGGACATGCTGCGGCTCACCCTCTTCATTGATCCGGGCCGCATCAAGCGCGAGGTCAAGCCGCTGGAGGAAATCGGCCCCGCGCTTGTCGCCGGCCGGAGCTTCACGCTCGTCATCGGCGGCAGTTGGAAAGACGCAAACGGAAACCGGATGAAGCGCGCGTTCATGAAGCGCTTCACTGTCATCGCGCCCGACCGCGACCCACCCGACCCTCAACGCTGGGGCTACAAGGCTCCACCCATCCGCACGCGCGAGCCGCTGGCAATCGACCTTGCCGAGCCGATGGATTCCGCGCTCGCACTGCGGATGATTCACGTCGTGGACGGGTTGGGCCGCACCGTTCCCGGCCAGGCGTTCCTCACTGAGCGAGAGCGCATTTGGAAGTTTCTCCCACAGGACTCGTGGAAGTCCGGCCACTACTCGCTCGTCGTCGAGACGACCATCGAAGACCTCGCCGGCAACAACATCGGCAAGCCCTTCGAGGTGGACTTGTTCGATGGTGTGTCGAAGCGGCTGGAGAGAAAGACGGTGAAGCTGCCGTTCGAGCTGAGGTGACAAGAAGTGTTCAGCCCGAATTCCGAAGTTCAGCCGCGAAAGGGCGCAAAGAACACAAAGGAGATGAGATGGAAATGATTTGGGACGGGATAATTTCCACTCGGACAGAATTCCTGCCAGAAGCTTTGATTTGCGCTCATTGCGCCCTTTCGCGGCTATTCCATTTCGGAGTCCGGGCTGACCGCTGACCGCTTCCCCTCCCCTCAATGCCGCCGCAGGGACAACTGGTGGTTCACCCGCTTCGTCTGCGAATGATCCAGCGCCGGCAGCTCCGTGAGCGTCGGCGAATCCGTCTCGCGCAAGATGGACTTCACCCGCTCCTTCAATGCCTGCCAGCGTGGCCATTCCATGTCCGGCGAGTGTGTGACCTGCCGCAGGATGCTGCGCCACTCGATGATCATCCGGTCAATGTCCCCGATGCCAAGGAAGTCCGTCGTCCAGCCATTCTTGCCGTCCGGGTCCTTGTGCACATCCGCCGCGATTTGCTCCGCGCCCGCGCCGTATTCCGGCGGCACGCCGTTGTCCAGATAGCCGGTTAAGGTCTGCGAACCAAAGATCTTCTGGCACGCGAGCGCGATGCGCCCGTCCCAGCGCGCGTCGCCCTTCGCGAAGCGGTGGCCCGCGTGTAGATTCGCGAGTTCGTAACTCAATTCCTCGATGGGCAACGATTCATCCTCCAGCGCGGCCGCGACCGCAAGGCCGTCGCCGGAGTGGAAATAACTTACGATGCGCCCGCGCCGCGTAGGCACGCCCGCCGCGTCCACGAGGCCGAGCCGCCGCCAGATCGTCGCGACGCCGGTGCCCGTGGGGAGCTGTTTGCAGAGCGGCACGCACGGGCAACGCGAGCAGTCTTCCGGGAACACCTCGCGCTCCGGTGGTTTCCAAAGCGCCACGCCGTGCACGTCCACGCACGCTTTGAGCGTGAGCTTGCCCAGCGAGATCACCACGCGCACCGGCCCGAATCCAACCTCGGATGCCAGCACGGAAGACTCATCATTTGATCGCTCAGCCGGCGGATACTCGACGGCTTGCACGGGCGTCTGCTCGTCCGCAAGGCACTTCTCCAGCGCGGGCACCACCAACTCGCGCCAGCCTTGAAGCGAAAGCTGCCGCGCGTTCCAGTCCGTCAGCTTGCGCACCCACTTCGCGAGGAGAACCTGCTGGCCGTTGAGAACATCCGCCACCGTGAGCGAGCGGGCGAACGTGCCATCCGGCAATTTCACCAGCGTCCCGCCATCGCCGAGTTTCTCCACCGCCGCTTCAACCATCAGCGCGGGTCGGAGGTGAATCGGGGACTCGGCAGGCTGACGTTCCGTCGGTCCCCATTTGTCGCCTGAGGAGGCGCGAGCGAAGCGAGCATCATGGCTGGGCGTGGCGCTGTCTGAGAAACTCGCTGCGCTCGTCTCGCTGCGCTTGGAGTGGGGCTCTACGGAGCCTGGCCCTGCCGATGCGGCACCGAGCAACTCCGCCGTCGTTGCGCGGCGTCGGGCCACCACGGGACCCTTCAACTTCAGCAGTGTCAGGACACCTTCACCCAATGGTTGCATCACTTGAACGCGTTCAGCTGGCACGTCCTTCAACACCGGCCACGCCTCCCACTCGCCCCGGCTGTTGAGAAACTGCCGCGCCATCTTGCGCACGTGCCGCGCGCGCTCGCCGTCGGTCTTGAGGCCGCAGGGAGTCTCCGGATTCTTTAGCGCGCCCTCGACGCCGAGCAGAATCGGCTTGGTCGTGAACAGCCGCTCCTGCACGCGCACGGCTTCAAGGAAGGGGTCCAGCCCGGCCTGCGCCGCCGCGCCCATGATGCCCAGCAGCGCGCTCCAGTCCACGAGGCCCGACCGCGCGAGAAATGCGGGGCGCCCGTCCGCCATGCGCACGCCATCCTCCGTGACCAACACGTAGCCAACCTCATCGATGCCGCGCCGTCCCGCGCGGCCAAACATCTGCAAAATCTCGTCGGGCCGGATGGGAACCTCCACGCCATCGCGCCGATACGAGTCCGCCGCGAGCGCGACGCTGCGCAGCGAAAAATTTATCCCAGCTGCCAAGCCCATCGTCGCGACCACGACGCGCAACTGCCCCGCCTTCGTCAGCGGCTCAATCACGCCCGCGCGCGCGCCATAGCTCAAGCCGCTGTGGTGATACGCCACGCGGCAGCGCAGCATCCGCGCGACCTTCTCGCCGACGAGCGCCTTCTGCTCGGTCGTGAGCGTGAGCGGGTTGTGGTTCGGGAGGAACCGGGCAAGTTCCATGGCCAACGATTCAGTCTCCTTGCGGCGCGGGGCGAATATCAGCACCGGCCCCAAGTCCTCGGCGAGCGCCTTCGCCACGAAACGGGGCCAGTAGCCCTTCACCTCGCTGGGCACATTGACATGCAAACGGCTCGTCTGAATCTCCTCCAGCGGCACGGGGCGTTCGAGATGACGCACGAGCTGCACCTTGCGCCCGAGCCGCTCCAGCCACTTCACGATGTGGTGCGGGTTCTCCACGCTGCCGCTCAGGAGCAGCAGCCGCGTCTGCGGCGGAGCCATCGCGATGCAAAGCTCGTAGTTCAACCCGCGGTCTCCGTCCGCAAGCATCTGATACTCGTCAATCACCAGCAGCGCCGGACCATCGCCGCGGATGAGCCGGTATTTCTGCGTCTCAAGCGTCGCGACGAGAACAGTCGCATCGAGGTTGTCGCTCAGGTCGCCGGTAGCGATGCCCACATGCCAGCCGCGCGCGCGCCACTCGGCGAGCTTGTCGTTCGCGAGAGCGCGCGTGGGCACGGTGTAAATGGCCTGCCCGGGCGGCTTGCCGTAGTTCGACCAGAGCTCGAAGACGAGCGTCTTGCCCGCGCCCGTCGGCGCGTGGACGACGACATCCTTCCCCGCGCGCAACGCGTGAACGGCTTGCAGCTGCCAAACGTCCGGGACGGTGGCTTGGGCGAAGGCTGGCGGGTCGGCGGGCTGTTCCGCGTGAGAAGACACGGCGCCACTCTATGCGAAGCGGCGCAAAGAGTAACGGCATTCTTCCCTGCTGTGTTTCCCCTCTCGCTCGTAATCCTGATCTCAATCCTGCTCCACCCCCCCGCACGGAGAGAGCATGATCAAGATTAGGATTGCGAGCAAGAGTGAGGCAGAAGCTGAAACTTCTCTCCCCTCCGCGTGTCCTTGGAGTAGAGTGCCCCGGACCAGTTCGGGGCCGTCATGACAGATACCAGCGAGTTTGAAGCGTTCATGCGCCGCCACCAGGACATGGTCTATTCGGTCGCCCTCCGCATCCTCGCCCGCGAGACCGACGCGGCGGATGTGTCGCAGGAGGTTTTCCTCCGCGCTCACGCGCACTTCGCCGAGCTGCGCGACAACGAGCGCGCTCCCGGCTGGCTCAAGGCCGTGGCGCGCAACCTCTGCCTCAACCACCTCGAACGCTACCGCGCGCGCTGGCGCTTCTTCTCCGAGCTGGATAACGCCGACACCGGCGAGCAGTTCAGCGCCTCGCTGCCCGCGCCCATCGCCGACTCGACCGCGCACGATGACGAGACGAGACGCGTCGTGCTGGAGCGCGCCTTGCAACGCCTCCCCGCCCACCAGCGCGTGCCGCTCGTGCTCTACCACTTCGAGGAGCTCAGCTACGAGGACATCGCGCGGCAGCTCCGCGTCTCGCTCGGCAAAGTGAAGACCGACATCTATCGCGGTCGCGACGCGCTCCGTCAGGCGCTGCAACTCAGCGCGGAAGGCGAACTCACCGCACGACACGACACACTCTCAACTCAATCACTCCGCAATCATGCATCCGGAACCTGAAGACCAACTGGCCGCCGCGCTCCACCGCGAGCTGCTGCAACTCCCGCCGCATCGCGCGCCCGCCGACCTGCTGCCCCGCGTGCTCGCCGCGCTCAGCGTCGCCGAGCACCGCGCGTGGTGGGAGCGGAGCTGGTTCGAGTGGCCGCGCGCTATCCGCCAACTGTCGGGCGTGGCCGCCGGTCTCGCCGTGGCGTCGCTGGCCGGCCTCACGTTGCTGGCGCTAAACTTGGAAGTCCTCTTTGGCCTCGTTGGTTCGGCCACTGAGGCGTGGGGCGTGGTGGGCACGTTCGGCAACACACTCGCGGTGCTCGGTCGCGCCGTGCCAGCGGCGGCGCTCCTCGTGGGCGGCGCGTTGCTCGCGGCCTCCTATCTCTCGGCCATCGCGCTCGGGACGGTTTTCTTCCGCTACACCCTGCAACGCCGGTAAGCCCTTCATCATGACCACCGCCGCCAATCTGTTCCCAAGACTGCTGTTGCTCGCCGCGCTGCTGCTGCCGCAGTTCACGCCACGTCTGTCAGCCCAAGCCACGAGCGAGCCGACCAACTCCGTCCGCGTGGAGATCAACTTCGACGGCAAGCCCAAGGGTAAAGCCAAGTTCAGCGAAAGCTCCTCCCGCTCCGATGCCGAGGATGTGATCCGCATCCTGACCGATTTGAAAATCAGCGCGGGCGAGGAGGCCAACGAGGCGGTGGTGGTGCTCGGGCGCGGGACGATGGACGGCCTGGTCCACCGGAATTTCACCGCGCTCGGCAGCGACGTGGTCGTCAACGGCACGGTCAACCGCGACCTCGTCGTGCTGTTCGGCAAGGTGAAGCTCGGGCCGACGGCCGACGTGCGCGGCCAGGCAGTCTTCATCGGCTGCGAGGTCGAGCGCGCGCCGGGCGCAAAGCTCGCGCGCCATCCGAAGGAGCTGCTCACGGCCGCGCAGTTTCCGAAACTCCACTGGGCCACGGACTACCTCGCGCAGGGCGTGCTGATGCTGCGCCCGCTCCCGCCGGGCGTCTCTTGGGCGTGGGTGGCCATGGCCATGTTCGCGCTCGTGTATGTGCTCATGCAGGTGCTCTTCCCCGCGTCGGTTCAGGCCAGCGTGGGCGCGCTGGAGCAGCGGCCCGTCACGGCGCTGTTCACCGGCCTGCTCACGAGCATTCTCGTCGCGCCGGTGTGCGTGCTGCTCGTGGCGACGGGTGTGGGCGTGCTGCTGCTGCCACTCGTGCTCGTGGCGTTCGTCGGCGCGGTGCTGCTGGGCAAGACGGCGTTGCTGCGCTTCGTCGGCCATCAGTTTGGGCGGCAGGCGAAGCTCGGCTTGCTGGAGCACGGCCTGCTCGCGCTCGTGGTCGGCGGCGTGATTGTCTGCCTGCTCTACATGGTGCCGGTGCTCGGTGTGTTTGTGTGGGGAACGGCGACGTTGCTCGGCCTCGGTGCCACGGTGGTCGCCGCCGTGCAGCATCTCGGAAAGGAGAACGAGCGGGCTGCCGGCGACATTCCGCCCGTCCCGACCGACGCGCTCGGAACCACAGGCGAAGCCACACTGCCGCGCGTGGGTTTCTGGAAGCGCTTCTTCGCAACGCTGCTGGACGCCGTGCTCATCGGCGCCACGGTGGGCATCGTGACCAAGGGCCTGCTTTTCCCGCCGGCGTGGTTCCTCTACCACGTCGTCATGTGGTGGTGGAAGGGCACGACCATCGGGGGGATTGTCTTCGGTCTGAGAATTGTCCGCGAGGATGGCCGTGCTGTGACGCTAGGCGTGGCGTTGGTGCGCGCGCTCGCGAGCCTGTTCTCGCTCATCGCGCTGGGCCTGGGTTTCTTCTGGGCCGGGTGGAGCCGCGAGAGGCGCGCGTGGCACGACCGCATCGCCGGGACCATCGTCGTGCAAATGCCGCGCGGGATGTCGCTGCTGTGAACCCAGCCCGAACTCCGAAGTTGGCGCTCCGAAGGAGCATCACAAACCAGCCCGGGGCAGCGCCACGGGTTGCAGGACCACGATTGGCAAAGCCCGGAAAGGGCGACACAAAATGTTCCGCCCCTTCAGGGCGGCGATGGTTCAATACCGCCACCCGGGGCGTTGCCCCGGGCTGTCATGTGTGAGGCTTTCAGCCTCAAGTTCGGATTTCGGGATCACCTCAGAACGAACTGGCGGTGCTGCTTGAACACGCCGCGCAATGCCTTCGACGCCGCGTCCTGCAACGCTTGCAACTCCTGATAGACGGCCACGTTTTTCGCATCCGGCTCGGCGGTCTCGGACTTGTTCAGGGTGACGAACTGGTCGGTAAGGTCGGCGATGCTGACCTTCTCACCCTTTTGGAGACGCCAGCACCACAGAGCCTGCAACGCCGCACCGTAGGCCGCGCCTTCGCCGACCTTGAGCGTGACGACCTTGGCGTTGAACACGTCGGCCATGATTTGCCGCCAGAGCTTGGATTTCGCGCCGCCGCCGGTCGCGCGGATTTGCGTCGCCTTGACGCCGAGTTCGGCGAGACGGCGCAGGCCGTAGTTCATTCCGAGCGTGACGCCCTCGAACGCGGCGCGGCAGTAGTGGCTCGCGGTGAAGGTGCCGGGATTGATGCCTAGCATCGTGCCGCAGCCGTCGGGGACGTTCGGCGTGCGCTCGCCTTCGAGGTAAGGCAGCAGCAGCAGTCCGCGCGAGCCGGCGGGCACCTTCGCGGCCTTCGCCTCGAACTGCTCGTGCGTATAGCCGAAGTCGCGGCGCATCATCTCGGTCGCGACGGTGACGTTCATGGTGCAAAGCAGCGGAAGCCAGTGGTTCGTGCTGTCGCAGAAGGAGGCGATTTCACCGGCGGGGTCCACGACCGGCTTGTCCGCGCAGGCGTAAATGGTGCCGCTGGTGCCGAAGCTCGCGGTGACGATGCCGGCACGCGTGTTCCCGGTGCCAATCGCGCCCATCATGTTGTCGCCGCCGCCCGCGCTGACGAGCATGCCGGGGTTCAGGCCGAGCGCCTTCGCGGTGCTGGCTTGCAAAGTGCCGGCGGGCTGGTCGCTGGAGATGAGGCGCGGCAGCTTCGACGCGAGGTCGCCGCCGACAGCCGACAGCACGGCGTCGGACCACTTGCGCTTGCGCACGTCGAGAATGGCGGTGCCGCTGGCGTCGCCGTATTCCATCACGCGCTCTCCCGTCAGCCAGAAGTTCAGGTAGTCGTGCGGGAGCAGCACGGTGGCGAGCTTCGCAAAGTTTTTCGGCTCGTGATTTTTCAGCCAGAGAATCTTCGGGACGGTGAAGCCGGGAAGAATGGCGTTGCCCACGGCCTTGCTCGCGCCATTGAGGCCGCCGAGCTTCGTGGTGAGTTCCTCGCACTCGGCGATGGTGGAGGTGTCGCACCAGAGCTTGGCGGGGCGGATGACTTCGCCGGCTTTGTCCAGCGGCACGAAGCCGTGCTGCTGGCCGCTGACGCCGATGGCTTTCACCTCGGCGGCGGTGGCCTTCGCGGCCTTGAGCGCGCCCTTGATGGCCTGCGCGGTCGCGTCGCGCCAAGTGTGCGGGTGCTGCTCCTTCGCGCCGGGCGGGAGGCTCGGGATGAGGTCGTAAGCCTCGGACGCGCTGCCGAGCACCTTGCCAGACTTGGCGTCCACGACGAGAGCCTTGGTGGATTGCGTGCCGGAATCAATGCCGATGAGGAGTGATCGCATAGGTCGGAAATAGTGCGGCGAGAATGGCGAAGGTGATTTCGAGTGTCCAACAATTCTCCCGACTGCACCCGCATCCACGGCAAGTTTCGGCTGGCGAAACATCAATCGGTGAGTAGCCTGCGCTCATGAAAGTTAAGGACATCAAGAGCCTCGTGGAGCGTCAGCCGTTTCGTCCTTTCGCCATCCGCCTGACGAACGGGGCGAAATACACTTTCGCGAATCCCCGCGATGTGGGCGCGCCGAAAGACTACCGGCTGCTCATTTACTTCGGCGAATCCGAGGTCACTCGCATCGACACCGACAGCATCGTCGAGCTGATTGAGAAGTAGCTTGTTGGCTTACTTCTGCTTCTTCTTCGCGGTGGGGGTGGCGGGCGCTTTCACGAGCTTCACTTCAATTGCGTTCTGCTGCGGCGCTCCGGGAGTGCTGCGGCCGGCCGCGACGTATTTCTCCAGCAGCTTCGTGAGGCGGGCGACGACTTCGGGGTGCTTGTCCTGCACGTTGGTTTGCTCGCCGATGTCTTTGTCCAAGTCGAAGAGCTGGACGGCTGGGAGGGCGGCGGCTTTCGGCGTGCCGGGGCGCGGCTCGCTCCAGCCGCCGGAGTCGCGACAGAGTTCGAGCTTCCAGTTGCCTTGTCGGATGGCGAAGGAGCCGTTGATGGAGTGGTGGACGACGGCTTCGCGCAGCGGGGCTTTGGCCGTGCCGAGCAGCGCAGGGAGGAAGCTCACGCTGTCCTCGGCGGCGGTGGCGGGCAGCTTCGCGCCGACGATGTCGGCCGCGGTGGCCATGAAGTCGGTGAGGCAGAGGAGCTGGTCAGACTTGCCGCCGACCTTCACGCGCGCGGGCCAGCGGACAAGGAACGGAATGCGATGTCCGCCATCGAAGATGTCCGCCTTGTTGCCGCGAAACTCATAGCTGGGGTTGTGACCCTTGGCGAGCAGCGCGGGGAAGTCGGCTTGCGGCGAGCAGCCGTTGTCGCTCGTGACGATGACGAGCGTGTTCTCGACGAGGCCTTGCTTGTCCAACTCCGCGAGCAGTTGGCCGATGGCGTGGTCGGTCTGCATGACGAAGTCGGCGTAGTAATTCAGGCCGCTCCTGCCCTGCCATTCCTTCGTGGGCGCGATGGGCGTGTGCGGCGAGGCGAGCGGGAGGTAGAGGAAGAAGGGCTTGCCGGCCTTCGCGTCGGCGGCGCGGGACTTCACGTAGCCGATGGCTTTTGTGGTGAGCGTGGGCAGCACGTCCTCGACCTCGAAGTCAGGTGCGGCGGGGCCGAGGCGGCACTTGCCCTGCGCGCGACCGAGAAAGAGCGGGAAGTCCTTGTCCACGGTCGGGAGTTTGGTGACGTGGTCGTTCTCGATGTAGGTGTAGGGCACCATGTCCAGCGACGCGCTGATGCCGTAGTAGTAGTCGAAGCCGACGGCGTTGGGGCCGTTCTTGATGGGCTGGGCGTAGTCCACGTTGTGGACCTGCTCGGGGGTTTCGATGGTCAACTCCGAGACTTCCTTGCCGGGCAGCTTCACCCAGTCCATGCCCAGGTGCCACTTGCCGATGGCGGCGGTGTGGTAGCCGTTGTTCTTGAGCAACTGCGCGACGGTGAGCCGGCCCGGCTCGATGAGGCGAGGGCTGAGGCCGCCGAGCACGAAGGACTGGAGCTTGGTGCGCCAGTTGTAACGGCCCGTCATCACTCCGTAGCGCGTGGGCGAGCAGACGGAGGAACTGGAATGGACATCGGTGAAATACATTCCAGCCGCAGCGAGCTTGTCCAGGTTCGGCGTGGCGATTTTGCCCTGCGGGTTCAGGCACTTCACGTCGCCGTAGCCGAGGTCATCGCAGAGGATGTAGAGGATGTTGGGCTTGGCAGGAGCGGCGGAAGCGGTCGCCGCGAGGAGGGCAACGGCAAGAGTGGAGAACAGGGTTTTCACGCGCGCGAGTCTAGCGGAGTAGTTCGGTGGCGCAATGTCTGTTGCCGTGGTCGCAACCTTCACAGATTGTGTGAAAACTCCACCACTGCACCGGAAGCAGTGGTTGCAGCAACGGAGTTGCGACAGAAAGTAGCCCACGGCGCAAGCCGTGGGTCCAGCGGCAAAGCGGCGCAAGCCCCGGAGGGGCGGCAGAAAGACTGACCACGACGATGAACGCCGTCTTTTCTGCCGCCGCGCTGCGGCTTGCCCCCGTCCGCCGAACAACCCACGGCTCACGCCGTGGGCTACTTTCCGTCGCAACTTCGTTGCTTCGCCGAAGTCGGCCAGATGGCGTGGAGTTTTCACACTGCCTGTTCAGGTTGCGAATCGCGGGCTTGCTGTAGTGGCGCTCTGTGAGCGCCGAGTTGCGCAACCAGCGATCACAGACCGCTGCCACAGGCTGAAGCCCGCGACCACGGAAGCTCAATGCGGATCTTCATGCGCCCGAGGGAGGCACCGGAATCGCCTGCTTCAGCACTGGCTTGGTTGCGTCCATGCCCAGGGCGATGAAGCCGTAGATAAAGAGCGAGGCGGAGCAGACGAGGAACACGTTGCGCTGGCCGGCCTCCCCGCTGGTGCCCACGGCCAGGAGCCACGGCACGAGCATGGAGATGGCGGACGCGCCGAAGTTGCCCCACATGTTTCCCCAGCCAAACGCCGCGGCGGTCGCGCGCCCGCCCACGTCCTGCATGAAGGCCCATGTGGCAGGGTTGGACATGTCCACGGCGAACGACACGACACAGCAGCAGGCGATGACACCCCACGCGGAATCCATCGACAGGCAGACGAGGTAGGCGCTGCCGCCCAGGCAGCCACCGGCAAACATCGGCAGGACGCGGCCCCAGCGCAGGCCGAAGCGGCGCACGCTCAGGTCCGCCACCCAGCCGCCCACGAGCTGGCCCACCATGCCAAAAGCAAGCACCACCGTGACCATGCGCCCGCCGGCCACGTCCTCGACGCCCTTCTGCTCTTTCAGATAGGTGGGCAGCCAGGTGATGAGGAACGCCCAGCCGATGTTGGTGAAGAGCTGGCCGACGGAGTTGAGCCAGAGGCTGCGGCTGCGGCAGAACGCGCCGATCATGCCGATGAATTCACTCGTGGGAACAGGTGCCTCAACGGGTGGTGTGCCGATGATGGCGCGCTCGGCTTCGTTGCAGCCGGGATGATCTTCCGGACGGTCGCGCACGACGTGCCAGTAGATGAGGGCGATGATGAGGCCGACGGCGCCATCAATCCACAGGGGGCGTCTCCAGTGGCCGAGCTGGATGACCATCCAAGCCGTGAGGAACGGGGCGAGCGTTCCGCCGATGCGTCCGCCGAAGGCCACCATCGCGCTGGACTTGGCGCGCGATTGCAGCGGGATCCAGCGGCGGATGATCGCGCCGCTGGTGGGATACGCGCCGGCTTCCGCCGCGCCGCAGAGCAGGCGCATGACGAGCAGGCCCGCGAAGCTGGACATGAAGCCGGTCAGCCCGGTGAAGACCGACCACAGCACGATGTAGGCGGTGAGCATCTTGCGAGCGCCGAAGCGGTCGCTGGCCCAGCCGGTGGGCACTTGGAAGAGGGCGTAGGAGAAGAAGAACGCGCCGAGGATTCGGCCAATCTCCTCCTTCGTGAGCGGCACGTCGGTCTTGAACGACGCCGACTTCACGATCTCCGCCAGGCAGATGCGGTCGAGGTAGAGGATGAACGCCATCAGCATGCTGACGGCGATGATGCGGTGGCGGATGTTGGTGGGGGCCGTGGCGGACATGAAGGGGTGGGGTTAAGAAATGGGGAACACTCGCTCAATGATAGCGCGACCCCTCCCATTGGCAGCCGGCTCTGGCCGGAACGATGCAGTTGCAATTGGAGAGCTCCACTTCAACGCAAAGAAGCGAAGGCCGCCGACAAGTGAGCACGAGCGGCCTGGGGGCAACTCTGCGTTCCTCCGCGTTCTCTGCGTCTCTGCGTCAATGGGAACGCCAGCTCCATCTGTAGCTTTTCGGTTTGGCCTGATGAACGCGCCGTTTCTGGGTGGAAAACTGTTAAGGCAGCTCTCCTTGGCCGTCCCCCGGAACACCCGGCTGAAGCCGGGTGCCAATGAGAGGGTCGGTTTCACGGGGCTTTGCCTCTGGTGGGCGGCGGAGTAGCTTTGCGCATGTCAGGATTGGCTGGGAACTCGGACGAACTTCTCCGCCGCCTGCATCAGCCCGCGCATGTAGCCATACGCGAAGAGGCGGCCCAGCATCGTGTAGCCCGGCTCACCGTTTTCCTCGCCGATGAGCTGCGGGACGTGGTCGGGGCGCATCGGGCCGGTGAAGCCCGCTTCGCGATACGCGGCCATCGCGGCGACCATGTCGGTCGGGCCGTTGTCGTGAAAGGTCTCAACGAAGCGGCCCGGGCCGTTTCCACGCACATCGCGGAAGTGGACGTAACGGATGTGCCGGCCGAGGCGTCGGATGGTCGCTGGGATGTCCGCGCCCATCGCGGCGAAGGTGCCCTGGCAAAAGCAAATCCCGTTGTGCGCGCTGGGCACGAGCCGGACGAGTCGCTCGAAGCTCTCAACCGAATTCATGATGCGGGCCTTGCCTTGGAACTCGGGCAGCGGCGGGTCGTCCGGGTGCATGGCGAGGAACACGCCAGATTCCTCCGCGACGGGCACCAACTCGCGGAGCAGCCGTTCGAGATTCGCCCAGAGTTGGTCCGCCGAGATGGGTTCGCCGCTGATGGAGCTGGCCGTGGCGCTCAGGGACACGGCGTGTTCCGCGGCCCGCAAGTCGAACTCAGTCACCCGCGCGCCACCGCGCTCCGGCGCGTCCAGCCGCGTGCGGACCCAGTCCGTGCCCGCCATGAAGTTGTAGCACAGGATGGGAACGCGAGCCTGGCCCATCTGACGGATGAGCGACTTCATCGCGGCCAAGTCGGAGCCATCGTCGCGCGCGAGTTTGAGGCGTTCGATGGGCAGGCAGCCTTCGACGATGGCGAGCCGCAGGCCGTGAGCTTCAATCTGGCGCTGCTGCCGCAGGAGGTTCTCCGGCTCAGGGCCGGGATAGCGCACCGTGATGTCTTCCACACCGCACTGCGATGCGAGTGTGAGGTTGTATTCGCTCATCGGCGTGAGAACCGAGGCAAGTCGCATGGATGGAGCGGGGTGCAACGGGCCGGAGCTTCAAGAAGTGCAGGGCGTGCGGCAAGCTTGAACACAGTGGCCTTTCCGCACTGATCCTTCCACTCGCGTAACATCCATCGGAGCAAGCTTGGAATCAGGATTACGAGAAGGAGGAGCAAAGCAGAAGGGCAGTCCAGGCCAGCGACGCAGCAGAGCAGGCAAGTGCTGGAGGTTGGGCTGAAGACCGCAGGTGCCATCGCCTTTCTCCGCACACCTGCCCCTATCAACCTAACTCCGGCAGTTGAAACTCAACGCAAAGACGCAAAGACGCAGGGCCGCAAAGAAAACCGACTTGGTTGGTTTCGCTCCCAACTTCACCGCGCAGGTGAATGCACTTCAGCATGGTAACCCAACCCAATTCTT
>JACRKB010000283.1 GCA_016235545.1 Verrucomicrobiota bacterium | reverse complement strand
TGAAGGGACAGTGTTTCGCGCCCCAAATTGCTGGCAATTCTACTGGCAGTGGTCGCTACGGAAGGAGGAACCCCTTGTCAACACAGGGGAAGAAGTTGGCTCCAAAGGTAGGACTCGAACCTACAACCCTCCGGTTAACAGCCGGATGCTCTACCATTGAGCTACTTTGGAACTCGAAAGCGGGGCGAAAATACAAAGGCACCACGGCGGAGTCAACAAGGCGGTTGGACAAACGAAGGTCGGTCTTGACGGCGTCTTGGCACCCGCTCCGGCTGGTTTTGTGGCCGCTTTCCAAGACGCCTTCGGGGCCGTGCAACCCGTCCTGTCCAAGCTCCGCAGCATGCGTCCGCTGAGCTTGAGGGAGGCGGGCAGACTGTCGCCGAAAGCGGCTGCAAACGCGGCTGGAAAACCGGTGCAACCAGCACCGGCACGTGTGCCCGGCACATCGCGGAGTTTTTTCATGCCCCCGTTGACCAGACGAGGTAGAACGAAATGCGGGGAGGCCTCGAATTTCCCGAAAGGCATTAGTGGGCAAAGCACTAATTACTTTCCCCCTTTTCCGTCGCCGCCAGCAGCCGCGACTGGAAGAACGCGCAAATCTCCATCGCCACCACGGAGTCGAGCTGGCCGGACATCACCAGCGGCGCCAGTTCCTCCGGCCGGCCAAGCTGAACCCAGAGGCCGACGCGCACCTCGTTCAGCACACGCAGGAGCCAGTCCACCTGCACCGTGGTCAGCCGCAGCCGGAAGCCGTTCTTTTCCTCCGCGAAGCGCCCCTGCTCGCCGAGAAACGCATCCATCAGCCGTTTGTGTTCCGTGCGTTGCTCCGTCAGCGCCTCGGCCAATGCCAGTTCGTGCTCCGCCAGCTTCGCCTCGTCTCCGCTCTTCGACAGCGGCCCGATGGGTCCGTTGCTCACGGGGAACATCTTCATCACTTGCGTGAGCAGGACCCGCTCGCGCTTCGCGAGGTGGAAGACAAACAGCCCCTCCTTGGCCTCGACGAGTCTCACTCGCCTGGCTCCATCGTTGCGTGCAGTTGATACTTCTGCAGCTCATGCACGTAAAACTCCGCCCGCTCCATCGTCTCGCGTGTGAGCACGCTCTTGCCCTGGTTATGCACCTGCATCATGTGGAACTCCGCCTTCTCTTTCTTCCACGCGAACACCTGCTGGACGGCGTGCGTGACGAAGTCCATCAAGTTCACCGGGTCGTTCCAGCAAATCACGAGGTAGCCCGGGTCAAGGTTCTCCTTCGACTCCGTCTCTTCCTCGCGGATGATGCCCGGCGAAACGCTCGGCAGTTCAATGGTCGCAGCCACGCGCACAGCATGGGCGTCCCTCGCTGAATTTTCAATCCCTCCGCCCATCCAAGCACCGTGACTCTTCCCGTCATCACGCGCATCGCCCTCGCCTCCCTGTTCCTCGCAACTCTCGTCGCGCGCGCCCAAGTCAAACCCGGCACGCTGCTGAATCAAACGAAGTCCGCCAAGCCCGCCGCAGCGAAACCCGTTTCTCCTTCCACCCCGACCAACTCCCCTGCCCTCTCCGTCAAAGACATCGCCGCGCGCGTCAAACCCTCCCTCGTCACCATCACCTTCACCGGGCGCGACGGCTCGGTGGACGGCACCGGCTCCGGCTTCGTCGTCGCGCCGGACGGCCTCATCGCCACGTCGCTCCACGTCATCGGCGAGGCGCGCCCCATCAAGGTCCAGTTCGCCGACGGCCAGAAGTTCGACGTGACCGAAGTCCACGCGTGGGACCGCCGCTCCGACCTCGCGCTCATCCGCATTGACGCGAAGGGCCTGACGCCGCTCCCGCTCGGCGATTCTGACGCGCTGGAGCAAGGCGCACCCATCGTCGCGATGGGCAACCCCCGCGGCCTCGACTTCAGCGTCGTCTCCGGCGTCGTCTCCGCGCGCCGCGAGGTGAAGACCGGCGAGCTCGACGCCGACGCGATGATTCAGCTCGCCATCCCCATTGAGCCGGGCAACAGCGGCGGCCCCCTCCTCGACCTTCAGGGCCGCGTCCACGGCATCCTCACGCTCAAGTCCGCGCTCACGGAAAACCTCGGCTTCGCGATGCCCATCAACATGCTCAAGCCGCTCCTCACCAAGCCCAACCCCGTCCCCATCGCGCGCTGGCTCACCATCGGCAATCTCAACCCGCGCGAATGGCAGCCCCTCCTCGGCGCGCGTTGGTCGCAGAAGGCCGGACGCCTCTCCGTCGAGGGACTCGGCAAAGGCTTCGGCGGTCGCGCGCTCTGCCTGAACCAGCGCGAAGTCCCCGCCGTGCCTTACGAAATCTCCGTCACCGTGAAGCTCGACAACGAGAGCGGCGCGGCGGGCCTCGTCTTCTCCGCCGACGGCGGTGACCTGCACTACGGCTTCTATCCCACCGCCGGTCAGCTTCGCCTCACGCGCTTCGACGGCCCGACGGTTTACTCGTGGGCCATTCTGAAGACCGTCCCCTCGCCCCACTACCGCGCCGGCGACTGGAACACCATCAAGGTCCGCGTCGAGAAAGACCGCCTCCTCTGCTACGTCAACGACCAGCTCACCATCGAGTCCGACGACGCCACGCTGCGCACCGGCAAGGTTGGCCTCGCCAAGTTTCGCGACACGAAAGCCGCTTTCAAAAAATTCCAAGTCGCCAAGTCCATCCCGTCCGCCGCCGGCACCGCCGGAGCGGAGAATGCCATTCTCCAGCAGCTCGAAACCCTCACCACCCCGCCGAGCGACAAACTCCTCCTGTCCCTCCAGACCAACGCCGCTGCCAGCCGCGCCGTCCTCACCGCGCGCGCCGACCGCTTGGAGAAGGAAGTCGGCCAGCTCCGCACGCTCGCGCGCACCATCCACCGGCGCGACATCGAGGCCGCGCTGCTCCGCGAGCTGGACCAGCCCGAGACGAAGATTGACCTCTTCCACGCCGCCCTCCTCCTCGCCAAGCTCGACAACGAGGAACTCGACCTCGCCGCCTACCGCCGCCAGCTCGACGACATGGCCCGGGACATCACCGCCCAGCTTGCCGCCATGCCCGACGACGACAAGAAGCTGAAAGCCCTCAAGAAATTTCTCTTCGAGGAAAACGGCTTCCACGGCAGCCGCGCCGACTACAACAACCGCGCCAACTCCTACATCAACGAAGTCCTCGACGACCGCGAGGGCATCCCCATCACCCTCTCCGTCGTCTTCCTCGAACTCGCCCGCCGCATCGGCCTGGACACCGTCAGCGGCGCGCCCGTGCCCGGCCACTTCATGGTCCTGCACAAACCTGCCAAGGGAAACCGCCAGCTCCTCGACATCTTCGACGGCGGCGTGCCCGTCCCGCCCAAGCGCGAGGAAGAACTTCGTCTGACCGACGAAGACCTCCAGCCCGCCACCAAGCGCTCCATCATCGTCCGCATGTTGCGCAACCTCATCACCGGCGCACGCGCCACGCAGGACGCCGCCGCGATGCTCCGCTACCAGGAACTCATCGTCGCCCTCACCCCCGAGTCCCCCGGCGACCGCATCGGTCGCGCCCTCCTGCGCCTGCAAAACGACGACCCCGAAGGCGGTCGCCTCGACCTCCTCTGGCTGCTGGAGAACCGCCCGCGTGGAATAGACCTCGACCGCGTGGAGCAGCTCCTCCGCTCCCTGCGGTGAGCCGGCCCCCCTTGCTCGTAAGCCTTCTCTTCCACGACTCCTCACCTCCGTCAGACATCCAGCGGACTACGCACGCCGAGCCCGGGCTTCTGCATGACATGCGTGTAAATCTGCGTGGTGGAGACATCCTTATGCCCCAGCAAGTCCTGCACGGTGCGGATGTCGCAACCATTCTCCAACAAGTGCGTGGCGAAGGAATGGCGGAACGTGTGCGGCGTCACCGGCTTGCTCAGGCGCGCCAGGAGCGCCGCCGCCTTGACGGCCCGCTGCAAGTTCACCTCATGCAAATGATGCCGGCAGGGCAGGCTCGTGGCCCTCTCGGTGATGCGCGAGAGCGCGGGAAAGATGAACTGCCAGCACCATTCCTTCGCCGCGTTGGGATACTTGCGCGCCAGCGCGTGCGGCAGCGACACCCGGCCAAATCCGGCCCGTCAATCCTGCTCGTGTTGCGCCCGCACCCGCTCCAAATGCTGCTGCAACGCCGCCTTGAGACTCTCCGGCAACATCGTCATCCGGTCTTTGGCTCCCTTGCCATCATGCACCACAATCTCGTTGCATCCAAAGTCCACGTCCTTCACGCGCAGCCGCAGGCATTCCAGCAGCCGCAGGCCGGTGCCGTAGATCAACCGGCAGGCGAGCTGATGCTCCGGGGCCACCGCCGCAAGCACCCGGCGCACCTCCTCCTTCGTCAGCACCGTGGGCAGTTTCGGGCCACGCCTGGGCCGCTCGATCCGCCCGATGGCCCCCAGCTCCACCAGCAGCACCTCGCGATACAGAAACACAATCGCATTGAGCGCCTGATTTTGTGTCGCTGGCGCCACGTCCCGCTCGGAAGCCAGATGGGAGAGGTAGGCTTGCACCTCCGCCGCACCCATCTCCCGGGGATGGCGCTTCTGGTGGAAGAAGATGAACCCGCGAATCCAACACCAGTAAGCCGACTCCGTGCGATGCGAGAAGTGCTTGAACCGCATGACCTCGCCGAGCTGCTCCCGCAGCCTCAACTTGGGGTTGGGGATGAACTTCTCCAGCGGTTTGGGCGGGGCAGCCACGGTTGCTTTCCCCGATCCAATAATGAAACAGCCCTTTGCACAAGGACCCTGCTAGACAAGGCGTTCCTGAAGTTTTAGCCTCCTCGCCGATGACCCTGAACAACGACAATCCAGTTGCTCAATCATAATGTTAGGCGCATGACACGCACGCTCATTATTGCTACGCTCGTTGTGGTCGGTATTCCGGCGTTGCTTTATTTTGCTTGGGCTGTGCATCGCACTTTGGGCTGCGTCTGCGTCAGGCACGCCCGGAGGTTTTGTAGCCGGAGCGGCTTGGAGATTCGTCGAGCCAGATGGCAGCCGGAGTTTGAGCAGCGGCCGGATGGCACTCGGGGAGTCAAGACGGAGTTCACTCTCGTTCAGCTTGATTGTCTCAATGCCCAGAAGCAGCGCAGATTGGTTTTATTGTCGGTGTGGCCATTCGGAGTTCGCCGGACGGTCAGTGACGAGCCATATCCAGATTCTTATGATAGTCAGTGGCCACAATGCGCCTAACCATGCGCTGCAGCGCCTATGAGGGTTGTCAACAGTTGGATGCAGGGACGAGTGGTTTTTCTTGGATTGGGGCGTTGACCCCGCGTGGCGCAGCGGATGCGCAGCCACGGCGGGCGCGTCAGCGGTGACGGGGTC
>JACRKB010000288.1 GCA_016235545.1 Verrucomicrobiota bacterium | reverse complement strand
CGTGTCGCCGGTTCAATTCCGGCCGCAGCCACCACTTCTATTCGCGTCCTATAGAATCAAGGGTCTTAATCCGAACTCCGAAGTTCAGCCACAAAAGGGCGCAAAGAACACAAACGAGCCCAGTCGGGGATGACTTGAGCCGGGACTATTTCCACCCGCCTCGTTCTCCTGCCAGCAACTTGGCTTTGAGCGCCTTGCGCCCTTGAGCGGCCATTCCATTTCGGAGTTCAGTTCTAAGCGATTCAAGGATTTCAAAAAGCTCCACTGCTAACGCCTCCTGCCAACAGGTCCGTCCATTTCAAGGATGTTCAGGCGTGTCAATCAGGGCGGGAAAGCTGCGGTTGGCTGTGGTCAGTTGGTCGAGTCGCCGGTCCAGCTTTTGGTCAAGCTGGGTCACGGCCATGCGCCACTTCTCGCGCTTGCAACGGGAGGACACCGCGCCCGCGCTCAATCCGTGGCGTCGCGCCACCTCCGCGCAACTCGGAGAATGACTGCTTCGGGACCAACGCCAGGTCAATCCGCATGATTTCCTTGGCCGACTGGCTCATGCGTGGGTGCTCCTTGGCCCCGCGAGCCGCGCATCGCCTGTCCGGGAGCAAAGAAATGTCGCCACCGGCTCGGGCCGGTTTTAGTTTCGCGCCATGCCCGTCTTCTACCAGCGCACCGACGGTTCGGGGTTTTACGCCAAGGCCTGCATCCAGGGGAGCATCGTCACGTTCCAACTCACCACGCGCGGCGCGGCAAAGTTGCGCCAGGCGGGCGTGGAGGCAGGCGGCAAGTTTCCGCTGCGGTTGCTGATGTCGCTCTACCGCCCCGGCGATGCGTTCACGCTGAAGGGCGGGAGCGGACCGAAGGCGGGGTATCACGAGGCGGAGCAGTTCTGTTTCGGGTTCGAGGAGAATCAAACCGCTGAGAAGCTGTTCCCGGCGTGCTCGGAAACCGGGACTTACCACGACCTGCATCTGGTCGTGCAGGTCGAGGGCGGAACCAGCACTGCCCGGCTGCTCTGCTCGGAGGCGCGGGCCAAGATTGCCAGCACGGTGGCGCTGAACCTGCCGCTCGCGCTGGTGTCGCTGGAGAGCCTCGCGCGGCTGGAAGCCTTGGACAAGTTGCCGGCGGACAGCGAAGTAATCCGGGCGTTGCGGCAATCGTTGGCGGATGATCTCGACGCGGAGTGGGAGAAATTCCGGCGGCTCAAGGCGCACCGCCAGCAGGGGCTGGGGTTTGAGTTTGGAAATGAATTGGAACTGCGGTGAGCTCCGAAGCGGCATGGGCAAGGCACGGAAAAAAGCGCAACCGTCCGCAGGCTAGCCAGCCAGCCGACGAAAGCCGATCCGGAGCAAGCGCCCCCTCATCGCACGCGCCGAAGCGCGGCGGCAGGCCGGGCGGCACGTCTGGAAGCGAATGTCCCAGGGCGCGCCGGTGTCCACCATGTCTCCGGTCTTTACACCTCAGAGGAATGGAGAGGGAGCCTGCGCACGTCGGGGTTCCTTGCCATTCCACCGGGTCGCTTTCCGAAACGGCATCAGATTCTCTCGGCTTTCCTTATGAAAAGACATCGCCCGCCAGCGGATGCCCCGCCAGAAACTCTGCCGCAGCCATGCGGCGGCCGCCTTCCTTCTGCACTTCGAGCAGGCGCAGCGCGCCCTCGTGGCAGGCGATGACCAGGCCCGATTTGTCGGCAGTGAGGACCTGGCCGGGCTGAACGGCTGGCGGCGACTGCACTTCGCCGGCACGGGCGATCTCCGCCCGCCAGACTTTCAGCAGCAGCGGCCTGGGCTGCGCTGGCAGGAAGGTGAACGCCCCGGGCCACGGGGTGAAGGCGCGCAGCCGGTTGTGCAGCACCCGCGCGGGCTGCGACCAGTCGAGCCGGCCATCTTCCTTCGTGAGCTTCCGCGCGTAGGTGGCGCCCTCGGCGGGCTGCGGGCACGGCGGAAGTTCTCCGGCGACGTGGCGCGGAATCGTCTGCACCAGCAGCTCCGCTCCGAGGACCGCGAGCCGGTCGTGAACCGTTTGCGCGTTGTCGTCTGGCGCGATGGGCGTGGCCCGCGTGGCGACGATGCCGCCAGTGTCCAGGCCCGCATCCATGCGCATGATAGTCACGCCTGTCTCGGCGTCACCCTCGAGGATTGCCCACTGAATCGGCGCAGCCCCGCGCCAGCGCGGGAGCAGCGAGGTATGCACGTTCAAGCAGCCATGCACAGGAAGGTCGAGGATGGCTTGCGGGAGAATCTGTCCGTAAGCCAGCACGACGATGAGGTCGGGGCGCAGCTCGCGGAGCTGGGCGATGAACGCCTCGTCCCGCGCCCGCGCTGGCTGGAGCACCGGCACGCCGAGACGCTGGGCAAGCTCCTTGACCGGCGGGGGCTGGAGCTTCAGGTCACGCCCCTTGGGCTTGTCCGGCTGCGCCACCACGCCGACGAGGGCGCAACCCGGCGCGTTGGCAAGCGCCTGCAACGTCGGACAAGCGATGTCCGGCGTGCCCATGAAAACAATGCGCAACGGCATGTCGAAGTGTCACGGGCGGGGACGCATCGGGCAAGCGCGGTGAGCGTTCAGCCCGGAGGATCTGACCAGCCTGCAACCCAGCCGCGTTTCCACGCCTGCTCGCAATCCTGCTCTCCTCACGGTCCCGCAGCGGAGCAGGATTGGGATTGGGATTACGAGCAGAAGAAATCGCTCCCGAATAAATCACCCCACCTTCCTCCGCATGAAACCGAGATGGCTACACTGGGTAGGCCGGCATCTTCGGGGCGCGGGGCGAGGGCGTGGCGGGTGCCGCTGGCTTGCCGGTGAAGGCCAGGTTGAGCTTGTTGAACAGCTCCTGCGGCATCCGCTTGGGCTTCTCGTCGAGGCCCGTGCAGACGTGCCGCGTCCGCCCGGTCAGGATGATTTGGCTGCGCGTGTTGGACACCCCGTAGGCGAAGGAGAGCTTGAGCCGGTCCAGCTCCGTCACGACCACTTCGATGATGAGCTCGTCGTCGTAGCGCGCGACAGCCTCATAATGGAGCACGGCCTCGACGACGGGGAAAATCACCGCCTGCGCCTGCCACACCGCCAGCGGCGCGCCTGCCGCGCGGAGGAACTCGCCGCGCGCGGCCTCGATGATGTCGAGGTAGCGCGCGTAATAGACGTGGTTGCCCACGGTGCACTCGGCGTAGGTCACGCGGTGGCGGTAGCGAAACGGTGCGGCCATGCGCAAATCGTAGCGGGCCGGGTGACTGTTGCCAACACGCGAGTCGCGAGGCGCATCTCAGTTTCATGCAGGCGGAATGTGGTGAGCGATACAGTTGAGCCGCTCCTCCCACTCGTAATCCTGATCCTAATCCTGCTCCAGTGCGGGGAAGGGCAGGACGAGCAGGATTAGGATCAGGATTACGAGCAGCAGCTCACAGCCACTGCGTTGCTAGAAACTGAGATGTGTCCATGACTCGGGGCGCATCTCAGTTTCTTGCAAACGACTCTGGACAAGGTCAATTCTCCCAGCTGCGGAGCAGCGGCAGAGAGTAGCCCAGGGCGCAAGCCCTG
>JACRKB010000286.1 GCA_016235545.1 Verrucomicrobiota bacterium | reverse complement strand
CGGTGACGGTGTGAATCGAGATGGCCCAGACGATGGAGAGGAAGACGAAGGGCACATACCACTTGGGGTTCGGCTTGCGGCCGACGAATCTCATGTAGAGCAGGTAGCCGCAGATGTGGAGGTTCAAGAGCAGGTAGCCATTCAGCACGATGACATCCCACGTGAGCATCGAGACGGGGAAGTTGAACCGGCCAAACGGCGGGATGAGATGCCAGAAGCGGTCGGGTCGCCCGAGGTCCACGGTGACGAACATGATGGCCATCACGATGGCGGCCACGGCGAGCAACTCGCCGATGATGACCACGTCGTGCATCTCCTCGTCGTGGTAGAGGTAGGCCGGGATGACCATCATCACGCCGCCAGCCGCGAGGCCGACGAGGAAGGTGAAGTTCGCGATGTAGAGGCCCCACGAGACGTGGTCGCTCATCGCGGTGACGGCAAGGCCGTCGCGCACTTGCACAGCCCAGGCATTCGCGCCGACGAGAAAGACGGCTGTGAGCAGCGTCATCCACGCGTAGAAGAGGCGGCTGCCGTCGAACGCCTCCCACAGCACGCGGGCGAGGAAGCGCGGGTATTGCCGCCAGAACTCGGCGGCGCTCGACGGGGCGGTGGCGGTGGCGTCAGGCATCGAAGAAGTAGAAGAATTGCGGCTTGGTCCCCAGTTCCTCTTTGAGGACGAAGACGCGTTTGTTCTGGAGCACCCAACGGATTTCGGAGTCGGGGTCGAGCAGATTTCCGAACACGCGCGCGCCGGTTGGGCAGGCTTCGAGGCACGCGGGCAGCTTGCCGTTGCGCGTGCGGTGCAGGCAGAAGGTGCATTTCTCCATCACGCCCTGCGGCCGGATGCGGTTGCTGAGGTAGCCTTGGACTGGATTGATTTCCGCTGCGGGAATCTGTGGCTTCGTCCAGTTGAAGCGTCGCGCGTGATAGGGACACGCAGCCTCGCAGTAGCGGCAGCCGATGCACCAGTTGTAGTCCACGACCACGATGCCGTCGGGCTCCTTCCACGTCGCTTCGACGGGGCAGACATCCACACACGGCGGGTGGTCGCATTGCTGGCACTGCACCGGCATGTAGAACTTGTCCTTCGCCGGCACGGGATGGTCGTAGTGCGCGTTGCCCTTCTCCAGGTCGAGCGAGCCTTTCGACATCTCCAGCACGCGGATGTAGCTCTGGTGCGAAGGGCGGTCGTGGTTGTTCTCCTTGTGGCAGGCCTCGGCGCATTTGCGGCAGCCGATGCAGATGGAGAGGTTCAACGCGTAGCCGAACTTCACGCCGGGCTGCGGGCGGTCCGCGCTCACCTGCACGTCCGCGCCGTATTGCTTCTTGGTGTCCTTCTCGATGCGCTTGAGCACGACCTCCAAGTCCACCGCGCTGAGTTCTGAGTAATGCTTCTGCAGGAAATCCTCGACCGACTCGAACGGCTTCCACTCGGTCAGCGGTGCAAGGGCCTTCGCGTAGGCGGCGAGGCCGAGCGTCGCGCCGATGCCTTTGAACAAGTCACGGCGAGTGATGCCCTCGGAAGGTGTGGTTGCAGGCTGGCTCATAGAAGACATACCGATGCAGAACTAGAGTCAGCAGCTTGCCGAACCACCACTGCGCACTCCTCCCTCTGCCTTCCTCGGAGGAGGGGAGAGGGTTGGGGTGAGGGGTTGCGTGCACCGGCGTTGGCGGCCCCACCCCTCATCCGGCCTGCGGCCACCTTCTCCCCTCCTCCAAGGAAGGGAGAAAGCTCTCGCTCGTAAGGTCTGGTTGGCGTAGCGCTCGTTCTCATTGAGACTTGGTTTCAGTGGTTCGCAGCAGGAGCTTTCACCGGCACTGAGATGCGGTCGCGCGGCGGGAAGACGGGGCGCGCGAGCGGATACTTGGGCGAATGCGGGTCGTGGCAGTTGATGCAGTTGTTCCGCGTGCGCGGGCCGCGGCTCAAGTCCCAGTAACCCGTCATCCCGCCGTGCGCACCGTGCTGGTAGTCGCGCAACTGCGACCCATGGCACTGGCCGCAGAGCGTCATCACATCGGTGAACTCGACGCCCCGGCCATCCGCGAGGCGGAGCGTGTCGTAGTTCGCCGGGTTGTGGCAGCTCAGGCAGGTGAGTTCGCCGTGCGCATAATTGAGGCCTTGATGAAACTGAATCAGCGCGGCGCTGGCGTGCGTGCGCGTGTTGGGCTGCGTCGTCGCGTGGCAGGTGCCGCAAGCCACGGTCACGGCCCGCCCGTGGAAGTTCGTCGTGCCCGTGTTCACGCGCGGCGGACCGGCGGGGCGCTGGATGGTCACGGGATGTAGCGCTGCGGCGGGAGCGACGCGCGGTGGCTCGCCAACAGATGAAGCAGGCGGCTTGGCCTTCTGTGCGAAGGCAAGCCCGCCCGCCACAGCGACGACCACCGCCAAGGCCACTGTCCAAGCTGTTGTTGAAAGTTTGCTCACGCGATTGCGATGCCGCGCAGAGCCTCTGCCGACCGACCGCGTCCGGCCACGCATCGCTTGCGGATTGATGAACAGTTCTTGCCGCAGACTACGCAAGTTCCGCAGTAACGCCGGTTCAGTTCACCAAAAAATCACCAGAGCAAGGCAAGCCACGGTGAGCCGCTGGTGCCGCTCAATCGTAGGCTCGCGGCACGAATGCGAGCAGTCGCGTTCGCACGATGCCGACGAGTGGCCTCATCATCACGTTGCAGCCGGAACTGGCGACGCAAGCTGCCGCCATCGCGCGCTTGCGCACGCGGCCCGAGCTCACGCTCGGCGAGTTGAGCCAGCGCTGGCTTCCTGCCGCGCTCGAAACCCGCGACGACAGCGATTCCCGTGAAATCCACGACTGGTTGACGGCACTGCCCGGTGTGGCGTTCGTGGACGTGGTCAGCGTGAGCTTCGAGGCGGAGGCGGAGCGGAGTGATGGAGCAGTGGGGTGTTGGAGTGATGAAGTCACGCCCGTGCCTCCCTGCCCAACCCTCCATCACTCCACTGCTCCACGACTCCAACCTCTCTCCCTCCCATGAAAATCCCCCGCCGCGAATTCCTCCGCGCCTCCGCCCTTGCTGCCGCCAGCGCCGTGGTCGCGCGCCGTGTCGGTGCCGCCGAGCCAACTGCCTCGCCCGCCGATGGCATCGCGTGGGACAAAGCTCCGTGTCGCTTCTGCGGCACCGGCTGTCACGTCCGCGTCGGCGTGAAGGACGGCAAGGTCGTCGCGATTCAGGGCGACCAGCTCGCCGACGTGAACAAGGGGTTGCTCTGCGTGAAGGGCTACCACGTCGGCCTCGCGCTCTACGGGAAGGACAGGCTCACCACGCCGCTGCTGCGCAAGAACGGGAAGCTCGAACCCATTTCCTGGGATGAGGCGCTCAACACCATCGCGAAGCGCGTCATGGCCGCGCCCGACAAGTTCGCCATCTATGGCTCGGGACAGTGGACCATTCCGGAGGGCTACGCCGCGAACAAGCTGATGAAGGGCGGCCTCTCGAACAACCACATAGACCCCAACGCGCGCCTCTGCATGGCCAGCGCCGTCACGGGCTACCTCTCGACCTACGGCGTAGATGAGCCGGCGGGCTGCTACGACGACCTCGACGCCTGCGACGTGCTCATCATGTGGGGCAACAACATGGCCGAGATGCACCCGGTGCTCTTCAGCCGCGTCATTGACCGGCGCACGCGCGGCCAGAAGGTCACGCTCATCGACATCGGCACGCGCCGCACGCGCACGACGGAGTTCGCCGACCACTACCTCGAGTTCAGGCCGCAGAGCGACCTCGCCATCATGAATGGCATCGCGCATCTGCTGCTCAAGAGCGGCACTTACGACGCGAAGTTCGTCGAGCGCTTCTGCAACTTCCGCCAAGCGCCGAAGGACCCGGCCGCTTCGCCCACCGCGCCCTTGCTCGGCGACGCGATGACCTTCGACGCCTACAAGGCCGCGCTCGAACCCTACACGCCCGAATACGTGGAGAAGATTTCCGGCGTTCCAGCCGAGAAGATTCGCCTGCTCGGCGAACTGTTCGGGCGAAGGGACATTCGCATCACAAGCGTTTGGTGCATGGGCTTCAACCAGCATTCGCGCGGCACGAACGCGAACCGACTTTGCCACGGCATCCATCTTCTGAGCGGCCATTTCGGCAAGCCCGGCGACGCGCCCACGTCGCTCACCGGCCAGCCCAGCGCGTGCGGCACCGCGCGCGAGGTCGGGACGCTCTGCCACTTCCTGCCCGGTGGCCGGCTCATCGCGAACGCCGAGCATCGCGCGGAGACGGAACGGATTTGGAACGTGCCGCCGGGTCGCATCAACGCGAAGATTGGCCATCACACTGTTCTCTTGTGGGAAAAGTTCTGCACGCCCACCGCGCAGGGCGGCGACATCAGCACCGTCTGGGTGCAGGTCACGAACCCCGGCCAGTCGCTGCCGAACTTGCACAAGCTCTTCAAGGCGAAGCGCGGCCTCGAAGACAAATTCCTCATCGTCTCCGACGTGTATCCGACGGCGACGACCGAGCTGGCCGACCTCGTGTTGCCCTCCGCGCTGTGGGTGGAGAAGAACGGCATGTTCGGCAACTCCGAGCGGCGCACGCAGCAGTGGTTCAAGCTGGTGAACCCGCCCGGCGAGGCGCGGGACGATTGCTGGCAGACCATCGCCGTCGCGCGGAAACTCTTCGGGCTGGGCCATCCCGGCCTGAAGGACAAGGACGGCAAGTTCCTTTTCACGTTCAAGAACGCCGCCGGGGCCGAGGTGCCCGCGTGGGATTGGAAGCATTACTACGACGTGAACGTGGACAAGGCGCTCTTCGAGGAATACCGGTTGTTCAGCCGCTACAAGCACAAGGACCTCGCGCCCTACGACGAATACGTGAAGGCGCGCGGCCTGCGCTGGCCCGTCGTGCAGCAGGCCAGCGGCGCGTGGCGCGAGACGAAGTTCCGCTTCTCCGAGTTTGACGACTCGTATGTGAAGCGCGGCGCGGGAATCCAGTTCTACCACTCCGTCACGAAGGACGACAAAGCGCTCATCTGGTTCGCGCCTTACGAAAAGGCCGCCGAGGAGCCGGACGCGGACTTTCCGTTCTGGCTCTGCACCGGTCGCGTGCTGGAGCACTGGCACACCGGCACGATGACCATGCGCATCCCGCAGCTCGCCGGCGCGATGCCGCACGCCTACGTGGAGATGCACCCGGCAGACGCCGCCGAGCGCGGCATTGCGAATGGCGAGACGATTTTGGTCCGCACGCGGCGCGGCCAGCTCCGCCTGCCGGTGTGGACGAACGGCCGCGGCCACGTCCCGCGCGGCTCGCTCTTCATCCCGTTCTTCGATCAGCGCCTGCTCGTCAACGACCTGACGCTGGGCGAGGTGGACCCCATCTCGAAGGAACCGGACTACAAGAAATGCGCCGCGACTGTCACGAAGCTCGGCACGGCACGGACGAACACTGCGTGAGGCGAGGCGATGAGCGATTACGAAACTCCCACCCACCGAAAGGAGCGCGGACGCCCACGTCCGCAGTCGGGGTCTGCGCTGTTTCGCGCTGCGGACGTGGGCGCCCGCGCTCCTGACAACACTCTGTGAACAACTGGCTGCCACACTTCAACCGCTCGCGCGCCTCGCGCCGTGTGCTGCTGGCCGTGCTTATCACGGCGGCGGTGAGCGGCTACTTCATGGGGCTGCGCCAGACACGTTCGCAAGTCAGCCTTACGCGCCCGACGGAACTTTCCACCGCCCAAGCCAGCCGCAGCGGCGACGCGCCAGACCGCTCGGTGCCGGGCATCGTGACTTACAGCGAGGTGAACCGGAAACGCAGCGGCCCCAACGCCGGCTGGCGCAGCGACCTGCACCTGCTCATCGGCCCGCCGCGACTCGCGCTGACCACCAACGCCCCGCCGGAGTTCCGCGCCGCCGCCGTCGCGCAACGGCAGACGCGTCGCGCCTTCGATGGCGCGCCGCCCGTCGTGCCGCATCCCATCACGCAAGACTCCTCCTCCGCCTGTCTGGCCTGCCACGCGAGCGGCCTGGCCGTCAAGGACCGCACCGCCTCGAAGGTCAGCCACGCGCACTTCAGCAACTGCACGCAATGCCACGTCCCCGCCGGCGGCCCGCAAATTCCCCTCGGCGACGCCGCGCTGCGCGAGCCATCAAGCGGAAACTCCTTTGCCGGTTTCACCGCCTTCGGTCCCGGCAAGCGCGCGTGGCCCGGCGCGCCGCCCACGATTCCACACGCCACGTTGATGCGCAGCGACTGCCTGAGCTGCCACGGCCCGGGCGGCCTCTACGGCCTTCGCACCCCGCACGTCGAGCGCCTGCTCTGCACGCAATGCCACGCGCCCGACGCCCGCCTCGACCAACGCCTCGTCGCCCATGAGTGAAACGCTTCTTCTCCCCGAACTCCGCTCCAGCACGCTCGACCTCGCCGAAGTCGAGCGCCTCCTGCGCGACATCGAAGCCTGCGCGCAAATCACCGAGATCATTCCCAAACAATCCGCCCAAGGCTACGCGCCGGAAACAGGCACGCTGACGCTCGATGACGCCCGACAACTCCTGCGGGCCCGCACTGTGCGCGGACTGCAAATCCGCTACCGCCACGACGGCGCGGACTGGTGGGACACGCTGATGTGTGTCGGCGAAAACTTCCGTCTCGTCCGAATCCGCCACGAGTTCAAGTGAAGTCACCGCCCGGTAGGGTGAGACTCCGTCGAACCCCATTCCGAGCGAAGCGAGGTGAGCACCGCAAGCATCTCGGCGATGGGCTCCGATCAACCTAACTCCGGCAGTTGAAACTCAACGCAAAGACGCAAAGACGCAGGGCCGCAAAGAAAACCGACTTGGTTGGTTTCGCTCCCAACTTCACCGCGCAGGTGAATGCACTTCAGCATGGTAACCCAACCCAATTCTT